>DATMBL010000406.1:0-36874 GCA_035559295.1 Candidatus Eiseniibacteriota bacterium
CTCGTTCAGCTCGAGAAGCAGCCGTCGCGCCAGGCGCAAGCCGTTGTTGATCTGAAAGCTTCCGTCGAGTTGGGGATCGTTGATCAAACCCTTCCAGCCGACCGTCGTTCGAGGTTTCTCGAAATAGACGCGCATCAGCACCAAAAGATCGGCTTCGAATCGACTTTTTGCGGCCTTGAGCTTTCCCGCGTATTCCTGGGCTGCCCTGACGTCGTGGATCGAGCACGGCCCCATAACCACCATCAGCCGGTCGTCGGCGCCGTGGAGTATCCGATGGATCGATTGGCGCGTCTCGTAGACCGTCCTGGCGGCATTCTGCGTGATGGGAAAGTCCCGCAACAAGTGCGACGGGGGCAGTAACTCCTTGATCTCCCTGATCCTCAAATCATCGGTCCGGTAGAGCATTGCGGTTCCTTGAAAGCGCGTATTATAGCGGAAACGTTACCGAAAGCTAACAGGCCGCGGGCCCAAAGCCAAATCGAAGATAGAGGATCGAGTGGAGAGGACCAAACGCGCCCCCGGCGCGGACCGGCCGCCGGTTGCAGGAATCGAGGATTTCGCGAGCCCGAGCAAATTCGGTTAAAACTCAGCGTTACCGGGTGTCCGTGGGAAGGGGATGACATCCCGGATGTTCTTCAGGCCGGTTACGTACATCATCATGCGTTCGAGGCCGAGACCGAACCCCGAATGCGGCGCGGAACCGTATCGGCGCAAATCGAGATACCACCAGTATGCCTTTTCGTCCAATCCGGCGGCGCGCAGCCTCTCCAACAGGACATCGAGTCGTTCTTCTCGCTGGCTTCCGCCGACGATCTCGCCGACCCTGGGGACGAGCACGTCCATGGCGCGAACCGTTTTGCCGTCATCGTTCACGCGCATGTAAAACGGCTTGATTTCCTTCGGGTAGTCGGTCACGATCACCGGCTTTTTGAAAACCACCTCGGCCAAGAAACGCTCGTGTTCGGTCTGTAGATCGGCGCCCCACTCGACTGGGAATTCCCAGCGCTTTCCCGAGCGCTGAAGCTCCCGCACCGCATCGGTGTAGCTGATGTGGCCGAAAGTCGATTGCGCGACGTGCTCCAGCGTGGCGATGACGGTACTGTCGATCCGATCGTTGAAGAAGCGCAGGTCCTCTTCGCAATCGTCGAGCACCGCACGGATGATCGATTTCAAGAACGCTTCGGCAAGCGCCATATCGTCGCGCAACTCGCAGAACGCCATTTCCGGCTCGACCATCCAAAACTCGGCGAGATGCCGCGGCGTATTGCTGTTCTCCGCCCGGAACGTCGGTCCAAAGGTATATACTTTCGAGAATGCGAGGGCGAAGATTTCCGCCTCGAGCTGGCCGCTCACGGTGAGAAAGGCGCGGCGGCCGAAGAAATCTTGGGACCAGTCGATCGCGCCGTCGGCCGAGCGGGGTATATGACGCGGATCGAGCGAGGTCACGCTGAACAACTGACCGGCGCCCTCACAGTCCGAGGTCGTGATGATCGGCGTTTGCACGTAGAGAAAGTCCCGCTCCTGAAAAAACCGATGAATCGCTCGGCTCAATACGTTGCGCACCCGGAAGGTTGCGCCAAAGGTGTTGCTGCGCACGCGAAGGTGGCCGATCTCGCGCAAGAACTCGAGTGTATGACCTTTCTTTTGCAGGGGATAGCTGCCCGGATCCGCGCTCCCGAAAAGGTGGAGCCTGCGAACCTTCAGTTCGATCGCCTGCCCTTTGGCAGGCGATTCACTGAGCACACCGGAGGCTTCGACGCTGCTCCCGGTCGTCACTTGCCTGAGGAGTTGCTCGGGGACCGCGCCCGCCTCGACCACGAGTTGCATGCTTTTGAGTCGGGAACCGTCGTTCAGTTCGACGAAGGTGATGCCTTTGGAGTCGCGCCGCGACCGCACCCAACCGCGCAACGTGATCTCGGTTCCGACCGGCATCGTGAACGCTTGCTTGACCGAGGCCGCCATCGGGATCATACCGGCCAGTATCGGATATTGCGACGGCGTCTTCAACCGTGGCGCGGTGCCTTGACAGCCGGGTGTCTCGTCTTTTAGGAGTATAAAAGTTTTAAGCTACAACGAAGGTCGGGCTAACCCTCCAAAGGTTGGGCCTCGGGAGTCGAAAAGGACGTCCCATGGGTGGGATACTTTATTCGCTCTGCACGGTGACCGCTTTCTTTTGCGCGTGGCTCTTGTTTCGCGCCTACTACCGGAGCCGCTATCGTCTCCTCCTTTGGGGCAGCCTGTGTTTTTTGGGGCTGACGCTAAACAACGCGCTGCTCGTGATCGACAAGCTTCTACTCGGAGAGGATATGACGCTGTTTACGTGGCGCTTGGTCGTGGCGGCCCTGGCAATGGCGGTGCTGCTGTACGGAATCATCTGGGACGCCGAAACCTAGCTCCGTTGGAGCGCGAAGCGCCGCGATCGAACTCCGAACGCCGGCGCTTACCGCTGGCGAAATCGGAGACGACTAAACCGCGTCCGCTTCGGAGCGCTGGGCGAAAAAAATATGCGATGAGCTACAACAACATTATTCCAGAAGAAGTAGCTCGCTTTATACTACACCACATCGATTCGGTGGCACAGATGGAAGCGATTTTGCTTCTACGCAGCAACCCGGTCAAAGAATGGAGCGTCGAGGAGTTGGCGAAAAGGCTCTACATCTCGGAGGAGCAAACCGAGGGCGTGGTATCGAGCCTTTGCGCCCGCGGTATTTTTGTGGCGATACTAACCGGGCCGCCGCGCTACCGCTACGAGCCGGCGTCAAAGGAGTTGGATGAGATGATCGAGCGGGTGGCCGAAGTGTATTCGAAGCATCTCGTGCCGGTGACAAATCTCATTCATTCGAAGCCGGCAACGAGGGTGCAAGAATTCGCCGATGCATTTAAGCTGAGGAAAGACAAGTAGGCGATGGCGCTGTTCGCTTATTCGCTTTGCACGGCAGCGGCCCTGTTTTGCGCGGCGCTGTTGATCCGTGGCTACACGCGGAGCGGCTACCGCTTGCTTTTGTGGGGAGGGCTGTGCTTCCTGGGGCTGACGGCGAACAATGCGCTGGTTGCGATCGATCGGCTTCTCGTGCCAGACATCAATCTCTTCACCTGGCGCCTGGTCGTGGCGTTTCTTGCGATGGTGGTTTTGCTCTATGGCATCATCTGGGATCGCGGCTGAGGCGTGACTTTATGGATCTCGTGTTGCTCGGCGCTATTGCGATGGCTTCGCTCGTGGCGGGACTGTTTTTCCTGCGCTTTTGGAAGGATACGGGAGATCGATTTTTCCTTTATTTTTCGATTTCCTTTTTCGTTGAGGGTCTCAACCGCTTCGCCCTGGCGCTGACCAGCGATCCCAACGAAGGGCGCCCTCTCTTCTACTTCATACGCTTTCTCTCGTTTCTCTTGATTCTGGTGGCGATCATTCACAAGAACCTGGGGAAAAGCGCGCGCGCCAAACCCCCGGTCGAAACGGTGGCGACGAGGCGAGGGGGGATGGTAAAGTAATCGGGAGGGCAAAGCGAGCGACGCGCTTGGAGGTTCGGTGACACGACGCAAAGTCTTGCTCGGTTTGGCGGCTGCGGGGTTGTGGTCCTACTTCAAGCGCGAACCGTTCGGTGCCCTGGCAACGTCAATGAGAGACATTGAAGCGCTGCAGAAGAGTTGGCGCGAGTTGCTCCCCGACGGCGTCAAAGTGCCGTCACCGGCTGAACCGCTCAAGTTATCGAACGAAGAATGGCGCAAGCGACTCAGTCCCGAGCAGTTTCACGTCCTGCGCGAAGAGGGGACGGAGCGCGCCGGCACAAGTCCGCTAAACAACGAAAAGCGCCCGGGTGTTTTTACGTGCGCCGGCTGCAATCTGCCGTTGTTTACTTCGGCGATGAAATACGAGAGTGGCACCGGATGGCCGAGTTTTTTCACAACCATTCCCGGTGTCTTTGGAACCAAAACCGATTACAAGCTGATTTGGCCGCGCACCGAGTACCACTGCATCCGGTGCGGCGGCCATCATGGTCACGTCTTCGATGACGGCCCGCCGCCGACGGGAAAGCGCTGGTGCAATAACGGTATCGCCCTCCAGTTCATCCCGAAAAGCGGCAGGGTGTAAAGTCTTTTTCGCCTTAGAGATCCCGCGCTTCGCCGGCCTTTTTCTCTCTACTCGAACCCACGGTCCGAACTGGGGCGAATGTCGGATTCGCTGCCAGCGTTCCGAAGACATTTCTCACCGCAGCGACAACCAACGCATCGTCGGACGTCAAGTTCGAAAGCTCTTCGATCAATCCCCAGAAGTCGTCGGGTTTGGGCCTGCCGTTCGAGAGTCTCGGGGTTTGCAGCTTCCGCTTCATTGTTGATCCCTTCGAGAATTTGCTCTCGGATTAGAGAACGCCCGACCGTGAAAGGTTTCCTCCGCCTGCTGATTATTTGACGTTTGCCGCCGGGAATCGGCTACGTTGAGGCGGAATCTAAACTAGCCGCGAGTGCGGCGCTGGCGGAGCGGAGACCGAAGGAAACAAAAAGAAGGTGATTAGTGAAGATACCGAGATTTCCCGCCCGGCGTCTCGGGTTCCCATTCTTCGCTTGCCAAGCGGGCCTTCCGCAAGATTTCGATCAGCGCCAAGCGGGCCATCTGGTACGCTTCTTTATCGCTGTCCGAATACTCGAATGCGACTTCACTTGCGGCTGCGATAAGCTCGCCAAGCGTGGTTTCGATAAGCTTCGTGGGACGTTTCTCCATGTGCGTTCCTCTCATGCCGTTAGACGTTGACCGTCGCCGAAAGGATTCACCGACAAAAAATTTTTTCTTCCAATAAAAAATTGATTAGTGCCGTCCGGCCGGTATCATGGCAGCGAAAGGAAAGTGGCTGGAGGCGCGGCGGTTTTTTCAAACAACGCTGTTTGCCTGGCGGCGGCGTATTCAGCCTCGGAAATATACCCCCGCGCGGCCATGCGGCCAAGGATCAGATTGCGGCGGTAGCGCACGTCCTTACGCATGGGCGTACGCGGGCTCGGGAGGAGCGCTGCGAGCGTGGCGGCCTCGAGCGGGTTCAGCGCGGCAGCCGGTTTGCCGAAATAGTGGCGCGCCGCCGCTTCGGCGCCGTAGATGTGCCGGCCCCATTCGGCGACATTCAAATAAAGCTCGAGGATACGTTGTTTGGAAAGGGCATATTCAAGCTGCCAGGCAATGATGATCTCC
This sequence comes from Candidatus Eiseniibacteriota bacterium, assembly GCA_035559295.1. Classification (GTDB taxonomy): domain Bacteria; phylum Desulfobacterota; class Binatia; order UBA9968; family UBA9968; genus DATMBL01. The sequence goes on from DATMBL010000406.1 coordinate 5,177, forward strand.
TTGAGTTTTCGTAGGGGGCTTTTTGCCGGGCTCAAATAGAGATTGCGCGCGAGCTGCATGGTGATCGTGCTCGCGCCTCTTTTGAAACTCATCGTTTCCCAATCAGTTCTAAGGGTTTCCTTTAATTCGTTGAAATCGATGCCTTTGTGGCTGAAAAAAGCGCTGTCTTCGCCCAGGATGACCGCTGTCTTGAGATGCTCGGAGATCGCGCGATAAGGGACCCAAACCTGCTGCCGCGGGATTAGTCCTTTGCCCCCGCGGTATTCGCGCTCGCGTAACTCGATCAGAGCGGTCGTTCTAGGGTTTCGATTTTTTAGTTCGACTACGTCGGGAAGGCTTAAATAGAAATACACCAGGCCGCTCACCGCCAGCGTTACCAGGGCGGTTTTAACCAGCACTTTTTTCATGCGCTTGGAGCAGCAGGAAGACTTTGCGCGTCATCGCGGAAACGGGATAGGCGTCAAAAAACGCCGGGTTCACCCAGCGCCAGCGAGCATTTGGTAAATTGCGAGTGGGCTTGCCCACGCGCGAGAACCGCAACACCGTCACCCAGATCCTCCGATTCGTGATCGTATGGCGGACCGTCCCGACCACCCCTTCCGGACGGACCGAGCCCACGAGCGCGCCCAGATGACGCGTAAGCGCGGTCTCGATGCTTTCGTGCTTCGCCCGCTCGCCGCCGGGGAATTCCCAGAGCCCGCCGAGCAGACCGTTGCGCGGGCGCTTTCGCAGGAGGAGCTTGTCGTGCGCGCGAATGATCGCGACCGGCCAGTGAACGGCACGGGGCGGCGGCCGCCTTCTTGGCGTAAATCCCTCTCCTTCCTGGTTCGTTAGGGCTAGCTTGAGCGATGCGGCGCCGCTAAAGTGCCTGCGCGCGCGACATCCCATAGCAACGGGGCAGAAGTTGCATTTCGGCTTGTGCGACACGCACATGGTCGCTCCAAGCTCCATTAACGCTTGATTAAAATCGCCGGGGCGCGCGCGCGGCACGATGGCGCGGGCGATCCGTTGGATCTCAGGCGGGCTCGAAACGCCAAAGACCCGGCTCAGCACCCGGCGGGCATTGCCATCGATTGCCGGATAGGGAGCTCCGAAGGCGATGCTCATCAATGCTCCTGCCGTATAATCGCCGATACCCGGGAGCGCTTTGAGAGACTCGTAGCTCGCGGGAAGCTCTCCGTTATGATTGCGAACGAGGAGGCGGGCTGCTCGCTTTAAGCTCTCCGCGCGCCGGTAATAGCCGAGACCTGACCATAACGCCAGCACCTTGCGGAGCGGAGCACGGTCGAGCGCGGAAACCGTCGGAAGCGCGCTCAAGAAGCGCTCGTAGTATGGAAGCGCGGTTTGCACCTGGGTCTGCTGGAGCATCGTCTCAGCAATCCAGATCGCGTATGGATCCTTGAGCCGCCGCCAGGGAAGATCTCTCCTGTTACGGCGGTACCACCGAAGGAGACGGCAGCGAAACCAAGATCGGTTGGCGAGCGGCATCGGTGCGGCGCGAGGCGATTTCGGTTATAAACGGCTTCGGCATTAAAACCAAGCCCGGAGTCGCAACAGGCCGTGCCGGCTCGGTCACGCCGCCTCCGGAGCGAAAAGAAAGCGCCCATGGCGGTGGTCTTCGGGGTCCTCGCATCGCTCTGCTTCGCTGTCGGGAGTTTGCTCGCGCAGCGCGGTTTTCATTCCGCCGAGGCGCCCTGGGGAGCGTGGCTCACGCTCGTCGCCAATACCGCCTTCTTGGCTCTCTGCCACTTCGTGCTATACGGCGAGACGCGTCTGTTTGTCGTAGAAAATCTGACGTTCGTTGCGATCGGTCTGTTCGTGCCCGGCATCACGCGGGTGCTTACGTTTCGCGGCATTCGCACGGTCGGCAGCACCGTCACTTCCACGATCGTCAACACGACACCGCTGTTTTCAACCTTGCTCGCAATCTTTTTTCTGGCCGAGCGGCCGGATCGGTTGATCCTTTTGGGAGGGGTGTCGATCGTTGTCGGACTCGTGGTCGTCTCCTGGAACGGCAAGCAACGCCCGTGCGGCAGGCTTGAGCTGGTCTTTCCACTTATGGCGGCGCTACTTTTCGCCGTAAAGGACGTTGCGGTTCGCTGGGGGCTCGGGAGCGGCGGCCAGCCGGTTCTCGCGGCGGCAATCGCCGCGTTCACGTCAACGCTCGCGGTTTTCGCCCTGACCCGATGGTTCCAGCGCCAGAGATTTTCCTTACCGCCGCCGTTAACCGCCGTGTGGTTTATCGCTTCCGGGCTCTTCACCGGCGGCTCTTTTCTTTTTATGTATCTCGCCTTCAGCCTGGAGCCGGTTGCAGTGGTTGCGCCGCTGATCAACAGCTATGCGGTTTTCGTTCTCCTGCTGACGCCGCTCGTGGCGCGCAATATCGAGGTCATCACGTGGCGCAAAGCCCTCGGCGCCCTGCTGGTAGTGGCGGGGATATTCCTGATTTCGTTCGGCCGATGATCCATCGAAGTACAAGCAGAGATTCCACCACGAGGTGTGACATGAGCTTGGCTCGCCCGGAGAGGTGTGATTTTTCTTCGTGATCTTTGTGTTCTTTTGTGGCTATTTTGGTTTTTTTCCTCGGCTCGCGACTCCATGCCGCGTGCTCCGTGCTTTCCATTAAGACGATGAATCCGGCGGCTCGGGGAGGCCGAAAAAGTACCAGGCGACGAGGAGGGCGAGGCCCAAGATTTCCGGCAACGATGGTGAAAAGCGCACGAGAGCCCCCGCCGACATACCGCCGATCGAAGAACCCACGAACCCAAAGAAAGTGTAGACAGCCGTGGCAGTCCCTCGTCCGGCGGGAGGGAGTCTCTGGGTGAGGAAGGCCGGCAGCACCGGTTGGAAGAGGCTATAGCCGAAGAAAAATGCGGCGCCGCTGATGTAGAGCATGAGAGCGTGGCGCGCGCCGAACAGGTAAGCGACGTAGCCGGCGGTGACCGCCAGCCATCCGACGAGCGTCGGCAGGCGGAGCCGGCCTCGTTTCTCGGCGTAGCGCACATAGGGGAAAACGAAGAGGGCGCTTGGGAGGAAAATCACGCAGTAAACTTTCCAGAGCTCCGCTCGGTCCAGACCCAACTCGGTCCAATTCAGCGGATAAGTGAAGAAAAACGAATTGAGGACGAAAGAGAGCACGAAGGCGGCGGTAAAAATCGGGCGCAGGCCGTCGTGGCCGAGAATCGGGCGCAAGGGGAGCGCCTGGCGCGGCCCGCCGGCGTCTCGCGGAAAGCAGATCGCAGCGAGCGCCGCGCTTAAGAGGGACAGGGCGGCAAGAAGGTAAAATACGCCGCTCAGGCCGATCCCCGCGGCTAAGATCGGCCCGCCGAGCGTGCCGATTATAAACGCCGCCCCGACCGCGAGGCCGGTGATCGTGAAGGCCTGGCTACGAACCGTGGGTCGAGTGAGGTCGGCCAACGCGGCGAGCGCGACCGATCCGACCGCGGCACTCCCTTGAAGCGCTCGGCCGAAGATCAGCTCGTGGATGTCGCCGGCAAGGGCGCACGCAACGCTCCCGAGCGCAAACAGGGCGAGCCCGAGCACGACTATCGCTCGCCTGCCCCAGCGATCGCTTGCCCAGCCCAACGGTATCTGGAACATGCATTGCGCCAGCGCGTAGATGCCGAATGCAACGCCGACAAGCGCGACGGTGGCGCCAGGGTAACGGAGCCCATAGACGCTGAAAATCGGCAAAACGAGAAATACGCCGAGCAGTCGGAGCGACGCGATCAGGCTTACGACGAGTACGGGCCCGAGCTCGGAACGAGCGAGTGAGTGCGAGGTTTCAGACAATGGGGCGCTGCATCTCCGGGTTCTTCGTAGTCAGAGGTCGCTGGGACGTCGCCACGTCATTTTTGCGCTCCGATACCCGCTGCGTCAAACGCTTTTTTCAGCCTGAGGCGGTACTCGCGTCCGACCAGATGTTGCTGTTGCGGTTGGGTGCGAAGCCTCGCTCTGATTTTGACAACCGATTCAGTGAAGTCTTCGACGCCGAAAACCTCCGGGGGCTCGAGGATGACCGGGCCGTAGGCGGGATCGCTTTTCAGCTCACTGCCGACGCGGCGCATCACGTCGATCACGAGATCCGGATCTTCGGCGTAGCGAACGGTGACATCGACGATCGAAGCCGACCAGTCCTTGGACGTATTGGCGAGCGTTTGGATTGCGCCGTTGGGAAACACGTGGACGGTGCCGGAAACGTCGCGCAAGACGACGGTGCGAAAAGAAACGGCTTCGACCAGTCCCGCGGTGCCGTTGATAACCGCCGAGTCGCCGACGCGGATCTGATCTTCAAGAACGAGAAAAAAGCCGCTTACCAGATCGCGCACCAGGTGCTGGGCGCCGAAACCGACGGCGATTCCGACGATCCCGGCACCGGCTAGAACCGGCGTGATGTCGAGGCCGACCTGCCCGAGGGCGATCAGGACGGCGATGAACCAGACCACCACGACCGCAATCGTCCAGAGCACGCTGATAAGCGTCCTGATGCGCGGCAGAACAGCCGCAGGCGTGCCGCCGCGGGCGCTCGCTGCGTTCACGAGGACGGTTTCGAGCCGATTGAAGGCGGCGCGGAGCAAGCGAAGGGCCAAATAGGCCGCGAGCAGCACCAAAACGATGCGCAGCGAGGATTTTGCGAACGCGAAGGCGAAGTCCCAGAAACGGCTGGGAAGATTGTCGAGAGTCCCAGACATGAATACTCCTCCTCAATTCGGGGTAGTTCCTTAGATTCAGCGGCGCACAATGTAAAGCGGCGAAGGGTAGGCCGACGCGCGGCGCACGTCAACGCGACAGCAGCACGCGGCGATCGGCGAGCCACGGGTCGGTTTCGATCAGGCGGGAGAAGTTGTCTCTTACCAAGCACTCGGTTTCGGCGACCGTTTTCGCCTGCAACTCGGCGAGCGCGCGCACGACATCGGCGAGAACACCGGGCGTACCCGGAACGCCCTTGAGCCATTTGAGGCCGCCCGGGTTGTCGGTTTCCGTGAGTAGTAGATGATCCGGGATCTCGCGTGCGATGGTTTTGATCGAGTCGGAAAACAGCACTTCGACACCCACGGTAAAGTAAGCCCCGAACTCTGCCAACCGCTTGAGAAGATCGCGCGGACCGGAGTACCAGTGGACGATTGCGCGCCGGATATCGTAACGCTCGAGCAGATCCAGGATGAGCCTTTCGGCGCCTTTGGTGTGGAGATTGACGAGTTTGTTTTGTTCTCGCGCCGCAGCGAGAAAATATTCCAGCACGCGGCGTTGCTCCGGGTAAGTGGACGGGTCGCGCACCCAGTGGAAATCGAGTCCAATCTCGCCGAGAGCGGGGCTCTCGTCGATGTAGGGCAACAGCGTCGAAAGTCCTCCCGCATACTCGGGCGCTTGCTTCGGATGAACGCCAAAGATGGGAAGAACGAGATCGCATTGTTCGGCGATGCGCAGCAGCCGGAGATAGGAAGGCACGTCCATCGCGGTTGCGACGGTGAAGATTTGCCGCTCAGAAATTTCCGCGAGCACGCGCGGCAGATCCGCGCCGTAGCGGTCGAGGTGGGCATGCGCATCGATCAACATGGGCGGAAGGTATCTTAACTTTGGCGCGACTCGCTCACAAGCGCTCACCCCTAAACCCCGGCGCACTGCCCGGCGATCAGAACCTGCGCTGCAGCGGGACCTTCGGTACTGCGGTGGTCCAGACCGAGCTGGCCTGCGCCGCGCGCGGGACAATCCCCGGGAGAGCGTCGCGCCGACTTGACGTCGTCGGCCGAAGCCGTTAGCGTTGGGCAAAAAATTCAGTCGTTCGGACGCGTAAATCTGAGGGGGGACGCGATGCTTACACGGCGGCGGTTGCTTATCGGGGTCGCGGCCGGCCTGGGAGCGTGGCCGTTTTTGCAAGGGCGCGGCCTGGGCCAGATCAAGGGCAGATTGGGCTACATGAAGATCGTCGATAACGCGGCCATGTTTATGGCGGCTGAAAAGGGTTTTTTCAAAGCGGAAGGACTCGAACTCGAGCCGGTGCCGATGGCCGGCGGCGCGGTGATCGTGCAAGGAGTCACCTCCGGTGATCTGCAGATCGGCTGGACCAACGTGATCTCGCTCTATCAGGCGCATGTGGAGGGTTTCGACTTCAGGATCATTTCCGGCGGCGCGACCAACGTAAAAGCGCCGAAGGAAAGCCACGCGATCCTGGTGGGGAAAAACTCCCCGATCACGCGCGCGCGGGACCTCGAGGGCAAAACCGTAGCGGTGAATACGTTAAACAATATCGTCCATTTGATGGCGATGGCGTGGCTCGATAAGCATGGGGCCGATTCGAGCAGAGTGAAGTTCGTCGAGCTACCGTTCCCCCAAATGGGTGCGGCGCTCGAGACCGGTCGCGTCGATGCGGTCAGCATCCATGAGCCGTTTGCAACCGCCGCCCAGGACAAAGGCAACGCCAGAGTGCTGGCCTATCCCTGGGGCGAGGTGATTCCTAAGTTTCTCATCGCCAGCTGGTTCGCATCACAGAAATGGATCGAAAAAAACCGCGGCGCCGTCGAGGGGTTCGTGCGCGCGATCAGCCGCGGCACCGATCTCATCCGGTCCGATCCGGCGGCCGCGCGCGCAGCGATGATCAAATGGGCGGGTTTGAGTCCGGATCTGGCGGGAAAAATCGGGCTTCCGGCGTTCGAAAAAGGCGTAGCGGAAAAGGATCTGCAGGTAACGATCGATCTCACTTACAAGTACAAAATGATCCCGCGCTCTTTTAAAGCCCGTGAGGTGATCAGCGAGCTTGCCCCTCGCGCCTAATCGTTTGCCCGCCTTTCGCCCCTAGCCGGCCGGTGGGCGCGCGCGCCGCGCGCCCACCGCTTGCCCCATGGCCATTCTGGAAATCGAGAGACTCTCCAAGGCGTACCGCCAGCTCGGCGGGGAGGTGACGCTGGCGATCGAGGAGATCTCGTGCCGTGTCGAGCCGGGAGAGTTCGTGTCCTTTGTCGGTCCATCGGGTTGCGGTAAGACGACGCTGCTCATGTCGATTGCCGGCCTCCTGCCGCCGACTTCGGGGCGCATTACCGTCAAGGGCGAGGAAGTCAACGGTCCGCCGTCGAACCTGGTTCTGGTTTTCCAGGAATTCAATAAGTCGCTGTTCGCGTGGCGCTCGGTTTTGGGTAACGTGCTTTTCGGCCTCGAAGCCAAAGGCGACCGGACGCGCAGCGCCAAGGCGAAGGCCCGGTCGTTGCTCGACCTGGTCGGGCTCAGCGGTTTTGAAAACCATTATCCCTGGGAGCTCTCCGGCGGGATGCAGCAACGTGTTGCGATCGCCCGCGCGCTCGCCTACGAACCGGAGCTGCTGCTGATGGACGAGCCTTTTGGTTCGCTCGATGCCCTGACCCGTCTCGAGCTGGAGGATACCCTCCTCACGCTCTGGCAAGAGCTCGGGACGACGATTCTGTTCATTACGCATGATATCGAGGAGGCGATCTATCTTTCGGATCGGATCTGGGTGTTGAGCCGGCGCCCGTCGAGGATCATCGAAGAAATGAGCATCGACTTTCCTCGGCCTCGAAACCAGCTGACAACGCGCGGCGAGGCGCGCTTCATGGAGCTCAGAAATCGGATTTATCAGCGCATACGCGCGGAGACGACGCGATGACGAAACTCAACTGGACGGGGTGGACCGTTCTTGCCGTCCTGGCGCTGGCGTGGGAGTGCGCCGCACGCTTTTATCCCCCGGTCCAGGTCTATGTCCCGCCGCTTACGCAGGTGTTCACCTCGCTGCTGCGAATCGCCGCCGGCGGCGAAATCGGCGGTCACTTGTTGACCACCGTGAGTCGGTTTGCGACCGGCTATCTCATCGCTTCGCTCCTGGCGGTCACCGCGGGCGTGGTGCTCGGCTACTTTCCGTTTGCGTACAGCCTCGCGCACGTATTGATTGAGTTCCTTCGGCCGATGCCCTCGGTGGCGATTATACCGGTGGCGATTCTGTTGCTCGGGCTGACCGATGCGATGATCGTTGCCGTCACGGTCTACGCGAGCGTCTGGCCGGCGCTGGTCAACACCATTGACGGGGTTAGGAACATCGACCCCGTGCTTGTGCAAACCGGACGAACATTCGGGTTGGGGTGGGCGCGAGTGCTTTGGAAGGTCGTCTTGCCGGCGGCCTCTCCGCAGATCGTCACCGGGCTGCGCATCAGCCTTGCGATCGCGCTGATTTTGGTGACCACCGCCGAGATGCTCGCTGCGAGCAAAGGGCTGGGGTTTTTTGTTCTCGATGAAGAGCGTTCGCTGCGCAACGACCGGATGTACGCCGGCATCGTTTTGGTTGCCTTGCTCGGTTATGTGCTCAACCGCGTGTTTGTTGCGGCTGCGGACAAGGCACTGCGGTGGCGGAGGGGAGTCGCCGCCCGGCAAGGGTTTTGAAGGTGCAGTATTCGAAGCTGAACGGAGTTTTGTTCTTGACCGCTTTGCTCATCGCCTGGGAAGTCACCGCGCGACTCGGAGCCGTAAACCCGCTGATCATGCCGGCGCCGAGCCGCATCTTTGTTACATTCCTGTCGTTGATCGTTTCCGGCCAAATCCCGAGGCAGATCTTGATCAGCCTGGAGCGGGCCGCCACCGGGTACCTGCTCGCCGCGCTCGTTTGCATTCCGGCCGGGGTTCTGATGGGTCTGTTCGAGCGCGTCTACCGCGCGCTCGTAGTGGTCGTCGAGATGCTCCGGCCGGTGCCGCCACCGGTGGTGATTCCCGTGGCGCTGCTGTTTTTCGGTCTGGAGGATGCAATGAAGATCTTCGTGATCTTTTTCTCCTGCGCCTGGCCGATTCTACTGAACACCCTCGACGGCGTAAAAAGTATCGACCCCGTCTTATTGAACACCGCGCGCACTTTCGGATTGTCGCGGTGGCGTGCCGTGCGGCAGGTCGTGCTCCCCGCCGCCTCGCCGCAAATACTGACGGGGCTCAGGGTGAGCCTCCCGATAACGCTGATTCTCGTGGTCATTTCGGAGATGGTCGGAAGCACCGACGGCATCGGCTACTTCATTCTGGATTCGCAGAGGCGGTTCAGAGTTTCTCAGATGTACGCCGGCATGCTCGCGCTCGCGATCTTGGGTTATCTGCTGAACCAGTTGTTTGACCTTGCGCACCGCCGGGCTCTCCCGTGGCATCGCGGCGTGATGAGAGAAAAGGCGATCGCGTGAGGGAGCGTCGGAGTAACGGTATGCGACACTCCAGACTCCGGTCTTTTTTCAAACCCGATGCATGCCGCCGCCCGGCGGCGGCTGCGGCTGGTTTTTCCCCGGCAGCCACTCCGCGTCTTTTCTCGGGCTGTTGCCCCGCACGAGAAACTTGGCGCGTCCGAAGTTTTCGAATTCGATCTCGATCGTATCGCCCGTGTTAATCGGCGCGAGGCCTTCGTGGTACGTGCCGGTGGCGATGATGTCGCCGGGGTTGAGTCGCACGAAACGCGTGAGCCAGGCGATTTGATCCGGAATCTTGTGCGCCATGAACTTGGTGTTGTAGTTTTGCCGCGGCTCTCCGTTGGTCCAAGACTTCACGACCACGTTGTGCGGGTCTGGAATCTCGTCTTTGGTGATGATCCACGGGCCGCAAGCCCCGTGGGTATCCTGACCCTTGGGAATGAACTGTGTGCGGCGAACCAGTCCCCGAGTCGAGATGTCGAAGAACGGAACGTAGCCGAAGACATAATCCATCGCCGCCGATTCGGGGACGTTTTTTGCCGTCTTGCCGATGACGAAAGCGAATTCGGCTTCGGGTTGAAAAACCACCGCCGCCGGAATGTCCACCAATTCGATCGCTTCGCCGGGTCCGACCAGATCGGGCGATTTGTAGAAATATTCGTTCGGCAGCGTGTCGGGGCTCCGATCCGGCCGGTCGACATAGTTGACGAACGCCGCCAGGCATTTGCTCGGCCGGGGTAACGGGCACCGGAGCTGCACGCTCTCGAGCGGCAGGCCCTCTTGGGCGGCCATGATCTTCTCGAATCTCCGGCGAAACTTGCCCCAGTTTTCGATAACCTCCTCGATCGCGCGCTGCGGCCCTTTCGCCTTGCGCGAGCTTATCGCATCGCTTACGTCGACAACCCGGTTGCCGTTCTTGATCACCCCGATTCGATCGTCGTTGAAACGCAGGATCTTCAATCTCGAGCCCTCCGCTTTTGGGTTGCGCTTATCATTGCGACAAGCCGACAACTTGTCAAACAAGACCTGCGAACCGAAGTCGTCAAATGAAGGCTGCGATTCTGGCGCGTCGGCTCCGCCCAGAGACTATGAAAAATTCCTAAGCCAAATCGCGCGAGCCAGTCACGTACTCTCGGATGCAGGCGGGCGCGCAGTTCGCAGGCATAACGAGCGGGTTTCGCTTACGGTGCCGATGAGCAACGCTCGCGCGGCACGCGGAAACTTCAATCCGAAACTCGGATGTGCAGCCGTAAGTGGAAATTGTTGATCCCCAGCCGCCTCAGTGGGACTTCGATGATGGCTCGATCCCGGACCAATGGCGGGATACGGATATTGACGGTTTCCTCGGTCTCGATCAGCCCCTGAGCGTGGCATTCCAAGCAGGGAAAAAGCCATTCCCGCCCCGTGCCGCCGCAGTAGCGGCAGGCGTGAAAGACCGGAACCCCGATCGGAAGCGTTAACCCGGTGAACGCCTCCTCAGACGAGAGCACGACCTCCACGTTCAGGCCTTCGACCCTTTCTCCTTTTGGAATCTGAAAGGCGGTAAAATTTCTCAAAAATCGGTCGAACAACGGTTCGAACGAAGGCCGAATCGTACCAAAATCCCTGAAAATCGATAACGGCTCGGCAATCAGAGGCTCAGGCTGGGACCGAAAGCGCGGCGAGAGCGGTTCGGTGCGCCGCTGAGAGCGCCGCTCCTCGCGCTCGCGCTCGTGATTGTAGAGACGCCGCTTTTCGGGATCGGACAGGACCTCGTAAGCCTCCTGTATCTCCTGGAACTGACGGGTTGCTTGCGGGCCTGCGCGATCGGGGTGATAGATTTTGGCGAGATCGCGAAACGCCTCCTGGATGCCGCGGAAATCAGCGCGGGGCGAGACACCCAAAATCAGATAGTAATCCTTCCGCACCATAGGACATCCGCCCTATTTGCTCGAGGATGTTGCGCTCGAATGCCGGCGCGCGAGAAAGATAATCACCCCGGGGGCGCTGTCAAGCGTTTATTCTCTTGTTTTTTGCATTTCCCGGAGCACCGCTTCGAGTTTTTTGAGTTCGTCACCGTATCCTGCCCAGTTGCCCTGGCGTAAAAATTCCTGCGCCTGCCGGTAGTGATCCAGCGCGCGAGCTGCGCGGCTTTCCTCGCCGGCCCGAACCGGCAGGGCGCTCGGCGCTTGCGGCCCGCCGTCGGTTGGAGCCCTGCCGGTGAACAGGCGCCGCAACGATTCCTCCAGAGTTTCTTCCATGGCGATTTGGTTGCCGAACGCGGTGATGACTCTCTTGAGTTCGGGTAACGATCCCTTGTCTGAGGCCGCCAGGTACAGAGGCTGCACGTAGAGCAGCGACTGCTCGATCGGGATCGCGAGCAGGCTGCCGCGAATGACCTGCGATCCTTGTTGGTTCCAAAGGCTGAGTTGCTGTGAAATGAAAGTGTCCTGATTGATGCGCGCGTCGATCTGCTTGGGCCCGTAAACCAGCTTAGCTTTCGGAAAGTCGAGCGCGATGAGCTTGCCGTAATGGGGCGGATCGCTGCGTGCCGCCAACCAGGCGCGCATGTTGTCTCTGTTATTCGGGGTAAAAGGCAGCAACAGAACGAATTCTTCTTTGCTTTCTCCAGGCAACCGCATGACGGTGTAGTAAGGTTCCATCTCCTGCTCGCGCCCGTCGAGCGTTCGCCGGGGGATACTGAGGAGATCTTCCTTGTTGTAGAAGACTTGCGGGTCCTGCATGTGGAAGATGGCGTAGATCCGCGCCTGGATTGCAAACAGATCCTGCGGGTAGCGGATGTGCGTGCGCAGATCCTCCGGCATCGATTCGAGCGGTTTGAACAGCCCGGGGAAGGCGCGCGCGTAAGCCTGAACCAGGGGGTCTTCCGGGTCGCTCACGTAAAAGGCGACCGAGCCGTGATACGCATCGATCACGGCTTTGACCGAATTGCGGATGTAGTTGCCGACCCCGCGCGTCGGCTGGGAATAGGGATAGCGATCGGTCGTCGTGTACCCATCGATGATCCAGAAGAGCCGGCCGTTCTGCGCGATGACCATGTAAGGGTCCCGATCATAAGTGATGAACGGCGCGACCTTCTCGACCCGCTCTTGAATTTGGCGATGGTAGAGAATGCGGCTTTCGCGCGTCACGTCGTTCGATAACAGAATGCGAAGCGTGGCGTAGCGAGCGGAAAAAACGAGCTTGCGCCACAAAGAGCTGAGCGGCACGCCGCCCTCGCCCGCATAAGACGTATACACGTTCTGATCCCCGGCGGCGTAATCGAGTTCCTGCGCCTTGGTCTTTACGATGACGTAGTCGTTGGCGAGTTCGCCGTAGTAGATTTCCGGACGGGAAACTTTGATCGGGCCGGTCGAAACGGGCGGAATGTCCTTGATGAAAAACTCGGGCAAACCCTCCTGCGTCACCTGGTTGACGGGCCCGAAGACGACGCCGTAACCGTGCGTGTATGTGAGATGTTCGTTGATCCAGATCCGGCTCGGCAGATGCCGATGCGACAGCTCGCGCGGCGAGAGCATGACTTGCCGAAGCGCGCCGTTCATCACATAGCGGTCGTTATCCACATCGACGAACTTGTAATAGGTTCGAATCTCCTGGAGTTGCGCATAGGTGGAGAGCAAAGGACGATGGTCCCACAACCGGACGTTTTTTATGGTCGCATCGTTGCGCTTCAGATCGGCAAGGGTGAGTTGCTCTTCCGCGGGAAAGTCCTGGCTTTCGACGCGATCGAGCCCGTAAGCGCGGCGGGTAAACGCGATGGCGTGCTCGATAAACGGCCGCTCGGCCGCAATTTCGTTGGGCACGACGCGAAATCGCTGCAGAAGGTTGGGATAGAGGTGGAGCGCTATGAGGTGCAAGGCGGCGAGCGCGCCGACGCCGCTCAGCAGGTAGGTGTAGCCGGGCCGGCTTATTTGTACGGCGCTCAAGGCGGCGGACACGAGCGCGACGAACGCCAAGATCCGAAGGCCCGGCAACACCGCGTGTACGTCGGTGTAACTCGCGCCGAACGAAACGCCACGGGTGGAGTAAAGCACCTCGAAGGTATCGAGCGCGTATCCCGCGGCTCTGACGATCAAAAAGGCGGCGATCAAGAGCAGCAGATGCGATCTCGCCCGCTGGCTCAAGATGAGTCCTCTTTGCGTGTACTGGAGGCCCTGATAGAGGAGATAGGTGAACGCGGTCAGGATGAAAGCCAGCAGCAGCGCGATGCTCAACCAATTGACGAGCGCGCGCAGCACGGGGAGGCGAAAGACGTAAAATCCGATGTCCCAACCGAACAGGGGATCGGTTGCGCCGAAAGGAACCGCGTTCAGAAACAGCAGCGCCGATTCCCATTGCGCCGCCGCTTGCGGTCCGGCGAACAGTCCCAACAATACCGCCGCCGGGAGGAGAAGGCGCCGCACCACGGGATCGACGATTTCCGGGCTCGGCAGTTCGATGACATGATACTGGCCGGTAAAGCGGACACCCCGAGGCGCGCGCGCGGCGGCGCGCACGTTGAAGTAAATCACAAGCCCGAACAGGACGCCAAAGACGACCGCCAGGAGGGCCTTATACGCGAGGGTTTTAGTGAATACGTTAGTGAACCCCACCTCGTGAAACCACAGCCAGTCGGCGTAGAGAGAAACGGCGGGTCCGACGAAAACGATCAGAAAAAAAATCGCAAATAGGATTACGGTTGCCATTGATCGTCGTCCACTGGGTTCCGAAGGCGCAGCCGCTAGTCGCCCGGGCTCGCGTGTCCTTATATAGGATCGCACGTCCAAGGGCAACGTCGCAGCCGCCAGCGACGGCCGACTAGGGCAAGCGGAGTGTTCATTTGAGGTAAAGGTCGTAAATCGGTAGAGGATTTTCCCTCGAGGCGATGTCGATCCATTCGTGCTCGGTTTGAGGATCACCGACAAACGGACGCGACATAACGACGGGAATGCCGTAGCGGCAGACGAAGCGCGCATCGCTCCCAGCGTGTTCGCGCATGAGGAGCGCCAGTGACTTCCTCGGTGCCTGGAGGAACGAGGGATCGACGCTCACCAGAGTCGGTGCGGCCCAAAACAGCACCTGCATATCGACCGTAAGATCGCTTGCCTGACCGCTACCATCTGGCGCGAGACGCACGGCGGCGGAAATCGGATATCGCAGATCGCTTCGGCGGTCGGTTCGTGTTCTGATCGCTCGAGCGGCTAATCCCGGACATAGCCCCACTCGACCGGCAGCTCGGTCCACGACCGGGCGAGCAGGCCTTCGCATTGCTCGAGCGTGCCGGCCAGGCAGAGAAACTGACCCTTTGTCACTTTTCCCGACTCATCCACGTTGAAGTTGAACGGAATGATTCCCGCGGCATCACCGGGGCGGTAGAGCACGCCGGCCCGGTTCATGACCGAGAGGAGCTGGCTGCCGTCCAGTGATTTTCGAAATTGAACGTTCCTCATTTTCCAGCAGCCGTCGGGATTGAAATGGCGTGCCAGGACCGCCGGATAGGTTGCGCCGGTCACCCGGGCGTTGAGTTCGCAGATGATGACTTGCAGGGTGCGCTTGTTATTCACCACGAGGAAATCGGCGCTTGCCGTGCCGCGGTAGCCCCGCCCATGCAACCACTCGCCGGCGATGGCGGCCTGGCGAAAAAGCTCCTCTTCGAGCCCCCGGTAAGTTGAAAAATAAGGAGGAGGCGACAGGTTGCCTTCGTGCACGCTCTCGTCGCTCAGGATCTGTTCGGTCCAATCGAACAAGAATACAGTGTCCTCGCTCAAAAACAGCTGCACGCTCGGAGAGCCGATGCGTTCAATGCCGCGACGTTCGTGATCGAGCCAACCCTGGACCATGCAGGGACCCTCGAAGAACAGATAATCCGGGACGTTTTCCGCCGCCTTCGGCTCCGTCGGCAGCTTGACCATACCGTAGCCCGAAGCGCCGATTTGCGCTTTGACGACCGCTTTGCGGTAGCCGGAGCGGCGGAGCGTTTCAAGGCACGACGGAAGTTCGTCCGGGATGGTTGCAATCAGGGTTTCAAACGTTGGAAGCTCCTGCGCCACTTGATGCAGGTAGAGAAGGTAGGGTGGAGGTATCCTGCGGGGGCGGTTTTGTTTTTTTTCGCAGGTTGTGTTGCTATACCGGCACGGGAGGGACCATGTTGCTTATTAACAACCGCGAAGTGGAACAGCTGTTCGATATGAAGGCGTGCCTCGAGGCTTTGGAGACGGGATACGACGATCTCCTCAAAGGCGATGCCGTATACCGTCCCCGCATCGATGTCTGGGTGCCGTGCGAACGGCCCGACGGCTACTATCGGTGGGGCACGATGGAGGGCGCAAGCCGAAAAATCGGCGTATTTGCGATCCGGATGAAATCGGACGTCGTGCATTGGCCGAATGGCGAGACCGAAGAAAAGTACTGCATCGCGCCGGGCACCTACTGCGGGCTCGTGCTGGTGTTCAGCGTGCGCAACGGCGAGCCTCTGGCGATCATCAACGATGGGCTGCTGCAGCATATGCGCGTCGGCGGATGCGCCGGCCTGGGCGCCAAGGTCCTCGCGCGCCAAGACGCGTCGGTTGCTGCGATCTTTGGATCCGGCGGCATGGCCCGCACCTACCTCGAAGCTTTTTGCGAAGTGCGCAAGGTCAAACAGGCGCGAGTCTTTAGCCCGACCAGGGCGCATCGCGAAGCCTACGCCAAGGAGATGACCGGAAAATTGGACATCGAGGTGATCGCAGTCGATGATCCGGAAAAGGCGGTCCGGGGCGCCGACATCATCGCGACCTGCACCGATTCGACGCGCACGGTATTCGATAACCCGGAATGGTTAAAGGAGGGCGCGCATATCACGTGCGTGCGCGCCTGCGAAGTGGGGCCGCGCGTCGTTCGACGGTGCGACGTCTCGGTCAAGCTCGGGAAAAACACGGTGGAAAATCTCGAAGAGGGAATGGTGCGTCTGCATGGCAACGCCGGGTACATCGCCGGACAGCCCGAGGAACGCTCGCGCATTCCAAACCCGCCGGTGGATAATTACAGAGGCGACTACTTTCACTATTTTATGGATGTGAAAGCAGGAAGAGCTCCGGGGCGCGACAACGATAAGCAGATTACTTTCTTTATCAATGCGGGGACCCAGGGCCTCCAGTTCGCCGCGTGCGCCGGCAGGATTTACCAGCTCGCGCGGCAAAAGGGCATCGGCCGGGAGTTGCCGGCCGAGTGGTTTCTGCAGGATATTCGCGACTAGGTCGGGACGGAGCGGGAGCAACGCGGCGGAAAAACGAAAGCTCAGCGCAGCGACGCCACAACCAAAAGAACGTCGGACGCTCGCGGAAAGAGCGCAAGGCTCGCCAATACTCCAGCCCCTCTTCGTTCAGTATCCGAGCTTTTCGATTGCGTCGTCATCCATGCCGAAATAGTGGGCGATTTCATGGATGACCGTAAGGCGGATCTGTTCGCGCAGCCGATCAGGATCCGGGAAATCCCTGAGCAGAGGTTCTGCAAACAGCGTGATCTTGTCGGGCAGGACCGGAGGCGAGATAATTGAGCGATCGGGCAAAGGCACACCTTCGTAGAGGCCGTAAAGAGAGGTTTCGTGAGGGTCGAGCTCGATTGCGCGGAGCTGCTTCCTCGTCGGGCGGTCCTGAACGACGATTTCGACGTTCTCCAACCGTTCGCGAAACTCTTCCGGAAGCTCGTCCAAAACACGGGCGGCTTCCTCGCATATGCTCTTTCGATCCAACGGAGACATGTTGGCACGAATCGGATGTAACCTTCAAGATTTCGCGCTGCAGCCGTGCCGGCGGCGGCTCCGGCTCTTACTGCTCGTTTTGGTGTGCCTCTGCGGCGCGCCGGCGGGACTCGAAGCTTCGGCGCTCAGGTTGGAAATCGCCGACGATCTCGACAGCGAGTCGCTGCGCGACGCGATTGCGCGCAGCCTTCAGTATCTAAAAAAGCTTCCGCCGCACGCGATCCTCGGTGAGCAGCCGCGGCGCTTCACCGCCAAACGGGCGCTCGACTCGCTCGTAGCTTTCGAGAAGACGCTCGAGCGCCGGAGCTGCCCTCGATGCTGGGCAAAGGAAATTGCCGCGCGCTTCGATCTGATACCGTCGAGCGAGGATCCGGCGCGCGCGACGGTCTTGTTCACCGGCTACTTCCAGCCGGTGCTTCAAGCGAGTCTCTTTCCCACGGCGGAATACCGCTATCCGATTTACGCAAAGCCCTCCGACCTAATCCTCGGCGAGCAGGTGACGGTCGGCGCGAGACCGTCGGTGGAAAAGATCGCGGGCCGTCTCGAGGACGAGCGCTTCGTGCCCTATTACAGCCGCAGGGAAATCGACGATTTTGGAGTGTTGCGGGATCGGGGTTTTGAGATCGCCTGGGTGAACGATCCGATCGAGCTTTTTTTTCTCCACATTCAGGGTTCCGGCATTTTGCAGCTAGAGGACGGCCGGCGCCTGCAGATCGGATACGCCGCGTCCAACGGCAGGCCTTACCGGAGCATCGGACGGCTTCTTATCGATGCCGGAAAAATTCCGAAAGCAGAAATGTCGATGGAGCGATTGCGCCGCTACCTGCTCGAGCGTCCAGTCGAGCTGGCCGAAGTGCTTGCGCATAACGAGAGCTACACCTTCTTTCGTTTTCTTGAGTCGGGACCGCTCGGCAGCCTCGAGGTCGAGCTCACGCCGGGCCGCTCGATCGCGACCGACTCGCGGATTTTTCCCAAAGGCGCGTTGGCTTTGATCGTGACGCAAAAGCCGGTGGTCGATGCCGCTGGCCGGCTCCTGGGGTGGGAGCCGATGACGCGCTTCGTTTTAAATCAGGACACGGGTGCGGCGATACGGGGCCCGCAGCGAGCCGATATCTTTTTTGGCGCGGGCCAGAGGGCCGGCGGTCAAGCGGGTTTCATGAACACCCCTGGAAGGCTCTACTTTCTCGATCTTAAAGGAAAAACCGTGCCCGCCTCCCACGCTCGCTGATTTGTTACCGGTTTTTCCGCGCTTGAGCGTTCGCGCAGTCAAGAGTACCCTTTGGTTTTGATATGGAACGGTCCACGGAAATAAAACGCCTGAAGGCCGCGCTTGCCATAAGCCTCGCCTACTTTTTTGCCGAGGCGATCGCCGGTTTTCTCACGAACAGCCTCGCGCTCTTATCCGATGCCGGGCATCTACTCTCGGACATCGGCGCAATCGGATTGAGCCTGTTTGCATTCCACATGGCGCGCCGCCCGGCCACCGTGGAAATAACGTACGGCTATCACCGCGTCGAGATTCTCGTCGCCTTGTTCAACGGCCTGGCGTTGTGGTTGATCGTCGGCGTGCTATTCGCCGCGGCTTACAATCGCCTCATGGATCCGCCGCCGGTCGAGAGCGCCGGCATGATCGTCGTTGCCGCCCTCGGTTTGCTCGTGAACGTCGCCGCAGGCATGATTCTGCACGGCCACCATCGAGAGAACCTGAACCTCAGGGGCGCCTACCTGCACGTCGTGAGCGACGCGATCGGCTCGGTCGGCGCGGTCGCGGCGGGGCTGATCATGCTTACCACGGGTTGGTACTACGCCGATCCGATCATCAGCGTCTTTATCGGGATTCTCATCCTCCACTCGTCGTGGAGCCTGATCAAAGATTGCCTGAGCATCCTGATGCAAGCCGTGCCCAAGGGGATTCGCCTGGAAGAGGTGAAGCGCACGATTGAAGAAGTCGAAGGCGTCAGCAAGGTTCATGATCTCCACGTGTGGGCCGTGAGCTCGGGGATCTACACGTTGAGCGCGCACGCGGTCGTGGAAAACGGTGAAGACTTTCACGAAGTGCTAAACGGCATCGAGGAAACCCTGCGACAACGTTATCGGATCGAACACACAACGATTCAGCTGGAGACCGAAAGCCGCGAAGAACAGGAGTTCAAGGGTTTTTAAAAAAGCGGATAAGTCCAATTTTGCGGTTTGCAGCCTTTTTTGGCAGCAGCACGGCCATCAGGGCGACGCTCGCGAGCGAGAGAACGCCGAGAAACCAGAAAATCGTCGGCAATTCCGCCGAAATGAGTAAGATGCCCACGATCGACGTGGACGCGGTTTTCGAAACCTGCTGGATCAGCCGGTCGAAGGAAACGATGCCGCCGCGCAGCTCCGCCGGCGCGTTTTGCGTCAATAGGCTTTTCTGCATGGGCGAGATCACACCGTTGGCGAGGCCGTAACAAAAAAGCGCGCCGCCCACCCACCAGAGGCTCGGCGCGAACGGCACCGCGATGACAGCGATCCCGCTAACGACAAACGCGACGAACAACGGCAGGGCCTTGTCTCTTCCCGCAGCGAGCCTGCCCGCCTGTACCGCTGTAATCATCGCCCCAACGGAGAAAAAGACATAGAGCAAACCCGCGGATGCCGTGGACGTGCCGTGCGTGCGAACCAAGAAGAGCGGAAAATAGGTGAGGAAACCGTAATCGAGAAAAAAACGGAGAAAACCGGCGGAGAAGGCTACGAGCAGCCGGGGGTGGCGGGTCAGCCGCGCGACTTGTCGAAGGTACGCCACGGTTCCACCGGTGGTGGCGCCCCGGGTTTCCGGCATCCAGCGTAAGGCGGCAAATCCGAGCGGCACGGCCAAGGCGTAAAGCGTGAAGGGCCAGAACCACGCAATCGTCGCGAGCAACCCTCCCAGAGGCGGAAGCAGCAGGTAGCCGACACGGTCCAGAAAAACTTTGAGGCCCTGACCGCTGATTTCGCTCTCGGCTTCGAGCAAGTCGCCGATCAAGACGATTGTCAGCGGAATTACGGCGCTAAAACCGATGCCCTGCAACGTGCGCATGACGAGCAGCCAGCCGAACGACGGCGCAAGCGCCATGGCGGCGCCGGAAGCGCCGTAGACGATCAGGCCGATTCCCAATAGCAGCCTTCTCCCGTACCGGTCGGCGACGACGCCGAAAATCGGTGACAGAACGATCGCCGGCGCCGTGAGCGCCGTCATCACCCACGCGAGGGCCGAATCGCTGACGGCGAAGGGTTCGATCAGAGCCGGGAGCGCCGGCTGGATGAAGTTCACGCCCATCGTCAGAAAAACGCTCGCGCAGAGAACAATCAGCAACGCGTTGCGTTTCTCCGGCGAAAGGGTGCCCAAACCGAAAACGGCAGCGACCGAAGGCGCGCGCATGAAGCGCACGCTAAGCGAATTGGGATTTCGAGTCAAATGCGGGGTCGGACCAGCCGGGTAGCGGAAGACGGAGTAGTGCGGCTTCGGTTTTTCCATCACTCCACTCTTCCTCCATATCATGATATGCACTGCCAAACGGCTCGTCGGAGGCGACACAGATCATCCGAGCTTCAGGCTCAACCGTTCGGTTAAATAGAATCGTCTTGCTTTATTCAACAGTTCGAGCGGTTGAAACGACTGGAACGCTCTAAAGATACGAACCGTTGACCGCTTGAATCTTTTGAACCGTTGAACCGTTCTTGCGCACTCAAACGGAGGTTCCATGCCCTCGGACATGCGCTCGTGGATCGCCCAGCTGGATGATGCGGGACTATTGGCGCGCATTGCAAAACCGGTGGACCCGCGCACGGAAATGGGCGCGTTGCTCTGGCAAGCTCGCGACCGCGCGTTGTTGTTCGAAAACTTGACCGGATTTGCCGGCTGGCGCGCTCTCGGGCAAGCGCCGGGCGACGTGACGCTGGCGCCGGTTGCGTTTGGCACCACGTGTGACGAGATGGTGCCGGAGTTCGTGCGGCGCACCGAAAAGCCGGGGGCGACGCGTGTGGTTTCCGGGGGACCGGTTAAGGAAAAAGTCCTGATTGGCGACCAGGTCGATATCACGAAAATGCCGATCCACCAATCAGGCGTCCGCGACGGAGGCCCGTTCATCGGATCGGGGCTCATGATCAGCAAGAACCCCGAAACCGGCCAACGCAACTTGAGCTTTCATCGATTGCAGCTCAAAGGACCGCGAAAAACCGGGATCCTCCTCTACCCGCGCCATGCCTGGGCGAACTACCAGCTCTATGAGGCGCAGAACCAGCCGATGCCGGTGGCGATCATGATCGGGCATCACCCGATGTACTATTTTGCCGCGGCCACGACCACGCGTTACGGCATCGATGAACTCGAGATCGCTTCCGCCCTGCTGCGGGAAGAAGTCGAGATGGTTAAGTGCGAAACGGTCGATCTCGAAGTTCCGGCACGGGCCGAGGTCGTCATCGAAGGCGAAATACCGCCGAAGATTCGCGAAGAGGAGGGCCCGTTCAGCGAGTTTCAGGATTATTATTTGACGGGTGCCGGCATGAATCCGATTGTGAACATCAAGGCGGTGACGATGCGCCGGGACGCGATCTTCAAGAACGTGCAAAACGGCAGCGAAGTCGAGGGTTGCGTTTACCACAAGATCCCGATGTCGGCCCAGATCCTGCGCCGCATCCGCACAGTCGGCGGCTTTGCCGATGTGAAAAACGTCCTGGTGCTGCCTGGGATTTTCGGCGTGGTGGTGCAGATGAACCCGCGCTACTACGGCGAGGCCCGTAACGTATTGCTGTCGGTGCTCTCGAGCGAATACCAACACCCGAAAGTCGCGATCGCCGTCGATGAAGACGTCGATATTTTTAACTACGCCGAGGTGCTTTGGGCGATCTCAACGCGCGTCAATCCGCAGGAAGACATCATCGTCATACCGGGCGCGAAGATCCACGCGATGGACCCCTCGTGTCCCGAGTTCGGCGCGCCCGGCGCCCCGGGCTGGCACCGGATCGGTGGGAAGGTTGTGATCGATGCCACGAAACCGCCCGCATGCGATGCCAAGCGTAGATTCGAATTCGAGCGGCTCAAGCCGATGGGCTGGCAGTCGATTCGGCTCGAGGATTTTCTGCCCGCGGGCCAGCCCCCGCCGCGCTATAAGCCGAAGGTCCCGCTCTAGGCCGCCTGAGGGCCTAGAGACAGTCTCTAGGGGGTGAACAATTGGTCGATGTGGGCGGCCGATTCTTTTGGAAACATGCCAAGCTCGACGCCTTCGCTCAACCACTTCTTTTCGGCCGCAAGCACGCGTGCCTCCGGCCATTTGAAGTCGGCCGGCAGCAGAAAAACTTTCGTCCTCTGCCATGCGAGCGCAAGCTCGTCCGGTTTTTCCAGCCCAAAGAATTGTTTGGCGTGTTTCCGAAAGTGAGCTTCGTCCTGTTGGACGCCGCGATAAGCCTCGGTCCAAGCGGTGCGGAGGCTTTTCACCCCGTCGGGGTTGGCCTTGACCCAAGGTTGAAGGGCCCCCAACCAGACCACGGGCAGAACCGGCGTCTCCAGGATCTTCGCCATCTCTTCGCGGAGTCCCATGAGCACGCGGTAGCGCCCGGAAGTCAGCAACCTCGAGACATGGGCTTCCCAGAGAATCGCCGCTTCGACTTCGCCCTTTTCCAAAACCGCGATGATTCCCGGCCCGCTCAGCTTTTTCAGCTGAAAAGCCTTTTCGATCGCATGGCCGCGCTTGCGCATGATGAAATCGAACAGGTTGTAGAGCGTGGTCACCTCCGGCGTGAGCGCGATCGGCTTCCCCTTGAGATCCTCGATAGTATTGTATGTCGCGTCCTTACGGACGAGGACAAACATATGGGATGTTTGATACGGTTGGATGAGGCGCAGCGGAACCCCGGCGACGTTCGCGCGCAACGCCGCTTCGGGGGTCATCAAACCGACCGAAAGCGCCTGAATCCCGAGCAGCCGCTGGATTTCCGCCACACCCGCCCAGCGCGGCTTCATGACGAAACCGGCCTCACGGTCGAGACCCTTATCGATGATGTATTGCCCTCCGAGGCCGAAGAGCCCGTCCTGCGGCAGGCCGACTTCGAATGTCGGTAGCTCGGCTGAAAAAACTTTGAGGGGCGAGAACAGCAGGGCCGCCGCAGCGAGGATCGAAAAGACGATCCGGATAAGCTCCATAACAATCTCCTTCCGGGCATCACTTATCCCAACCGTCGTTAAATGGGAAGCCAGCGGATAATTTTTTGGCATTCTTTGCGGCTATGAAATAAACCGCCTGCCGACGAGCAAAATTGGAGCCCATCCCTCGCCTATTCTTGACTTTTCCAGTTGAATAACTTAAAAACGACCGGCGATGAGGTTAGGCTCCAAAACCCACTATGGCATATTGGCGCTGGCCGAGCTGGCGAGCAACTACAAGAGCCGCCGGCCCCTGCAGGTCAAGGAAATTGCCGCGAGCCAGCGGATCCCTCCGGAATACCTCGGCCAGATCATGGTGTTGCTCAATCGCGCTCGCTTGGTGCACGGCGCTCGAGGTCCCGGTGGGGGATATGTGCTCGCGCGCGCGCCCGAGCACATCACCCTCAGAGAGGCGATCGAGGTTCTCGAGGGACCGCTGGCCGGATTTGATACGCGGTTGCGGCGCTCCGGCGGACGGATCGCGCTCGCGACCCAGAAGCTCATCGAGGCGTGGGCGCGCGGCATTGCGGCGATGGAAAAGGCGCTCGAGGAAACCACGTTGGCCGATCTCTGCGCAACGGAGGAGCCGGCGTATATGTACTACATCTGAATTTTTTGCGCCAAAAACCGAGTAAAAAAATCAATTTAGTTAATTGAGGTCGATCATGGAACGCTCGCGCACGTGGAAAGAAAAGCTCTCAGGGCGGTTGCCGCCCGACCTGGCGCGTGAAATCGACATCTTCGAGCAACAGATGGAGCTCCGGAGGCAGGGCAAAATCGACGAAAAGATCTTTGCTGAAACGCGCCTGCGGCGAGGCGTTTACGGTCAACGCTACGACAACGGGCAGCGCCACGACGGGCGGCGGACGCAAAAGCTCGCGCTTCCCGGGCACCGGCTAAAAGGACCGGATACACTCTGGGACGCTCCCGGCATGATGCGTATCAAGATCCCTTTCGGCGGCTTGGATCCCGAGCAACTCGAGGTGCTCGCCGAACTCAGTGAAGAGTATGCCGATGGCGTCGCGCACGTGACCACGCGCCAGGACGTGCAATTCCACTTCGTTCACATCGACGATACTCCCTCGTTGATGCGCCGTTTGGCCGCCGTCGGAATCACGACGCGGGAGGCATGCGGCAATGTCGTGCGTAACGTCACGGGCTGCCCGCTGGCCGGCATCTGCCGCGATGAGGTTTTCGATATCACGCCGTATGCCAGGGCATGCGCGAAATTCCTGCTCGGCCATCCCGACACGCAGGATTTCGGGCGAAAATTCAAGATCGCTTTTTCCGGCTGCCGCCAGCACCCCTGCGGTCTCGTGACGATGCACGACATGGGCGCGATCGCCACGACGCGAACCGTGGACGGGCGGGAGCGGCGCGGGTTTGAGTTTTACGTCGGCGGCGGTCTCGGGGCCGTGCCCTACAAGGCAAAACTCTTCGACGCGTTTCTTCCCGAAGAAGAGCTGCTGCCGACGGCGCAGGCGATCTCGCGCGTTTACGCCCGTTTGGGTGAAAAGCGGAATCGCGCCCGTGCCCGCATCAAATTTCTCATCGCCAATCTCGGTATCGAGGAGTTCCGCAAGCTGGTGCTCGCCGAGCGTGAAAAGCTTCCTCCGGACCCGCGTTGGACCGCGTACCTGGCAACACTCGCGGACTCACCGGAGCTGCCGCTCAGACCCGGGCTTCCGCTGAACGGCGGGCCGCGGCCCGAAGGATTCGATGCCTGGGCGGCGACGAATGTCTATCGCCAGCGGCAAGCTGGCTATGCCGCCGCGACGGTCACGCTACCGCTCGGCGACGTGAGTGCCGATCAGCTCCGCGCCCTTGCCGACATCGCGCGGCGGTATACCAGGGGGACGCTGCGGACCACGGTGGAACAAAACATCCTGTTCCGCTGGCTCAGTGAAGCCGATCTGCCCGCGTTCTATCAAGAGATCCGCGCGATCGGCCTCGGCGCTCCCGAGGCCGGAACCATCGTTGACGTAACCGCATGCCCCGGGACGGACACGTGCAAACTCGGGATCGCGTCGTCTCGCGGTCTGGCGCGCGAGCTTCGTTGCCGCCTCGGCGAAAAAAGCGTTGAACTCGACGCGGCGGTCAAGGATCTGCGGATTAAGGTAAGCGGCTGCTTCAACGCGTGCGGCCAACACCACATTGCGGATATCGGTTTCTACGGCATCAATCGGAACGTCGGCGGCTTTCAGGTGCCGCACTTTCAGGTGATCCTCGGCGGCAAATCGCGCGACAATGCAGGTGAATACGGTATCGCCGTCGGCGCGGTGCCGTCGAAACGAATTCCCGAAGCCGTGGCCGCAATCACCGAGTACTACGTCCGAGAGCGGCAGCCGCGGGAGAGCTTCCAGGAGTTCGTCCGGCGAGTCGGCAAGAAGGAAATCAAGGAGCGGCTCGAGAAACTGACGCCTATCCCTTTTCATGACGTCGATCCGTCCTACTACACAGACTGGGGAGATCCGCGCGAGTTCACGCTCGTGGACATGGGAACGGGCGAATGCGCCGGAGAAGTCGTCACCCAGGCGGAGTTCAGTTTGGCGGCAAGCGAGCGCGAGCTGTTCGAGGCGCAATTGCTGCTGGATGCGGGCCAGGCAGGCGAAGCGGCCCGGGGCGCGTACCGGTCGATGGCGCGCGCGGCCGAAGCACTTGTGAAGGTTCAGAATCCGGAGATGACCGGCGGCGACGAAGCGATCCTGGCAGAGTTCCGCACGCGCTTTTGCGACACCCAGCTCTTTTACGACAAGTACGCCGGCGCGAAATTCGCCGAATACCTGTTCAACGCCGCCGAATTCATTCATCGCGGCAAGCCGGCCGACACGGACCGAGCGATCCAGCTGCTGCTTGAAGCGCAGCTGTTCATCGATGCCGCGCACGCCTGCCATAACCGGCTGCGTGGCGGGGCAAGCGCGGACCCAGGAGTGCGGGGGAAGGTGGCGCCCATCTGAGAGGGACCGATGGAGCTACAGAAAATCAACGTCAAGCTGTTCACTGGCAAACCCGACCTCGTGCCGCTGACCGAGTTCATCGATGTATTTCATCGTTGGATTCAGGCGAGCGACGGCATCTATCACGATGTTGCGGATTACAGTCACATGGAGGCCGGGCCGGGGATCATTCTCGTCGCCGGAGATGCCAACGTGAGCGTCGATGAGACCGGAAATCGGCGCGGGCTGCTCTACAACCAAAAGGCGCTGCTTGCGGGCTCGAACCAGGATCGTTTGCGCATGACGCTCCGGCGCGCGCTGGAATACGCGCTCCGGCTCGAAGAGGAGCCGGGCCTTGCTGGACGCTTGGAGTTCCTCGGCGGCGAGCTGTCGATTTGCATCAATGACCGGCTGCTCGCGCCGAACGCCGACGCTTCATTCGATGACAGCAAAGAGGAGTTTGCGACGCTCGCGCGCGATCTCTATGGCGATGATTTCACACTGGCGCGCGCGGCCGATCCGCGCTTGCGATTGACCGTGCATATTCGCGCGGCTCGCCCGTCGCGTTTGGGGGAGCTCCTGGTCCGCCTGTGCGACCATGAGAGCGGCTTGCTTACGACGCGATGAAACCGGCGCGGCCGCGTCGCAACAAAAAAAGAATATCTCGCGCAAAGCCCGCTAAGGAGAGATCATTGGAAATCGAACCGACGTGAAATGGGAGGAAGGGTAATGCAGCAAGACATGCAACCGATCGGGGGCGGACTGACCGCCGCTTTGGAGCAGCTCGCGGCGGAGGATCTCGTACGCTGGGCGCTGGAGAGATTTTCTCCGAACATTGCCCTGGCTTGTTCCTTCCAGGCCGAGGAGTCGGTGTTGATCGATCTGATGCACCGGGTCCGCGGTTCGGACTTTAGAATTTTTACGCTCGACACCGGTCGCTTGAATCAGGAGACATACGATTGCATGGACGCGATCCGGCAGCGTTACGGCGTCGTCATCGAAGTGTACTTTCCCGACGCGCTCGAAGTCCAAGAGATGGTGCGCGCCCACGGCTTGAATTTGTTTTACAAGTCGATCGAACTACGCAAACTGTGCTGCGGTATTCGCAAGGTCGAGCCGCTCAACCGCGCGCTGGCGGGACTCAACGCCTGGATCACCGGTCTCCGCCGGGAACAGGCGGTCACGCGATCGGCGGTACGCAAGATCGAGCTCGACAGAGATCATGGCAACATTCTGAAGATCAATCCGCTCGCCGATTGGAGTCACGATCAGGTCTGGCGTTACATTCGCGAGCGCGACGTTCCATACAACGCTCTGCATGACCGGGGTTACCCGAGTATCGGTTGCGCGCCCTGCACTCGGCCTGTCACTCCCGGCGAGGACGCTCGCGCCGGCCGGTGGTGGTGGGAAAACCCCGAAACCAAGGAGTGCGGGCTCCATAGTACGAGCGAAAAACGATAAGCGGCGATGGCTTACTATCCGATATTCCTGGAGCTGCAGAATCGGCGCTGCGTGGTCATCGGCGGCGGGCCACCGGCCGAAGGTAAGGTGGCCGGCTTGCTTGCCGCCGGCGCGTCAGTGACGGTCGTCACGCCCGAGGTCACGGCGGAACTCGCGCGGCGCGCGCAAAACGGAGAAATCACGCACAACGCGAAACGCTACGAAACGGGCGATCTTGCCGGCTTCGAGGTCGTTTTTGCGGCAACGGACGACGAAGCCGTCAATTCAGCCGTGACCCACGAGGCGCGGCAACGCGGCGTCTGGATCAATGTCGCGGACAGCCCTTTGCGCTCCGACTTCATTCTTCCTTCCGTGTTGCGCCGCGGCGGTGTGACGATCGCCATTTCGACCGGAGGTAAGAGCCCGGCGCTCGCGCGCATGATACGCGAAGATGTCGAGTCTCACCTACCCGAGAACCTGGGTCTACTGCTCGAGGTCGCGAGCCAGGTCCGGGAGGAGTTACGGCAGCGCGGGCTTGCAGTCGGTTATGATCTCTGGCGCGAGGCGCTGCGAGGCGAGGTTCGAGCGCAAGTCGAGCGCGCGGGAGTCGCGGCTGCCAAAGAGTTTCTCTTGAAAGAGCTGGAGGCGCGGGCATGCCGTTAGGCAAGGTCTATCTGGTCGGCGCCGGCCCGGGCGATCCGGGCCTGATCACGGTGCGGGGCCTGGACTTACTGCGGAAGGCGCAGGTAGTGGTTTACGACCAGCTGGTTCATCCACTGCTCCTCGAAGAGGCGTCCCCGGTAGCGGAAAGGATCTTCGTCGGCAAAGAAGCCGGCCGTCACTGCATCGCTCAGGAAAAGATCAACGAGCTGTTGATCGACTGCGCCCGTCTCCGCGATCTCGTCATTCGGCTGAAGGGCGGCGACCCTTTTGTTTTTGGCAGGGGCGGCGAAGAGGCCGAGGCGCTGGCGCGGGCGGGCGTTCCTTTCGAAATCGTACCGGGCGTCAGCTCGGCGGTTGCGGTACCGGCGTACGCCGGCATTCCGCTGACGCACAGGCAATACGCTTCTTCGTTTGCGGTCATTACGGGCCATGAGTCCTCGAAGTCTCAGCCGGCGGTCAAATGGGCTAAACTTGCCGGAGCGGTGGACACATTGGTCATTCTCATGGGGGTCAAAACGCTGCGGCGCGTCACGGCTGAGCTGATCGAGCACGGGATGGCTCCCGAAACTCCGGTCGCGGCGGTTCGATGGGGCACGACGGTCGCGCAGGAAGTGATCGAAGGGACGCTGGCCGACATCGGTGAAAAGGCACGCCATCTTAAATCGCCGGCAGTGATCGTGATTGGCAGAGTCGTTGGCCTGCGCGCGATGCTGCATTGGTTCGTGCCGCGCTCGGAATGCGGCCGGACGGGTTGGCTGGGCTGCGAAAAACCTACGCCTGAGGCTTCCTTTGAGCTTGGATGAAGAGAGGCTCGTGTAACCGGCGGCGTGCCGAAATCCCCCTTACACGGATCAGTCAGGGTGCTTTTCCAATGCCATCGAACTCGCAGACCGGGCTCAACGGCCTGACGGTTTTTTCCTTCGAGAGCCGCC
Organism: Candidatus Eiseniibacteriota bacterium; assembly: GCA_035559295.1. Lineage (GTDB taxonomy): Bacteria > Desulfobacterota > Binatia > UBA9968 > UBA9968 > DATMBL01. The sequence goes on from DATMBL010000406.1 coordinate 34,174, forward strand.
GCGGGCGCGAAATTGCCGCGCTTATCCGAAATTACGGTGGGGAGCCGGTGGTTGCGCCTTCGATGCGCGAAGTTCCGCTGGGCGAAAACCGGGCGCCTGTGGAGTTATTTGAGAAGCTCGAAGCCGCCGCTGTGGATGCCGTGATCCTGCTCACGGGCGTGGGGACCGAGACGATGGTGGCGGCAGCCGAAGCTTCTTATTCAAGAGAACAGATCGCCGCGCTGCTCGGGAAGATCACCGTGATCGCGCGCGGGCCGAAGCCCGTCGCGGCGCTGAAGCAACTCGGCCTCAAGCCAACGCTCACCGCGCCGGAACCGAACACTTACAGAGAAGTGCTCGCGGTCCTCGATGCCCGGCTACCGCTTGCGGGCAAACGCGTCGCCGTCCAGGAGTATGGCATCGCCAATCCCGAGTTGCTGGACGGGCTGCGGGCGCGCGGCGCCGAAGTGTTTCGCGTGCCGGTTTACCGCTGGGCTCTTCCCGATGATGTCGCCCCGCTTCGTAGCGCGATCCGCGACATCAGCGGCGGAAAGGGCGATGTGATCGTGTTCACGAGCGCGACTCAAGTCGAGCATGTGTGGCGGGTTGCGCAAGAACAGCAAATGGAGCGCGGGTTCCGTGAGGCCTGCCGGCGAGCGCTGGTGGCTTCGATCGGTCCGGTGTGCACGGAAGCGCTGGGCCGAATCGGCCTGGCGCCCGATCTCGAACCCGAGCATCCGAAGATGGGCCGGCTGATCGGCGAAATTGCCGAGAGAGCAAAGGACTTGCTGCGCGAGAAGCGCAAGCTCGTTGAAGCTGAACTTTAAAATCCCTCTTTCCCCTCAGCCTTCCTTTTACGCCCTTACTCCTCAGGCGCGGCACCGGCGCGGGCCAAGTCTTCGACTTTAACTCTATCGATGTTGAGTTTAACCACCGCTTTTTCCATTCGCTCGAGAACCTCCGGCAGGCCAAGCGGCTCCTTATCCGCGGGACGGAAGCGCAGCGGGTTGATGCGCGCGACCACGAAACTCTTGAGGTAAGGGCTCGTAAACCCGCGCGACTTGAGCGCTTCCACTTTCTCGATCACGAGATCGTCGAGCGCGAGAAGCGTCTTCGCTTGTTGGGCGCGGAGCGGCAGCGCCTCGCGCAGCGGCTTCTTCATAAATCTGTCGGAACGCTTGAGAATGGGATGATATGCGCCGCCGCTGAAGCGCGGCCGCTCGAGGTAGCAGAGGCCCAGGGTGATCAGCGCGGGCTCCTCGAATTCGAGCGCGTAATGCTCCTCTGTGTCACCGTCCACTGCGGCAAGCTCTTCGTACATCTTGATCACTTCCAACGCCCGCTCGCGCAGGTTGTGAGCCTTCTCGGTGTTCAACGCGAGGATGCGATAGGCGAGTCTTTCTTCGGGAACGACGAGCGCAAGCACGGTTTTCGCGCCCAGCGTGCGCATTGCGGAGAGCCGATGGTTCCCATTTGGCGTCCAGTAGCGGGCGCCGCGCTCGTTGCTCTTGCCGCGGACGACGATGATCGGGTCGAGGAAACGCCCGACCTTGGCGATGACGGTTTCGAGCTTGCGTACGTGCGCGTCCGAGAGTGTTCGCTGGAAAGGCGTCGGTTCGACCTGATCGATCGGCAACGCGGCGAGCGCGAGCCACTCGCCGCCGAACGGTTCTCGGTAGACCGTCAAAACCGCGCCTCCGTCACGTTCGATCACGCTTTGCAAATGGCGCACGGTATCCGGCGGTGAAGCGCCGGTCAACTCCGCCGGACCGAGCCCGATGGAAAGTCCGGAGAGTTTTCTTCTCCGGCGTGTTCCGATCTTTTTTACCGCCGTCTTTTCTGCCATGGGGTGTTGTATCTCTCTTATACCGGCCCGTGGTCGGCGGCGTGCGCCAGCCCCGGTCTGAGAGCGATCACCGCGGCCGCGAGGCCCGCAACCAAAACACCCCCCAGAGCCACGGCGGCGGGAGCCCCGGCGAATTCGGCGATGGTTCCCGACACCATACCGCCGACAGGCATCAAATCCCACGTAAGGCCGAAAATGCCCATCACCCTGCCGCGCAGCCGTTCCGGAAGATTCAGTTGCAGCGTCGAGTTGATAATCGTCATATAGGATTGGCTTGCAAAGCCGAGAAGGAACGCCAGCCCCAGCGACACCGGATAGGATCGGGAAAACGCAAACAGGATGAGTAAGATGCCAAAGACGATGGCGCCGAGAAACGCCTGACGAACCCTGCCCGCCTTGTGGGAAAAGTAAGCCACTGCCAGTGTGCCCGCAAGCGCCCCGGCGCCGCCAGTGCTTTGCAGGAAGCCAAATCCTTGGGAGCCGGCATGGAGAATGTCACGGGCAAAAACCGGCATGAGGATCAGATACGACATGCCGAACACGCTGTTGAAAAAAGTCATGCCGATGAACGTATAGAAGATCTCGTTCTTACGAATGAAACTCAGTCCTTCGGCCATGTGTGTCAGCAGCCCGCCGGGCGCTGCGGGCGGCCTGACGTATTCGATCCGAATCGCCAGCCACAGCCCGAGTGAAACCACCGATGCCGCGAAACAAAACACGTACGTCGGCGCGACTCCCGCAATGTAGATCATCATGCCGGCGAACGCCGGTCCAGCCAGGCGGTTTAGTTGCCAGATCGTGCCGCCAACGGCGACCGCATTGGCGATCTCATTTTGCGGCACCATTTGCGGCAGGAGCGCCATGCGGCTCGGTCGG
>DATMBL010000407.1:0-4679 GCA_035559295.1 Candidatus Eiseniibacteriota bacterium
CGGGCGAGTTTAGCCAACGTTTTGATCGCCTTAAGCGATTTGCCGCCGCCCCCCCGCGGCGGTTCAGGCGCACGCCCGAGCTTTTGCATAACGACCTTCATGTCGGACACAATCGGAAACCCTAAACGAAGAAAACGATCCAGCTCTCGGTCGGCATGCACCGTCTCGCCGAGTTGAACCCACAGCAGGATTTTGGCGGCGGCGACTCGGGCTTGAGCGGATCGGTCGGAAATGAGACTCAACGAATATTCGAACGCGTCATCGATCTCCTCTTTTGAAAAGCACTTGGGAGAAAATTCTATCCCAAGCATTGCGCTCGGAATCGAAGCCGCGTGCTTGAAGACAAATGTGGTCGAACGCGATACCAGGTGCAACGGTTCAAAAAACCGCCGGAATCGGTACTGGATAAGGTGGATCCAAGGCGTATGACAGTGCGCGAAGTCTTGGTGGAAGATGTAACTCTGTTGCGGGATCAAGTATGGGAAGAACTTTGATACAATCGCGTTTGCGAGGTCCCAAGACTTCATCGCGTCAATCAGAAGAATTTCTATTTCGTGGCCGATCCACGGTAGCTGGCAAAGATCTCCCATGTAGACTGTGATCCGTTCCGCCCATGGCCTCGTCCGATGTTGAAACTCGTCGAGGAAGCTTTCGCCGGGACGGTAGTTTCGACCGAGCGGCGTTTCCGAGACGAACGCGTCCATCCAATCCTCCCAGAGAAATCGGTCGAACGCATGGACTTTTTTCTCGCTCGCCGCCGCAAGTGGATTGCGGCTCAAACCTCTCGCGAGCGAGATCGTCGTGGATCCCAGCCAACAACCAAGATCCGCGATTTCTCCCACGCCCGAGTAGACTGTGCGCGCATGCCACTCGAAGTGCGACTGCTCTTCTTTGGTTGTCATACTGAGTGTCTTGGTGTCGTTGCTCATGGCAAGAGGAGCATGGACGAACGCGCCAACCGCTCAGCTCTCAAAACCGCGACCCGAGGTCTCTTTCTCTTCCGCCATGCGCCCCGGCCGGTCAACGATACGTGCATAAAGCGATTCATATTGCGTGGCGATACGCCGCCAATCGAGCTTTTCGGCACAAACTCGCGCTCGCCTGGCCATTTCCTTTCTTAGCGACACTTCGTTACGGAGGCGCAATATCGCCTCCGCGAACGCCTCAGGGGCATTCCCTCGCACGAGAATGGCGCTCCCGCAATCGAGGTACGCCTTCACCGAAGGCAGATCCGTGGACAGTACCGGTAGCCCGCAGGCGATTCCCTCGAGGAGGGCGTTATTTGCCGTAGCGTCGAGCAGAGGTAGGAAGAGGATTTGGGATCTCTGATAGAGTTCCAAGAGCGCAGCGTCACCGAGGTGGTTGCTGTGCAGCTTTACGTTATCCAGACCTTCAATCTCGGGTATTCGAGAAATGATCCGACTCGAAGCCACGACGTGAAATTCAACGTCCTGCCGGGATTTAAGTCTCATTGCAACCTGTCTGAGCGCCGCGAAGTCTCGCAACCAGTGGCCCACGGTCAGACAACGGAACGTGCTCTTGTCTTCCGGGAGCGTTCCCGGCCGGAAGTGCTCCACGTCGATGCCATGAGGAATGAGAGAAACTCGATCGGGTCCCAACAGCTCCTGGAAAAATGGCAGTTGTTCGGGGGAAACCACAGTTACATGATCAAGACCCCGGATAGCTTTGGGGGACGTGAGTTTCGGAAGCCGCGCGGGGGGCTGGTGAAACGTCGCCACCACCTTTGTGCCGCTCCTGGCCTTCTTACTCCAGAGAGACGGTAGATATTGAGCCGAGTGTTCCCCGTCAATATAGTGCAAGATGTCAGCACCTCGGTTGCGGCACTTGCGCCAGGCGATCACTTCTGCGACTAGATCGCTCAGCTTGTAGTACTCCATGCCCCTTGACTGGACGGCATAGCGAAGTATTCGTCGAGCCCACGGCGCGGAGATCGGAAAATCGGCGTCGCTGTCCGAAGCTGTGTAGAGCTCAATCCGGCAAAGACCTGGATCGATATGCTTTAGAAACTGGGTGATCCCGGAATGATCGCCGAAGTGCGGCCGCCGCGTGCAAACGGCATGGACCCTCATCGGCGTGCCGGTGCTGAAAAGAGGAGGCATCGAATCTGGCCCAATGTGATGAATGCAAAGCACTGTTCCCTGAAATGACCGGGATCGTCGGTCGGCTTGAAAATCGCGCTGAGCTTTCCCGGTGTGAGCAACAGCGGTTTCGCTCTCCCGATCGCAAGCCGCAGCCGCTGCCGCGCGGATAAGTCTTTTTTAAGAACCTCCATTGTAACATCCGAGATTCCCTGCCAGTAGAAACGCCGGAGAAACCAGCTCTTGCTAAGCCTGGACGGTGTAATGTGGTGGCTGACCGAGACTTCCGGATGATAGTAACAGAAATAGCCGGCATTGAGCAGTTGCCGCTCAAGAAATACGTCCCCGCTGGACATGAGTTGGGCTCCCCTGCGATCGAGTCCGGGGACAAAGCCGCCGATCGTTTGCAGCACGTCGCGCGGGAAAGCGATGTTCGTTCCCACCAACCACTCGGCGGAAAGATCGTTGATAAAATGGGGAGTGCTGGACCAGTCGATAATGGAAAGCGCTGCCAGTAATCGGTCGTCAAGCCAGCCTGGTCTTGGCGCTTCCCATATCGGTTCGGTCTTACCGCCGACGCAGCCGGGACGAGGCGTTACGTTTTCAAAAACTTCGATAATTTTCTCGAGCCAGCGGCTCGAGGCAACCGCGTCATCGTCGAGGTAAGCTACGTATCGCCCGCTCGCTTGACGCCAACCGGTATTGCGCGCGGGCGCCAGCCCGAGCGCCGGCTCGTAAACGTACCGCACGCTACGGAGAGACGAGAACTGCCCGACAACTGATGCCGTGTCGTCGGTCGAGCGGTTATCAACAATAATGATCTCATAATGCCGCGCGGGGAGCGTCTGGCGAAGCAGACTTTCCAGCGCGGTCGCCAGATAGCCCGCGCGGTTATGCGTGCATACGACCGCTGAAATCAGCACCGTGCTGTTGTGTGCTTTGTTTAGATGAGTTTCCAAAGCTGGAGAATCCGACGCCGATCGAGTTTGTATTTGAGTCGCTTCGTCACCCCGGCGGCCGCGCGCAAGGGGTTGGTCAAAAGAACTCGTGCCAATGCCAGTTTCTTCCGGAGCGCCACAACATCGCCCCAAACGGAATGGGTGATGTGGGATTCCGTCAAGAGAAGGAGGTCCCTTGCATCTTTGGAAAAGGCCTCCGAAAACTTCTCCAAAAACTCCCTTCGCATCGTCCAGTAGGAGGGAGTTTTGAGTAGAAAGCCTCTTGGCCCTCGCCCGGTAGCCCAGTGGCCGAGGACTTCAGGTATCGTTATTGCTGTCCATCCGGCCACCATGATGCCGTTACAGAGGTCCCAGTTTTCGAACCCGTGGCTGAAACCCGTGTCAAATTTTCCGTATTCGAGCAGCGCTTCGGTGCGGATAGCCGCGATGGGCACCACGTCGTTGAACAGCCACTGATAAGGAAACGCCGGCAGAAGCCCGGTGAATAGTTGGCGCCGCGCGCCGTGTTCGATCCAGCAGGACACCAGGCCGACGTTAGGGAATTGTCTTAGAATCGTGTCACAAGCAGCCACAAAGCCGGGTTTCAGCGTATCGCCTGCAGTGAGAAAAACGAAGCCGCGCGGACTTATCCCAGCGCCGAGTACAGCGTCAATTCCCGAGTTTTTCGCCACGCCGCCGTCACGTTTTGCTGCCGTGATGACAAAACAGGCGTGTCGTTGAGAATAGGGAACCCATTCCGTAGCGCCACGCGCGTTCTCACTGCATACAACCGCAATCGCAACGGGCTTGAGAGTCTGTTCTTCAAGGCTCTGCAACGATTGTCGCACCAAGCCTCCCCCATTCAAAGCGATCACCACTACAGCAATGCCTTCTCCGCAAAGCCTCTTTGTCAACGCTCCTTGATCGGCTTTGTCGCTCGAGCGCGCCGAGCCTGAACGGCCGCATGGTAAATGTAATGAACGCTTGGCTCCGCGGATCGCCACTTCAGCCCGGAAACGAAGATGATTCTCCAGAATTCGCTCATTGTCGCAGATGCGACGGATATCGTCCGCCGCGGACCGGCCCATATCGGCGAGTAACGTCGCCGGCGTACCGAGCGCCCGAACCAGGGTCGCTTTTAAGGCGTCTGCTGTCGGCTCCGGCGATAGCCAGCCCGATCGACCCTCCGTCACCATCTCGGCCATCCCACCCTCGCGAGACGCGATGACTGGAAGCCCGGAACTCATCGCTTCGATACAGGTATATGGAAAGTTCTCCCAACGAGACGGTATCACGGCGATGCGCGCGCGGGCTAGAAATTGCGTGCGCAGTGCGTGCGGCTGGCTTCCGTGGAAACGAAAACGGCGCCGCAGCGCCTCGGGAATCAATGAATCGAGCAGCCGTTGACTGCTGAGCTTGTCCTTTTCGAGGATGTTTGCGCCGACGAAATCGAACTGGAGGTCCGGATACTCCAGCGCAACGGATACCGCAGCTTCAATCCACTCGATCACTCCCTTGCGGCGCTCGAGTCTGCCGGAGTAGAAAATGGTGCCGTTCCGCCAAATATCGCTGCTACGCTCCAGCAGAGGCGTGTTCCCAGCGGGGTGAGGAATGACGGCGATGCTTTCCGGCGGGAGATCGT
>DATMBL010000408.1:0-5952 GCA_035559295.1 Candidatus Eiseniibacteriota bacterium
GGTCGAGGCCTTCGAGACTCTCGAGCGCGTGATCAAGGACGGGACATCGACGACCGAGGCCGAAGAAGCCGCTGAAATCATCCACGCGCGCGGCTACACGATCTATGACGATCTGATCCATGGGGTCAACCAGTACCCGCCGATTTTTCAGACCAAGAGCACCCGTCGGCACGATGCGAAAGCAATGATCTTTCGCGAAAACATGGTGATCGTGATTCAACCCAATTTGATCACCGCGGACGAACGCATGGGACTTCAGTTCGGCGAAACGTTGGTGGTTAAGAAAAACGGATGTGAAACGCTCAACCGCTACCCGCGGGAATGGATCACCTGTACAGGCTAAGAACGGCCGCGCCGTAACGAAAGCAGAGTGTGTTAACCGCAGAGAGCCGGTCCTGAGCTGGTCGAAGGACGCAGAGTGCGCCGAGTTAAACTCACAACACAGCAGCCACTTGACTCATAAGTGTCATTCTGAGGAGCTTTGCGACGAAGAATCTGCTTGCGAGAATCAAAAAACAACCAACTTCGCTCGAGCTCAGGACGACCAAAAATTCCCTCGCCCATTCCGATGGGAGAGGGCGGGGGTGAGGGTGCTACTTTTCTATCTCCTTGATAATTGCGTCGGCGAATTGTTGCGTGGTGGCGGTGCCGCCGAGGTCTCGTGTCAGCCGATCCGCCCGTAGCAACACCGCCTCTAGCGCGGAGCGGATTCTGGCCGCGGCATCTACTTCTCCAAGTCTTTCAAGCATCATGACGGCCGCCAAAACCATCGCCGTGGGATTGGCGATGCCTTTGCCCTTGATGTCCGGGGCGCTCCCGTGGACGGTCTCGAAAAGCGCGTATCCCTCTCCTAGATTCGCGCCCGGGACGACCCCGAGGCCTCCGACCAACCCGGCGGCGAGATCCGATACGATATCGCCGTAAAGATTCTCCAACAGCAACACGTCGAACTGGAGCGGATCTAAAACCAGTTGCAGGCAGGCGTTGTCCACGATGACGTCCGTGAAGCGCAGTTCGGGGTAGAGCGCCGCGACTCTTCTCGCGCACTCCAGAAACAGCCCGTCGCTCATCTTCATGATGTTCGCCTTGTGCACGGCCGCGACTTTCGATCGCCCGTGCGAGCGCGCGTAGTCGAAGGCGAAGCGAGCGATTCTGGTCGAGGCCCTTTCGGTGATGATCTTGAGGCTCTCGACCACGCCCGGCACGACTTCGTGCTCGATCCCGGAGTAGAGCCCTTCAGTGTTCTCGCGCACCACGATCAAGTCGACGTTCTGGTAGCGCGACCTGACTCCCGGCAGGTTCTTCACCGGCCTCAGGTTCGCATAGAGATCGAACTTCTGTCGCAGCTCCACATTGACGCTCGGAAAGCCTTCGCCGACCGGCGTCGTCACCGGCCCCTTGAGCGCGATCTTGTTGGTTTCGAACGACTCGAGCAGCTCCTCGGGCAGCGTGGTGCCGTGCTTTTTCAGCGCCTCGGCGCCGGCGAGGTGGGTTTCCCACTCGACTTCCACGCCGGCCGCTCGCACGATGCGCAGCACGGGCTCGGTCACTTCAGGACCGATTCCGTCACCCGGGATGAGCGTGACTTTGTACGCCAAGTCTTCGGCCCTTCTTTGCGTTAATCCTCGCTTATCTATACAACAAAGAAACCGAAATAGCAGCCGCTCGGCGCGCCGAAGCCCGCCGAAAAAAGCGGTCGCGTTGACTTGGACCGCTCCTCGAAGCCCAAGGATCGCTCTGCCCGGCTGACGCGTGCGGTCCTTTCGTGACGCAACGTCGAGAGCGAGGAACGGCACGCCCCGATGATCCGACATCTCAAAGCGCGGTTGAACGATGTTTATTACGGCTGGCGCATGATTGCGATCGGCTGCGCCATCCGGCTTCTCGGCGGGGGCTTTCATCTGTACGGCTTCACCGTTTTCTTTCTTCCGATCACGCAAGAATTGGGTTTGAGCCGCGCCGCCACGTCCCTGGTCTTTTCGCTGGCTCGCATCGAGGGGGCGATTGAAGGTCCGTTTGTCGGTTATCTGATCGACCGCTTCGGGCCTCGGCCAATCATCATCAGCGCGGTCACATTGTCAGGGTTGGGCTACATGGCGCTTGCAACAGTTGACAGCTACTACACGCTACTCGCCGTTTACCTCGGCGTCATTTCGCTCGCGTTTTCGGCGGGCTTCATGCACTCGCCCATGGTGCTGGCGAACTCCTGGTTCATCCGCCGCCGCGGCCTGGCGATGACGCTGATCAGCTCGGCGATCAGCATTGGCGGGACTCTCATTACCCCGCTTCTCGCTCTGGGCGTGCACACGTTGGGCTGGCGCTATGCCGCGTTCTTCGCCGGCGCGGCCCTGATCATGGTGGGGGTGCCGCTCGCCCTGCCCGTGCGCCGGTCTCCCGAAAGCATGGGTTTGCGCCCCGACGGCGCGTCCGACGAGGGGGAGCCGAAACCTGCCGCGGGCGAGCCGCGGCCGTCCTTTATTCAAGCGCGCGAGCGGGAAGCGAATTTTACCCTGCGCGAGGCGATGGCCACGTCGGCGTTCTGGCTCATGGTGCTGGCGACCTGCGGGCGGGTTGCCGCATTCAACACGATCACAGTTCATTTCGTACCGTTGATGGTTTGGAAGGACGTGTCGGAAACGCGAGCTGCGGCGATGCTGGCGACGATGGCCTTGGTGAGTTTTCCCATGCACTTATTGTTGGGCTGGATGGCCGATCACGTGAGCAAACCGAAGCTCATGGCCTCGAGCATGCTCATCGGCACGGCCGCGCTTTTTTTGCTGGCCTACGGCCGCGCGGAATGGTGCCTATGGTTGTTCACGATTCTCTTTACCGTGGTCGAGTCGGTCTTTCCCGTCGGGTGGGCGACCGTGGGGGATTTTTTCGGTCGAAAATACTTCGCTACCATCCGCGGCACGATGAGCGCCTTCTACTTGTGGGGCGCCGCTCTCGGTCCTGTGATGGCGGGCGCGGTTTACGATCGTTATCAGAGTTACGGCCCGATCATGTCGATCCTGATCGCGCTTTTTCTGTTGGCCGCGTGTTTTTACGCCCTCTTGAAGGACCCTAAACGGCGTCGAACGGTTCCCCGTGATTAACAGATGGCTTTCCGTGTTCCTCTGGGGCGGCGTGATCTTTTGTTTTTCGAGCGACACGTTCTCTTCCGAGAATGCATCGCTGCTCATCCGTCCTAATCGATCTCTTCGGAGGAGCCGGCGGTGTTCGGCGGCTGCGCGCCATGACGAAAAGATCCAAAGCGCGACAGCAATACCGCGGAGATCAGGGTCGGGACGGCAACCAAGACTAAATACGTCAGCTCCTGTTCCATACCCTTTCCAACCCCTTGGGAAGATTTGGGCGACGCGAGGCTGAAGGGCAATATTCATGCCGCTTTCACAACGGCGAAGTTGGCGCCGGATTACGCGGAAACGGGCCGCTTGGCGCGCCGCCCGAGCCGTGGCTCCGTACAGGATTGGTCCGAAAACAACAGTTTTTTTCGTCCAACCCTCGGGCAACGCACAAGGTTCGCGGCGATGATCGCGGATCGGAAATCCGCCGGCACAAACCCGGGGGCGCAAACGACCGGCTCGTCTTTCAGAGTCACCTTGACAACTCTGGGATAACCGGCGACCATACGCCGTCAATGACACGTGCCCACGCCCCGCAGCGAGTCTGTTACCGGCGCGGATTTCCCCGCGCGCGTGTTCTCTACGTGTCCTTTATGTTCGCGGCCACCTCGCTGGCGCTCGCCTCCTGCTCGGAAAGCACGAGCAACCAGCCGCGACCGCCGAGCTCGGTTCACGGAGCCGAACCACGCGAAAACGGTGTCCGATCGGTTTCAGCCATCGAGGCGTTGAGCCGCGGCCTTGCCGCCGTAACGCCGCCCGGCGCGCCCCTTCGCGACATCTACTATGACTTTGATAGTCCCGAGCTCCGCGACGACGCTCGGGAGATCTTGAAACAAAACGGGGAATGGCTGAAGGCGCATCCCGATGCTCGCGTCGAGATCGAAGGGCACTGCGACGATACCGGGTCGGCCGAATACAACCTCGCGCTTGGCGCCAAACGAGCCCAAGTGGCGAAGGAGTTCCTCGTGAATCAAGGCATCCCGCCCGATCGGCTGGTGACCATCAGTTACGGCAAAGAAGCGCCCGCCTGCTTCGAGCCGACCGAGGAGTGCCGGGTTAAAAACCGCCGGGCCCGCTTCGTGGTGTTCACCGAGCTTCCCGCTTTATAGAGAATCGTTTCGCGCAAAGCCCGCGAAGATCGCCAAGTTAAAAGATCACAGCGATTTGCGCCTGAGACCGGCAACCGACGGTTCGAAGTACGCCTCGAGGCAGGCGCGTTGCCGCCGGCGCGAAAGGGTTCATCGTCCGGCGCCCATACGTTCGTGTGCCGGCTTTTCATCCTCTCCGGGCGCGCCAAGCTCATGTCACACTTGGCGGTGGCTATCCCTTGTCCCCAGTTGCGCCGCAGCCGTTTTCGCAAGCGTCACTCGTAGCCGATGGCGGCGACGATGCGCGTCGAAGCCGCGCGTCTCGCGGGGCCGTATCCGGCGCCGAGACAAATAAAAACCGTCGCGATCAGGCAGAAAAACGCCACGCCGTAGGGATAGTAAAATTGGAACGTCCAGCCCGTGAGCACCTTGGTGTTGTAGGCGACGTGATGGTAAGCCATCAAGCCGCCGGCCAACAAACCCAGGACCGCCCCGACCAATCCCATCCAACCCGCTTCGACAACGATGACGCGCCGGAGCTGGTCGCGAGTCGCGCCGATGGCGCGCAGGACGCCGATCTCGCGCGTCCGATCGAGCACGGACGCGAGCAGGGTGTTGATCACGCTGAAAATCGCCACGACCACCGCGACGATTTCCACCGCGTAGTTGACGACGAACGACTGTTCCATGATGTTGACCACCGCGTCGCGCAGCTCTCGGTGGGTGCTGACGAAGAGTTGGTATCGGTCACCGTAGCGCTCCTTGATCGCCTGAACGACCGCGGCCTCGTTCGCTCCCGGGGCCAGCCATAGGTCGAAGGCATCGACCAGCGGGTCGCGCCAGTACCGTTGGTACAGGTCGCGATCGATCAGCACGCTGCCGACGTCGGAGGAATAGTCGATGTAGACGCCGAGAACGTCGAACGTGACGGCCCCGGACGGCGTTGCAAGCTCCAGTCGGTCGTCCTTTTCGACGCCGAACCTGCTCTGAAAACTCTCGCTCACGATCACGCCCTTCTCTTCGGCCATGGCGCGAAGGGCTTCGGCGCCATCGCCCGCCGCCATCGGCAGCGTTCGCACTCGCGCGGACCGCTTGGCGGAAAACGACTCGATCAAAATCGGGCGACCCTGATAGCTCGAGCGAATCAACCGGTAGAGATCGACGATTTGAACTCCGGGAATCCGCGCGAAGTCGAGCGCGGGATCCTCGCGCAGCGGGACGTTTCTCGGCCCGGCGGTTCTCGCACCCGAACTGACGATCAAATCCGCCGTGACCATTTGATCCACCCATGCGAGCAACGAGCCGCGCACGCTGTGAACGAACGCGGCGATGGTAAAGATCGCGCTGAGACTGATCACGACTGTGGCGACCGTGATGCCGGCGCGCACCGGGCTACGCCGCAGGCCGTCGGCCGCCAAGGTCCTCTCCAGCGCCCAGGCGCCCCGGCAGCGGCCCAGCAGCCGAGACGCGCCGCTGACGATCGCCGGACAAAGAAACGACAGGCCGAGTAAGAACAGCAACATTCCGGCGATGCCGGCGCTGAAGGCCTGGACCGGATCGTGGATCGACGGCGAAACCATCAAAAGAAACGGCGCCGCGACGAAACAGAGAAGCGCGAGGTACGCCGGCCATGACCGGCTCGGTCGGGGATACGGTCTCCAGCCCGCCTGCCTGGCGGCTTCGAGAGGGCTGACCGTCATGGCTTGCGCCGCGGGGTGCGCGGCGGCCAAAACGGCCAC
>DATMBL010000409.1:0-25698 GCA_035559295.1 Candidatus Eiseniibacteriota bacterium
CCACTTCCAACGCCTGGACGGTAAATATATCTTCCTCGATCTCAATCGGCGTGTTGGCGATCGTGCCCACGGTCTCGTTCAACCGGACCACGTCTTGTCTCGACACAACGGCAGGAGGCTCCCAGGGCATGGATTTATCCTTCCTCGATCGGGATCGCTTCACTCAACACGATCCGAATCCGGCTGTCTGCAACGAAATCTCCCGTTGCTCCTCTTCTAAAAGACGAATGTCCCGGCATGGACAGGGCGGCGGTCAAGGCGCCACGAGCGCTTCCCGCAAAACCCTGCCGGTGGCATGCCGAGGGACGGGAATGGCCAACAGCTTTGCCAACGTCGGCGCGAAGTCGGTGATGCTCGCGCGGCCCAGCCGCCGCCCGGCGGCAACGCCGGGTCCGTTCAACACCAGGATCGTCTGCATCGACGGCCGGTCGGGATGGAAACCGTGCGCGCCGCGCGGCTCGTGAGGCCCAGCGACTTCGGAAGCGCGTAACCGCGGGTCGAAATCGTATCCCGGTAAGAGGTCGAGGTAAAGATCGCCGCCCGCCTCGCCGCCGATTCCGAGCGCAGCGCCTTCGAGTTGAGCGTCAAAAACCGCGCTAATGGGCTGGCGCTCGCCGTCGCGAACGCCGAGCAGGGCCTCGCGGACGCGCCCCGCAACCTCACTGCGCCGCTCGGGCGGGACGGTGCCGTTTTTTCGGTCGGTCGTATTGAGCAGCACGAATGCGTTGTTGGCGCCCCCATAGATCGCGACGGTTTTCGTGAAATCCACTCGTCCGCGTTCATCAAAGACGAGCAACCCGCGGTCTTCGAGCGCTTTGTTCACGGCGACTTGCCGATCGACTCCCTCCATCCCGTGGTCCGAAACGACCGCAACGATCGTGCCGGGCGGGCGCCGCGCGAGCAGCGTTCCGAGCAGGTCGTCACAGGTTTGATATACCCGTTCGAGATAAGGGAGAAGGCGCTGCGCGGTCTCGGCTCGGTAAGTCGAGAGACGCGGATCGAGGTAACCTCTCCAGAGGTGCTCCGCCTCGTCGGGGAAAGGAGTGTAGGCGAAAAAAAGCTCCCATGAAACACGGTCCGCTGCCCACCGCATCGTTTCGGACAGTTGGTACTGCGCGAACATGACGGTTTCGAGATAGCGCGCTTCCGCCACTCCATCGCCGCCGTTCGGGATCGTTCGCCCAAACCCACCCTGGCCATACACCAGAGTGCCGCCGTTGCCGACAAACGACCTGACGATCGGAGGCGCGTTGCCAACGACCTCGCGAGGCGAAGCCGCCTCGCGCGCCGGGCGGGTAAAATAGAGGAGAAAGTCGCTGCCATCGGGTCTCAGGTCGAATAGCCTGAGATAAGTCGTTGCTGCCTCACCCGAGCCCGCAACGACGGTAACCGGAACGCTCCAGAAGCCTTCGGTTCCTGAACCGGCGGGCGCGCTCGCCAGTTTGCTCACGCGGCGCGCGCCGTCGCGGCTCGGTGCAATGATCAGGGTGTCGTAGCCGTAGCGGGGAGTTTCGGGCGCGTCGATGAAGAGACCGAAAAAGCGCGATGCAGCAATATGAAAACTGATTTCAAGCGGCGGCGCCGCGCTCGCGGGGATGTTGATCCAATTCGAGGCGAGTTGCGGTTTTGAAATCCGAGCATCGATCACGCCGTCGCGCGAAACGACACCACTGTAGCCTTGAAAGCTGAGGCCGCCGCGCGACGATGCGCCGAAGGGCATGTGCACCGCCACGACCCTGCGTCCGGACCTCAGCGCGACCTCCCAGAGGGGCTCGGCCTCCAAAGGCGTATCGAAACCGTTCGCACTCTCCAGGATCGTGTGCCGAGAGCGGGGTTGCTTTGGCACCCTGTTCCCCGTAACGCCGGTCGCGCGCGGCGGCGCGCCGGTTGCCAAGGAAGCAAATCCGGGAGCGGTCGCGGAGGGAAAGACGGGCCGCACCTCGTCGGTGTATGCGCCGCCATTCACGAGCCGCGCCAGGTGCGGCAGCTTTCCGTCCCGCAGCATGTCATTGACCAGGGATGGGACCGCGCCGTCCCAGGCGAGCACCATCGCCTTGGGGTGTGTTTGGCCGTTCAGGGGCGCCGGCACGAACCAGGACGCGAACAGGAGCAGAATGATTGACGCCGTTGCGGCGGAGAGTCTGAATCTCATGGTAGCTCCGGGCTGAGTATGCCTTAGGATTCAAGCAGTTGTCCATCAAGCGGAGAACGCAGAAGAAAAAGATTATCGCGCCAAGAGCGCCAAGGCCGTACGGCGTGATGATTCTTCTTCCCCGCGCGATGAATCAGGGCGCTGGAGATCGGTGCAAAAACCATCTAAGGTTGGCTGGCGCGTTGGAGGCCCAATGGTCAAGCGGATTCCCACCAAGCTCGAAAAACACGGCCATATCCGGATCGATGATTACTACTGGCTGCGTGAACGCGATAACCCGGAAGTGATCGCGTACTTGACCGAGGAAAACGAACGCGCCGATCGCGAAGTGGCGCGCCGGCCGGATCTGCCGGAAAGGCTTTTCGAAGAAATCAAGGCCAGGTTCAAACAAACCGACATGTCGGTCCCCTACAAGCAGGACGACTACTACTATTTTACGCGTTACGAGGAAGGCAAGGAGTATCCGATCTTCGCGCGCAAAAGGGATTCGTTGGAGAACGCCGAGGAGATCATGCTCGACGTCAACCAGCTTGCCGCAGGACACGAGTTCTTTTCGATCGGGGGCCTTGCCGTAAGCTCGGGGCAGGATCTGCTGGCTTACAACTTCGATACGCGGGGTCGCCGAATTTACACGACGCATTTCAAAAACCTGAGCACGGGTGAAGTGTTTTCGGACGCGATCGAGGGCGTGACCGAGAATATGGCGTGGGCCAACGACAACCGGACCCTGTTTTACGCCCGCCAGGATCCCGCGACGCTCCGTTCCTATCGGATTTATCGCCACGTTTTGGGCACGGATCCGGCCGAAGACACGCTGGTGTTTCAGGAAGACGACGAAACGTTCGTCACGTACGTGTTCAAAACGAAATCGAAACGGTATCTGATGATCGTTTCTTCGCAAACCTTGAGCCAGGAGTATCGGTATCTCGAAGCCGATGATCCAGCCGGCGAATGGAAGGTCTTTTTACCGCGGGAGCGCGAGCACGAGTACCATGTCGAGCACTTCGAAGACCGATTCATTATTCGCACCAATCACGGGGCGAAGAATTTTCGGCTGATGGAGACGCCGATCGGCGCTACGTCGAGAGAGCACTGGCGTGAACTGGTGCCGCACCGAAACGACGTTTTTCTAAGCGACTTCGAGATCTTCAAGAGCCATCTGGTGCTCGAAGAACGCAGGCTGGGTCTCACCCAGATCCGAATCATGCCGTGGCACGGCGGTGGCGAGCACTATCTCGAGTTTTTCGAGCCCGCTTACCGCGCGCACTTGGGACCGAATCCGCAATTCGAGACCCAGACCGTGCGTTTCGAATACACTTCGCTGACCACGCCGCTTTCGATCTACGACTACGATATGGTGAACCGCACGCGCGTCCTGTTGAAGCAGGAGGAGGTGGTCGGCGCGTTCAAACCGGAGAATTACGTTACCGAGCGACTGTACGTCCCGGCGAGCGACGGCGCGCAGATCCCCCTGTCGCTTGTTTACCGGGCCGGAACGCAGCGCGACGGCGACAATCCCTTGCTGCTCTACGGCTACGGCGCCTACGGTTTGAGCATCGATCCCGCATTCGCGTCGCCGCGGCTGAGCCTGCTCGATCGCGGTTTTGTTTACGCGATCGCGCACGTGCGCGGCGGTCAGGAGCTGGGGCGGCAGTGGTACGAGGACGGCCGGCTGCTCAAGAAGAAAAACACGTTCACCGATTTTATCGCCTGCGCCGAATTTCTCGTCAGGGATCAATTGACTAGCCCGGGCAGGCTGTTCGCCATGGGCCGAAGCGCCGGCGGTTTGCTGATGGGCGCAATCGCGAACATGCGACCCGACCTGTTCAAGGGAATTGTCGCCGAAGTGCCGTTTGTCGACGTGGTAACGACCATGCTCGACCCCTCGATTCCGCTTACGACCGGAGAGTACGACGAGTGGGGCGACCCTAATCAGGAGGAGTTCTATTTCTACATGTTGTCGTACTCGCCCTACGATAACGTCGAGCCCAAGCATTACCCGAACCTGCTGATCACCGCCGGGCTACATGACTCGCAGGTTCAGTACTGGGAGCCGGCCAAATGGACGGCGAAGCTGCGCGCGCTCAAAACCGATAACAACCGCCTCCTGCTCAAGACCCATATGGATGCGGGACACGGCGGCCCGTCCGGCCGCTTCCGGCGGCACCGCGAAACCGCCTTCGCTTACGCTTTTTTGCTCGACCTCGCGGACAGGGAATAGCATGGAGCATGGAGCCGAGGAGACAAGGAGAACCGGCTAAAACCGTTGAAACGATTGGAACAGCTCCGATGGCACGCATGGAGCAAGGAGCAAAGACCGGGAGCAAAACCGACCCACGATGGACACGAAGGGCCCAACGCCGGCAGAGCGGCAAGCAAATAATTGGAGATCTCGCGCAAAGCTCGCAAAGAGCGCCAAGTTAAAAAGATAGATTTATTTCGGTCTGGGTTGCGGGGCCTTTGCGACCTTGGCGTGCTTGGCGCGAGTAAGTATTTCGCTTATCGGACAGTTACGGTTGCAAACAAGCGCTTTGCCTAGCTCGTAGCTCCATGCTCCGTGCTCTTAAACTTTGCCTAACGTGAGCAGTCCCTTGAGCGCCCGATCGACCGTCCAGTCGGTGGCAATGACGCGACTCGCGGGAAGGCGAAGCAAGCGACCCTGCGCCGGGTTGGGTGAATGGGGGATGAAGACCAGCAACTGGCGCTCGTCGGCGGTGCCGTCGCTGGCTGTCACCAGCCCGATCTCCGCGCCTCCGGTTCCTTCGTCGTGGACCAACACCACGCGTTCGAACAAGGCGCCTTCGCCGGATTCGAATCCGAGGATCTGCTTCAATGTCCGATACAACATGCCGAGACCGGGAAAACGGCAGAGCGCGAGATCGAGGTAGGTCCACAGCCAGCGACCGACCATGGTCGTGAGCGTCAATCCCAAGCCGTAGAGCACGAGCACGACCGAGAGCAGCCCGAGGCCCGGGAAATAAACCGTTTCGGGCACGATCGGGCTCAACGATTTTTCTACGAACACAATGAGAATCACCGTGCCGCCGATCGGCAGAATCGTCACTAGGCCGGTCAAGATGCACAAGAGAACGTGGCGGTAGACGCGATCCATGGGCGTAGGCTCCTGTTCGAAGAAGGTGAGGGGCGCGCTTCAGGCGAGCGCTGCGACGTGGTCAGCTTTTTCGACTGCGCATTTTTTCCGATCTTGCCTGCATCCGCCGGCGGATCTCTTCTTCCCGCCCGGACGCAGAGGGCTCGTAGTATTTCCGATGGCGCAACGCCTCGGGCATGTGCTCTTGATCCGTGACGCCGCCGCTGAAGTCATGGGCGTATTGGTAATCGCGCCCATAACCCAGCTGGCGCATCAGAGGCGTCGGGGCGTTGCGGAGATGGAGCGGGACGGGAAGGGCGCCGTGCTCCTCGACGTCGCGCGCGGCCTCGAGCATCGCCTTGTAGGACGCGTTCGACTTCGGCGCGGTCGCCAGGTACGTGACCGCCTGCGCGAGCGGGATCCGGCCTTCCGGGAGGCCCACGAAGTGCACCGCGTCCTTGGCCGCGACGGCGAGTTGGAGCGCTTGGGGATCCGCGTTGCCGATATCCTCGGCGGCGAAAATGACCATGCGGCGCGCGATAAAAAGCGGGTCCTCTCCGGCTTCGATCATCCTCATGAGCCAATAAAGCGCCGCATCGGGATCGCTCCCGCGGAGGCTTTTGATAAACGCCGAAATGACGTTGTAATGTTCCTCGCCCGCTTTGTCGTACTGGAGCGGCTTTTTTTGCACCGCCTCCTTCGCTTCTTCGAGACCGATCGCGCTCGATTGACGCTTGCGCGCCAGGATGGCGGCGATTTCGAGCGCGTTTAACGCCACGCGCGCGTCGCCTTGCGCCTGCTCGATCAAAAACTCGCGCGCGTCGGCGGACAGGTCGAGCCCGAGGGCGCCCAGTCCTTTGTCGGTGTCGGTGATCGCTCGATCGACGATCCTTGCGATGTGAACGAAGGACAGCGGCTGGAGCACGAGTACCTGGCAGCGCGACAGCAGGGGAGAAATGAGCTCGAACGAGGGATTTTCCGTCGTCGCGCCGATCAGGATCAAGGTCCCGTTCTCGACGTAAGGCAAAAAATTATCCTGCTGCGCTTTGTTGAAATGATGAATCTCATCGACGAAGAGAACGGTTCGCCGGCCGCGCCGTTGCAGATCCTCCGCCTCCTGAATGATTTTTTTCAACTCCTTGACTCCGGAGGTTACGGCGGAAAACCGAACGCAGTTCGCGCCGGCGGCTCGCGCCAGGATCAGTGCAAGAGTCGTTTTGCCGCTACCCGGCGGTCCCCAGAGGATCAGCGACCGGATCTCGCCCGAAGCAACCATTTCATTGAGCAGCTTGCCGGGGCCGAGAAGGTGATCCTGGCCGACGAATTCCTCGAGGCGTTCAGGACGCATGCGCTCCGCCAGCGGGCGGGAAGCGGCGGGGCGGCTCCCGGGCATGGCGTCAAAGAGATCCATAAAACCGTGAACTTATGCTAGCACAACTCACCGGCCGTCAGACAGAGAAAGTTGAGGCTGAGGTTCAGGTTGAGGAGAACGGAGGGAGATCACGGAAAGTAATCAGGCAGGTTACGAATCGGGCTAACGGCGCACGTTGTAAAATGCGCTGAAAGCCTTTCGCTCGCCGGGATAGGATGCTATGGTAGGCGGTCCACGGAGCGCGCATGGCGGCAAAGGGTAACAACAGCAATTCCGCGTTTCTTCACACTTCCGTCAGGACCGTGCTCTTTCCCGACTCCTCGATCTCGGGAAAGCTCAGCTACAACTTACCGGTAAAAATCGACAGCCGCTTCACGGGCGAGGTCAAAGCCACCGAGCTTCTGGTGGTGGGGCCGAACGCTCAGGTGGAAGCGTACGTGTCCGCGCGCCACCTTCTGGTCGAGGGGAGGCTCGCCGGTAACGTGCTGGTGATCGGTTGTTTCGAGATTATGCCTGGAGGCCGGTTTCGCGGCGAAGTCAGAGCCGGCGAGCTGAAAATTCACCCGGGCGCGGTATTCGAAGGGAAGGGGCAAATTCTGGGGCAGGTTTCAGGTTTAGGTTGAGGTTGAGCGCTGCGCCTTTCTCTAAATCTTAGCCTCAGCCTCAACCTGAGTATCTAACTTGTCGGCCCTTCCTCGCCGGTCAAGCGCGCCGCCTTACCCGCACGTTGCCGCAGAAAGTAAAGCTTGGCGCGGCGCACCTTGCCTCGCGAAACCACTTCGACCTTGTCGATCCGCGGCGAGTGAACCGGGAAGATACGTTCCACGCCGACCCCGTAGGAGATTTTTCTAACCGTGAACGTCTCCCGGCTTCCTTTCCCTGAAAGCGCGATGACCACGCCTTCGAATACCTGAGTTCTTTCTTTTTCCCCCTCGACGACTTTGACATGAACGCGGACCGTCTCGCCCGGGCGGAGCGCCGGCTTTTGGCCTTTTGCCTGCTCTGACTCGATTTTGTTTACGATATCCATGTTAGCCTCCTGTCGATCAGCGCCGCCCCAAGAGGCGGTCGAGGATAATCGCCGCAGCCGAGCGCACCGAGAGGTGGTTGTAATCCGAACGACCCTCAACCGCCTCCAAGATGTAATCCGATTGCGCGAAAACCGCTTCGGTTAGTCCCCACCCTGTGCCTAAAAGGATAAGGAAAGGATGAGTCTCTCTTAATAACATGTCCCGAATTTCGGCGAAAGAGGCGCGGTTTTCACCGGGGCGAGCCGTTGTCGCCACAAGCCGCGGCTTTTGCCCGTGCCGCCGCTCGATATCGATCACGACCGAGTCGAGATCGTCGGCTATGCTCACCAGCGCCAGCGCCTCTTTGCGCGTGGCGTTGTACTGGCTGCCGTAACCCTGCTCCCAGTGCTCGATGATTTTCCGCGCGAGCTTCTGTAGCGCCTTGACGGGCGTGACCACGTAAAATCCATCGATGTCATAGGTTCGCGCCGCGCGGGCGATGTCGTGGATGTCCATGTTCGTGACCGCGGTGGTGACGACCCGGCGATTCTTGTCGTAAACCGGATGATGCAACAGCGCCAGGAACAAGGGAGCGGTGCGCCGCTTGAAGAGCAATGCTCGCTCACCCGCGCCGAGAACCGCGCGGGCGAGCAGGTCCGGGCGTCTTTCGGCGGTTCGTTGCAGGCTCATCTGCCGGCGCCACTGGCCTACGCGCGCGTGATCCCCCGATAAAAGCACCTCGGGCACTTTCATGCCGCGAAAATCTTCGGGCCGCGTGTATTGCGGGTATTCGAGGAGGCCGGTCGAGAACGATTCGTCGGCGGCGGATTTTTCGTTCCCCAAAACGCCGGGAACCAGGCGCGTCACCGCATCGATCACGACCAGGGCCGCCGGCTCGCCGCCGCTCAGCGTGTAGTCGCCGATGGAAAGCTCCTCATCGATGAAATGTTTCACCCGTTCGTCGACTCCCTCGTAACGGCCGCAGAGCAGAACGAGGTTTTTTTCTCGCGCCAGCCGCGCCGCGGTTTCCTGCTCCAATACCCGTCCTTGAGGCGAGAGGAGAATCACCTGGGGGCGCTCGAGCCGGGCGCGGAGGTCTTCGATCGCGGCGACGATCGGTTCCGGCTTCATGACCATTCCCTGGCCGCCGCCGTAGGGATAATCGTCGGTCATCCGGTGCTTATCGGTCGCGTAATCGCGCAGATTCACGAGCCGAACCGAAATCAGTCCCTTCTCCAAGGCGCGCTTGAGCATGGTGTGCTTCAAGGGCGAGTCAAACATCCCCGGAAAGAGCGTGACGATGGTAAAATTCAAAGGCATTGTGCGGCGCTCCGGAGTATGGAGCAGCGTGCACCAGGCAACGGCGAGGCAAGGAACCGTCTACAGATCCAAAAGGCCCGCGGGAGGGTTGATGACAAGGATGCCTGCGCTTTGATCGACTTTATCGACGATCTCTTTGACCGCCGGGATCAAGTGCTCCTTCGATTCTCCAGCCACAGCATAAATCACCCCGGCGGCGGTGAGCAATATGCCGGTAACCTTACCGATTCTCTCTCCGCCGGTCGTGACAACCTCCAATCCGATCACCTGGTAGTGGTAATACTCGCCGGGCTCGAGCGATTGCAGCGCTTCTTCGCGCAAGAGCAGCACGGCGCCGATGCACCCTTCGGCCTGTTCTCGGGTATCGATCTCCGAGAGCTTCAAAAAAAGGTGCCGGCGGTGCGGCCGGATCGATTCGATCCGGTGCGGCGCGCGCCGGCCTCCTTTATCCAAAAAAACCTCGTTGCCCTGGGAGAGATTCGTGGTGTGCGGATTATAGGGAAATAGTTTCAGCCACCCGCCGAGCGCATGGGCGGCGACGATTTCGCCTAAAGGAACGAACGCATCGGACACCGGGTTTGCCGTGGCGGCTTCACTTCTCTTCGACGATTTCGAGCACAACCTTGCGATTGGCTCTCGAAGCGGCGGCGTTGACGATCGTGCGGATCGACTTTGCGGTCCGGCCTTGTTTGCCGATAATTCTTCCCAGGTCCTCTTTCGCGACCCTGAGCTCTAGAACCAGCGCGTCGTCTTCTTCGGCTTCTTTGACTTCGACGGCATCGGGGTTGTTCACTAGAGATTTGGCCAAATACTGGACGAGTTCCTTCATCGAGAGGTCGCCTCCCGTGGTGCAATTAACTCGCGCTCTTGGACTTGGCGATCAGTTCGGCAACCGTTTGCGTCGGCTTGGCGCCGCGCTTGATCCAGCCGTCGATCTTCTCCTGGTCGAGTTTGATCGCGCCGCCCCCGACTTTGGGATCGTAAGTCCCGACTTGCTCGATGTAGCGGCCGTCGCGCGGATAGCGCGCGTCGGCGACGACGACGCGATAGAAGGGCCGCTTTTTAGCCCCATGCCTGGTCAAACGGATCCTCACGCTCATGCTTCTTCTTCTCCTTTATCCGGTTCCGCAAGATAATACTTTCTCGCGCCAAGGACGCCAAGCGCGCAAAGGCCCCGCAACCCAAGGCCGATTGAAGTTGATCTTTTGACTTGGCGACCCTGGCGCGCTTTGCGTGAGCTCTCCCTCTTTTCGCGGCGTAGTCGCGCTGTGTGCTTGGTGGCCTCTGTAGCGGAAACATTCGTTGAGTTCTTGCTTGCAGTCACAACCACGGCAGATTCAATGAAACGGATTCGGCATACGGCCCCACAACGAGCGCATGCCCGACTTGCTCATCTTCTGCATCATCTTTTTCATTTCCATGAACTGTTTCATCAGGCGGTTGACTTCGGTGACGGTCGTGCCGCTTCCCTGCGCGATTCGCCGCCGCCGGCTGCCGTTCAAGAGCGCGGGATTGCGGCGTTCTTCGAGTGTCATGGAATTGATGATCGCTTCCACGCGTTTCAACTCCTTTTCGGCCTTTTCAGTCTCGACTTGCGACGCGATTTTTTTTCCGCCGGGAATCAACTCCAACAGACTTCCGACCGAGCCCATTTTTTTGATCTGCTGCAGCTGCGTCTGGAAATCCTCCAACGTGAACTGCTTCTTCTGCAGCGCCTTTTGCAGTCGGATCGCTTCCTTCTGCTCGACCGTTTGCTGCACCTTGTCGATGAGCGAGAGCACATCGCCCATGCCGAGAATCCGCGACGCGAGCCGGTCCGGGTAAAACGGCTCGAGCGCGTCGAGCCGCTCTCCGACGCCGGAGAACACAATGGGCTTTCCCACCATGTGGCGAATCGAAAGCGCCGCCCCGCCGCGCGCATCGCCGTCGAGCTTGGTCAAAATGATCCCCGTGAGCCCGAGCTGGTTGTCGAAACCAATCGCCTGATTGACCGCGTCCTGGCCGGTCATCGCGTCGGCGACGAAGAGGATCTGGTGCGGGCGGACCGCTGCCTTGATTGCGGCCAGCTCTTGCATCAGTGCGTCATCGATGTGCAAGCGCCCCGCGGTGTCGAGCAGCACAGTGTCGCAAAAACGCCGCTTCGCGTCCTCCACCGCCGCCCGGCAGATCGCCACCGGCAACGCCTCGGGAGAGGGGTCGTAGACGGGAAGCTCGAACTCTTTTGCCAGCACCTTCAGTTGCTCGATAGCGGCGGGTCGGTAGACATCGGCGGGCACCAGAAACGGGTTTCTCTTTTTATCTCGCTTCAGATACCGGGCCAACTTCGCAAGGGTTGTCGTTTTTCCCGACCCCTGGAGCCCGACCAGCATGATGACGGCGGGCGGAGCGGTCTTGAGGTCGAGCTCGCGGTGCTCGCCGCCCAACAGCTCGACCAGTTCATCATGCACGATCTTTACGAACTGTTGCTCCGGGGTGAGACTCTGGAGAACGTCCTGGCCCAGGGCCTTGGCTTTCACCGCTTCGAGAAAGGACCGCACGACTTTGATGTGTACGTCGGCTTCAAGGAGCGCGATGCGCACATCCCTAAGGGCCTCCTCGATGTTTTTCTCGGTGATCTTTCCCTGGCCGCGAAGGCGCTTGAAGGTGAGTTCCAGCTTGTCGGTTAAGGATTCAAACATCGAGGCGGGTAAATCGCGAGGTTTTCGAGGGAAATTTTAAGAAAGTAAATATGAATACCGACCTGAAGTCAAGCAAACTCCGGCTGGACAAAAGGGAACCGGGACCTCGGGCGGAAACTCGGATTGCGCGCGCAGCAGCCGGCGCGCTCGCCTGTCGGCCCGCTTCGAAGGACGTGCGTTTTTGACCGGGAACGGGCGAAAAAAAAGGCCCGCCGAGCGCGACGCGCGGCGGGCCTTTGCAGACACGCTAAGGACGCGCCTTTACATCATGCCGCCCATTCCGCCCATACCGCCGCCGGGGGGCATCGACGGCATCGCCGGCTTCTCTTCCGGTTTTTCGGCGACCAGGGCTTCGGTCGTGAGGAGCATACCGGCCACCGAAGCCGCGTTTTGAAGCGCGGTGCGGACGACCTTTGTCGGATCGATGATGCCGGCTTTGAGCAGATCCTCGTACTCTTCCGCTGCGGCATTGAAGCCGAAAGCGCCTTTGCCTTCTTTGACCTTCTGAAGGACGATCGAACCCTCGTGGCCCGCATTGATCGCGATGCGCCGGAGCGGTTCCTCGCAGGCGCGCTTAACGATATTGACGCCGCCTCGTTCCTCCTCGGAGACGCGGAGTTTCTCAAGGACCGCCGAAGCGCGGAGCAGGGCCACGCCGCCCCCAGGAACGATCCCTTCCTCCACGGCCGCGCGCGTGGCGTGAAGCGCGTCTTCGACGCGGGCCTTCTTCTCCTTCATCTCGATTTCGGTTGCCGCGCCGACGTTGATCACAGCGACGCCGCCGATAAGCTTCGCAAGCCGCTCCTGAAGCTTCTCACGATCGTAATCGGACGTGGTTTCGTCGATTTGCGCCCGGATTTGCTTGATGCGCGCTTCGAGATCGGATTTTTTCCCGGCGCCGTCCACGATCGTTGTGTTCTCCTTATCGATGACGATCCTCTTGGCCCGACCTAGATCCTGGAGCGCGACGTTCTCGAGCTTGATGCCCAGTTCTTCGGCGATCAACTTGCCGCCCGTCAGGATGGCGATATCTTCGAGCATCGCTTTCCGGCGATCGCCGAATCCCGGAGCCTTGACCGCGCAGCACTGAAGCGTGCCGCGTATTTTGTTCACGACCAAGGTCGCGAGCGCCTCGCCCTCGACCTCTTCGGCAATGATGATGAACGGTTTCCCCGACTTGGCGATCTGCTCGAGGATCGGCAAAAGATCTTTCATGTTGCTGATCTTTTTTTCATGAATGAGCAGGTAGGCATCCTGAAGCACGCATTCCATGCGCTCGGGGTCGGTTACGAAATAGGGCGAGAGATAACCACGGTCGAACTGCATGCCTTCGACCACGTCGAGAGTGGTCTCGAGGCCCTTGGCCTCCTCCACCGTGATCACGCCTTCTTTGCCCACCTTGTTCATCGCTTCGGCGATCACATCGCCGATCGTTCGATCGTTGTTCGCCGCGATCGTTCCGACTTGCGCGATCTCTTTGGGATCCTTGGTCGGCTTCGAGAGATTCTTGAGCTCGGCAACCACCGCCTCCACGGCCTTGTCGATGCCGCGCTTGAGAGACATCGGGTCATGACCGGCGGCAACCAACTTCGAACCTTCGGCGAAGATCTGGCGCGCGAGCACGGTCGCCGTGGTCGTGCCGTCGCCCGCGACATCGGAGGTCTTGCTCGCCGCCTCCTTGACCATCTGCGCGCCCATGTTTTCGAATTTGTCCTCGAGCTCGACTTCCTTGGCGACGGTCACGCCGTCTTTCGTCACGTTCGGGGCGCCAAACGATTTGTCGAGCACGACGTTTCTTCCCCTGGGCCCGAGCGTCACCGTCACGGCGTCCGCTAAAATATTGACGCCGCGCAATACGGCTTCGCGCGCGTCGCGATTGAATTTCACCATTTTGGCTGCCATTGTCGTCCTCCTGAATGGGTTGACTTAGCTCTCGATAACTCCGAGGATATCGTCCTCGCGCATGATCAGATGTTCCTCGCCATCGAGGTGGATCTCGGTTCCCGCGTATTTCCCGAAAAGCACGCGATCGTTGACCTTGACTTCGAGCGGAGTAAGCTTGCCGTCCTCGTTCAGCTTGCCCTTGCCGACCGCGACCACCCGGCCCTCCTGAGGTTTCTCTTTGGCGGTATCCGGTATGATGATGCCGCCTTTGGTTTTTTCTTCTTCCTCGATGCGCTTGACGATGACTCGGTCTTGTAACGGCCTGATCTTCACTGCTCCGCTCCTGTCGTCTCGCAGATTTTGCCAGTAAGTGATTGAATCTTAAAAGAAAGCCGAAATGGCCGCACGAGGTGCGTTACGGCGTCTCGGCATAAGCGAGCGTAAATGTAAGCATCATCCGGGTGGTGTCAAGGTTTTTTTCCGGTGTCTACAAAAATAATCCGCCGCGCCCGCTAGCGTCTCTGCCGCCTCAATTCTTCTTCAAAATACTTGCGATAAAGGACATCCCACTCACGACTGCCGGGCGGGACGTGGCGGGAGAGCGACTGAATCTTTTTTCGCACGAGCTCGTCGATCTGATCCTCCCTTTGGAAAAACTCGTGCAGCGCCTGTTTCGTTTCGGCCAACGCGCGTCCCTCGTTGGGCAACTCCGCCACCCCTCCTTTGCGCAGGTCGTCAATGATCAGATGCGCCAGATGGGAAATGCGGTTCTCGGAGAGCCTCGTCATAAAATGAAGCCCTTTTTGGCTGCGAGCTTCTGCTTGGCGATCAAAAACATCCTGTAGGGATCCATCCCTTTGGCCTCTTGCACATGCGACGCGAGCACCTTACGCGCCTCTTCTTCGATTTCCTCCTCCTCGGCAAAATTTCGGGCAACGACCGCCATGATTTTCGCTTTCGCTTCGGCCTCCGTAGCGCGCAGCCGGATGAGTTCCTTCGCCTGATAACGGGCGAGGAGCTGGCCTGCGAGCCGCTCGAGCTGATCGCGTTTGACTTTCATGGGCTGTGAGCAAGTCTGTGGACAAGAGGCTTCAGCGCTTGTGGACTGTTGTTGACCGCTCTCAATTTTTCTATCCGGGCCCGCCGGCCAAGTCAACTCGAAAACTCCGGTCCGGGCGCCCCGCCTTGCTTGAAGAATTTGCTTGTACGATGGCGGTTTTTCTGGGAAGATAAGCTTCTTCCGTTAGCTTGCATGATCCGGCCCACCCTCAGACGGTTATCCACAGCTCCGCTGCCGTTCGCCGCCGGGCGTGCCGGCCCGGCTGTGGAGAAGCGCGATGACGGTTCGTAAACCGGAGCCTTTAAGACCCGGGGGGAAAATCGGGGTGGTGGCCCCTGCCGGCTGCGTCGAGGAGGTCCAACTGGCGCGCGGCATCGAAGCCATAAGGCAAGAGGGCTTTGCCGTCGAAATCGCTCCCAACGCCGGGCGGCGCAAGGGCTATCTGGCCGGCGACGAACGGTTGCGTGCGGAGGATCTCGATGAATTTTTCCGCCGTCCGGATATCGGCGCCATTTTCTGCGCCCGAGGCGGCTTCGGCTCGATTCAGCTGTTGCCCCACCTCCGGGCCGAGCGGTGGACCAAGCCCAAGATCTTCGCCGGCTACAGCGACATCACGATTTTGTTGAATTGGCTCTTGCAGGAATGCGGCATGGTGACGTTCCACGCCCCGATGGTGGCGATGGACCTTGCGCGGGGGCTTAGCGACCAAAGCAAAAGCCATTTTTGGGGCATGCTCACAGGCAAGATGGCGCAATGGCAGGTTGGCCTGGGCGAGGCGATTCGGCCCGGCAAAGCCCGGGCGCGCCTCATGGGCGGGTGCCTTTCCATGCTGGTGACGACCCTGGGCACGCCTTACGAGATCGATGCTTCCGGCAGACTGCTTTTCATTGAAGACGTGGGCGAAAAGCCTTATCGCGTCGAAAGGATGCTCACGCACCTAAAAATGGCGGGCAAGTTCAAGAATGTCGCCGGCATCGTTTTCGGCCATTTCACGGGCTGCGACGGCGATCCGGGGCGCGATGTGCGGCAGGTCATCGGGGAGCTTTTCGAAGGGGCCTCCTATCCGGTTGCCACCGGGTTGGCGGCCGGGCATGGGGAAGAAAACCTCGCCCTGCCGTTTGGCGTGAAAATGGAACTGGATGCCGACCGGCTGACGCTCTCGATGCTCGAATCACCCGTTGCGTGAGCCCTTCCCGCCGTGGATTTTCATTCGGTTGAGCAAGCGTTCGAGGAAGCGGTCGCCGAGGGGGTGTTTCCCGGAGCGGTCGTCCTCATCGGACGAGAGGGAGAGGTAGTATACGAGAGGGCTTTTGGTTGGCGTTCGCTCGCGCCGGCGAAAACGGTGATGCGGCCCGAGGTGATTTTCGATCTGGCATCGCTGACCAAGCCGCTGGCGACTGCAACCGCGATTATGGTCCTCGTAAGGGATGGAAAGATCCGAATCGACGACCGTGTGACCCGCTTTCTTCCCACCTTTGGCGTGTTCGGAAAGAGCCCGGTCACGATCCGTCATCTCTTGACACATACGTCCGGCCTGGCCGCATGGAGGCCGTTTTACCAAGAGATCGCGAAGCCGGCGAAAGCCGAGTCCATCGGAAGCCCGCGGGCGAAAAACCACATTCTCAGTCGGGTCCACAGAGAAAAGTTGGTGAACGCGCCCGGTACGCGAACCGTTTACAGCGACCTTGGATTCATGGTCCTGGGCGAGATCGTTGAACTCGTCGGGGGTTGTGCCCTCGATCGCTTCTGCGATGACCATATCTTCAAGCCGCTGGGGCTTCGATCCACCTCGTTCTTCGAATTGAGCAAGCTACGCGCGCGCACGATGGACTCCGGCGGGGACTTGATCGCCCCGACCGAGGATTGTCCGTGGCGCAAAAAGATCCTTTACGGCGAGGTCCACGATGACAATGCTTATGCGATGGGGGGCGTGGCCGGCCACGCGGGCCTTTTCTCTTCGGCCGCCGATATCCATCGGCTCCTTGGGTGCCTCGATCGCTGCCGAAACGGGAAAGACGATTTTTTGCCCCGCGGGCTGGTGGAGCAATTCCTGAGTAAGGATATGACAGTTCCGGACTCGACCTGGGCGCTGGGCTGGGATACCCCCTCGCCGGAGAATTCCTCGGCGGGCAGTCGTTTTTCGCCGCGTTCGGTCGGCCATTTGGGGTTTACCGGCCCGTCCGTCTGGTGGGACATCGAAAAGAGCTGTCATGTGATTCTACTCAACAACCGGGTGCACCCGACCCGCAGGAACGAAAAAATCAAAGCCTTCCGGCCAAGAATTCACGACCTCATCATGGAGGCGGTCAAGCCGTGAACGACGCGTTGCCGAGCGGCAGCCGCATTCACCTGATTGCGATCTGCGGCGTGGGCATGGCTTCTTTGGCAGGCCTACTCCAGGCGCAGGGATATCGGGTCAGCGGGTCGGATGAAAACGTCTACCCGCCCATGAGCACCTACCTCGAGAGCATCGGGATTCCGATTCTCTGCGGTTATCGACGCGAACACATCGAGCCCCGTCCCGACCTGGTGATCGTCGGGAATGCCGTCTCGAAAAACAACCCGGAAGTCCAGCGTGTGTTGGAAGAAGGAATCCCTTACGTCTCTTTTCCGGATGCGGTCGGCAAGTTTTTAATCGGTTCGCGGGAGGCCTTGGTGGTTGCGGGAACGCACGGAAAAACGACCACGACCGCCCTGGCCGCCTGGGTGCTTAAGAGCGCCGGGATCGAACCGGGCTTTTTCATCGGCGGGGTCCCGCTCAATTTCGGCAGCGGCTGGCACCCCGGGAACGGCCGGCACGTCGTCATCGAAGGCGATGAATATGACAGTGCCTTTTTCGATAAAGGCCCTAAATTCCTCCATTATCGCCCCCGCCGGGCGATTCTCACGAGCTTGGAATACGACCATGCGGATATTTACCGGGATCTCGATCAGCTGAGGGAGGCCTTCCGCCGTTTTGTCGAACTGATCCCGGTCGGCGGACTGCTGATCGCCTGCTACGATGACGGCGAGGTGGCGAAGGTTGCGCGAGCGGCTGCCTGCCGTGTCGTTTCCTATGGTGAAGGCGGCGATTGCGACTGGAGCCTAAGGGGTTTGAGGCCGTGCCAGGGAAAAACGATCTTCGAACCATGCTATCGCGGCTCGGCCGAGGGCGAGGTCGAGGTTGGGCTGATCGGGCGGCACAACATGAAGAACGCCCTCGCCGTGTACGCCCTCGGGCGTGAGATGGGACTGGCACGCCAAGACCTCCTTGCCGGGTTTGGGAGTTTCACGGGGGTGAAGCGGCGCCAGGAAGTGAAAGGCGAGCGACGCGGGGTTCTCGTGATCGACGATTTTGCCCATCATCCGACCGCGGTCCGGGAAACGATCGACGCTGTCAAGGCAGCGTATCCCGGGCGGCGGCTCTGGGCGGTTTTCGAACCGCGCAGCAACACGAGCAGGCGGCGCGTCTTTGCGCGCGAGTTCGCCGAGGCGCTTGCCGCGGCCGATCGGGTCGTGATCGCGGGCCTCTACCTTCCGGAAAAAATTCCCGCTGAGGAGCGTCTCGATCCGGTTCAGGTAGTTGAAGAAATCAACCGGCTCCGCGGCTCGGGGATTGCGCGACACATGGAAAAGAACATGGACATACCGCGTCTCATCGCCGCCGAAGCGCGTGCCCGCGACGTCATACTGGTGATGTCGAACGGCGGTTTCGATAACGTTCAGGAGAAAATCCTGCGCGCGCTCGAGGCCTCCGAGTCTTAGCCGGTGTGCGTTATATTCGTAATTTCGCAACTTCAAGCGATCAACGCCGGTAAATCTCCAAGCGAGCTCCCGGGCCGTGGCTTTTGGACTTTCCGGTTTGACATCGTTCGTCCCACCGTTGGTTTCGGATGGCGCTATGCGAATGCGGATTTTCTGGCGGCCTTTGCGCTCTTTTGAATTCAGCGTGATAAATAGAGGTTGGCACACTCACGGCTGCAGAAGTACTTTCCGCGCTGGCGGATGGCGGCGGTTTTTGGAAGATAGCTGCCGCACTGCGGGTCGAGAACCATTTCCTCAGCGTCGACTCGCTGCTCGCGCTCCAATTCCTGTGAGCGTTGCCGGCGCAAGGCTAAAACACCGCGCAAAACCAGGATCACGCCCCAGACGATGAGCAGTAATATGATCAGGCGGATGAGCACGGGTTCTCTCCGCGCGCAGCAATTCGCGACCGTAGAGCGCCGCCTGGAAGCTCAGGAATGGTGCAATGTCACCCGCTTACTGTCTTTGACGTTGACGAGAAGTTCCGAGATCGTCATTCCCAACTCGGGGTGGACGACCTGCGGGGCGATTTCGCTCAGCGGCACGAGCACAAACTTCCGATTGGCCATCTCGGGGTGCGGTATGCGCAGGTTTTTCTTTTTCACAACCAGCGCATCGTAAAGCAGGATGTCGAGATCGATTATGCGCGAGCCCCAACGCTTTCGCACTTTTTTCCGGCCCATGGCGCGCTCGATGTTCTTGAATTTCTTGAGCAGCATCTCGGGTTTGAACTTGGTCTCGATCTCGATTGCGCCGTTGACGTACCACTCTTTTGAATCGCCGAGCGGCTCGCTGTCGTAGAGGGAGGATTCTTTGATGATCTTGGTGTCCGGGAGCTTGGCCACGCGGCTCAGGGCTTCGAAGAAGTTCTCTTTCTTGTTCCCCACGTTGGAGCCGACCCCAACATAAACCTGGTGGGTGACCGCGCTTGGCATCGCGCTCTTGTCGGGAGAGATCCCTTTAAAGCTTAAGCTGGCGGATTCTTCCCGCAACCTCCCTGATCCGTTCTTTATCCACGCAAACGGTGAAGCGGACGTATCCTTCACCTGGTTCGCCGAACCCGTTTCCCGGGGTGGTCACCACCCCGGCTTCTTCGAGCAGCTTCGCGGTAAATTCGGCTGACGTGAATCCCGGTGGCACGGAAACCCACACGTAGAAAGTTGCGCGCGGCTTTTCGCAGTCGAGCCCGGCCGCGCGAAGGCCTTCGACGAGGATGTCGCGCCGCTCCTGGTAGATCTTGCGCGAAGGCTCGACCAATTGGTCTCCGAGCTTCAAAGCCTCGATACCGGCTTCCTGAACCGCCTGGAAAATCCCCGAATCGAGATTCGACTTCGCCTGCGCCAGTCCGCCGACCAACTCCGCGTTGCCGACCGCCATCCCGATGCGCCACCCGGTCATGTTGAAGGTCTTCGAAAGGGAATGAAACTCGATACCGACCTCTTTCGCGCCCTCGATCTCGAGGAAGCTCGGCGGCCGGTAACCGTCGTAACCCATTTCGCTGTACGCCGCATCGTGGCACACAATGATGTTGTAGCGGTTGGCAAAATCGATCACCCGCTGGAAAAAGTCTCTATCGGCCACCGCCGCGGTGGGATTATTGGGATAGTTGATCCATAGTAGCTTTGCCTGTCTTGCAACTTCAGGGGGCACGGCGTCCAGGTCGGGTAAAAAGCCGTTTTCTTTTTTGAGTGGGAGAAAATAGTTTCTCCCTCCGTTGAAAGCGGTGCCGATGTGATAGACGGGGTAGCAGGGGCTTGCCACCAAAACGACGTCTCCCGGATCGACGAAAGCCACAGCCATGTTGCCGATTCCTTCTTTGGAACCGATCAAGGAGACGACTTCGGTCGCGGCGTCGAGTTTCACATTGAAACGCCCGAGGTACCATTTAGCCACCGCCTCGCGAAATTCGGGTAAGCCGGAACTGTTGGGATAACGATGGTTTACCGGCCGGCCAGCCGCCTCCATGAGTTTTTCGATGACCGGAGCCGGTGTCGGGATATCCGGGTCGCCGATGCCAAGGTCGATCAGGTCAACGCCTCGAGCCAATGCGGCCCGCTTTTTGCGGTCGATCTCGGCGAAGAGGTACGGTGGTAAGTCGTTGATTCTCTTGGCTTTTTTTATCGTGATCGGCAAAGCTATTCAACCTCCGTGCTAAAACCGACTGTTTGTACATGTTTTTTAGCACTTTGACAACCGCCGATGTTTGCGCTTGTGGGCGAGGAATCGCGCATGGCAGATTGAAGATTTCCAACTGCGCGGTTATTTGCGACCTGAGATTTGCTCGGTGACGGTACCGAAGGTCGACCCGCGGGGGAGGGCCGCACTCCGGGGGCAAATCCGGGACGTGAAGAATCCGAACTAGAGTGCTACTAAAGACGGCGGCATGGAGATCATCGTGGATGGCTACAATTTGATCGGCGCCAGCGCGTTGGGTTTGCGCGGCAACATCGAGTCTCAAAGAAACCGCTTGATCGACGGGCTCTCGCGTTACGCACAAGCCAAGGGGTTCGCTGTCACTGTGGTTTTCGACGGTTGGCGCTCCGGGTTTCCGGACGAGGTCAAAGAGAACCGGGGAGCAATCACGGTCGTCTACTCGCGCCGGGGAGAGAAGGCCGACAGCGTGGTCGTTCGGATCGCGCGCGCGAGCGGCAGCGGCTGCGTGGTGGTGACGTCGGATCGTGAAGTTCGCTCAGCGGTCGAGAGGTTCGGGGCGACGGCAATTTACGCCGGCGAGTTTGCCTCGATCCTCCGCCGCTTGGAGCATGGCACGGGCTCCGATAATTCGGCCGAACAATTGGAACACGAAGGTCGAACGGTTAAAAAAGGCAATTCTAAACAGCTGTCAAAAACGGAAAAACGCCGGCGCGAGAAGCTGAAGAAGCTCCGGATTTAGGAAACCTCGCTCTCTTGACAAGGCCGGGCCGTTTCGATACTCGGGCGTTGGAATACGACTTTGATTTTACGACCGGAGAAACGATGCGGATGCAAAACTGATACCCCAGTAAGTCTAGCGGCGCTCTCGGAGCGGTGTATCCATATGGTGCTGAAAAGGAGGATCCTATGGAGGTCATGAAGGGATTACGTATTCTGGCTTTGGCCTCGGCGTCTTTCTTTTTCGCCTTCCACAACCACGCTTCTGCGGCCTGGCAACCGACGAAACCGGTCGAATTCGTCATTCCTGCCGGAACCGGCGGGGGCGCCGATCAAATGGCGCGACTCATCGCCGGCGTGGCCGAAAAGCACAACCTCACTCCACGGCCGTTCGTGGTTGTCAATAAATCGGGTGGCGCTGGGGCGGAAGGCTTCCTGCACGTCAAGGCGAAAAAAGGCGACGCCCACACGATCATCATCACGCTCTCCAATCTATTTACCACCCCGCTCGCAACCGGAACTCCATTCAGCTGGCGGGACCTGACCCCGGTGGCGCGCATTGCGCTCGACCGGTTTATTCTCTGGGTTAACGCCGAAACCCCCTACAAGACCGCTCGGGAATACATCGATGCCGTGAAGAAAAATCCCGGGATGAAGATGGGCGGCACCGGCTCGAAGCAGGAGGACCAGATCATCACGGTGCTGCTCGAGCAGAGCCAGGGAGTCAAGTTCACTTATGTGCCGTTCAAGGGCGGCGGCGAGGTATGCACGAACCTGGTGGGCAAACACGTCGATTCGACGGTCAACAACCCGGCCGAGTGTGTAAGCAACTGGAAGGCGAATCGCGTGCGACCGCTGGCGGTCTTCGATCCGGAGAGGATCGAGGACAAGGACTGGAACGCGATTCCAACGATCAAGGAAGCCCTCGGCGCAAACATTTCGTACAACATGCTACGCGGCATCTTCGGCGCGCCGGGAATGCCCAAAGAGGCCGTAGATTGGTACATCGAGTTTCTGCGTAAGGTAAGCGAGACGGCCGAGTTCAAGGACTACATGAGCAAAGGCGCTCTCAAACCCGCATTCGCCACCGGCGCGGAATACACCAAGTGGGTCGAGGAAAACGAAAAGCTCCACAAGGACCTGATGGAAAAGGGCGGGTTACTCAAGAACTGAGATGCGCGCGGCCGATCTGGTCACCGCCGCGCTGCTGATCCTTCTCGGCGGCGTCGTGATCTATGATGCGTTGAGGCTCGGCATCGGCTGGGGAGCTGCCGGGCCGATGAGCGGGTTCTTCCCGTTTTGGCTCGCCGCGTTGCTCGTAGCGACGGCGGCCCTGATTTTCTTACAGGCCTACTTGGGCCGGACGGCGGCGAGTTTCGTCGAGCGCAAGCGATTTGTACCCGTCCTCAAAGTCCTCCTTCCCCTGGCCGGATTCGTCGCGTTGACGGATCCGCCCGGGCCCTGGAACGGTTTGGGCCTGTACGTTGCCGGCGGCTTGTACCTTGGCTTCTACATGCGCTGGGTGGGCGGTCACGGCTGGCGCTCGATCGTGCCGATCGCGCTCGCCGTACCGGTCCTCATGTTCATCGTGTTCGAGACGTGGTTTCTCGTCCCGATGCCCAAGGGTCCGGTCGAGGGGTGGTTGGGGTACTGAGGTGGGCTTCGAAAACCTACTCCTCGGTTTTGAAGTCGCGATCACGCCGGCGAATATCGCGATCGCGGCTGTGGGAATTCTCCTCGGCACGATCATCGGCGTGCTTCCCGGCCTCGGCGGCGCCAACGGAGTAGCGATCCTGCTGCCAATCACGTTTACCATGCCGCCGACTTCGGCGATCATTCTGCTCACGTGCATCTACTGGGGCGCGCTCTTCGGCGGCGCCATTACATCGGTGCTGTTCAACATTCCGGGCGAACCCTGGTCGGTGGCGACCACCTTTGACGGCTATCCGATGGCCAAAGAAGGCCAAAGCGGACAGGCGCTCACGGCCGCCTTCACGTCGTCATTCATCGGCGCGCTGTTTTCGATCGTGCTCATCACCTTCTTCGCGCCGCTCCTCGCCGAGGTGGCGCTCAGGTTCGGCCCGCCCGAGTTTTTCGCCATCCAGCTCCTGACGTTTGCGAGCTTCGTCGGCCTCGGAGGCGGCAATCCGTTGAAGTCGTTTGCCACGATCCTGATCGGCTTCATTCTCTCGACGGTCGGATTGGATATCGTCACGGGGCAGCTCAGGCTGACATTCGGATTCACCGACCTGATGAAGGGTTTCGATTTCATCGTCGCCGTCATCGGGCTGTTCGGGATAGGCGAAATCCTGCTCAGCGTCGAAGAGGGACTGCGCTTTCAGGGCGCGCGGCCCAAGATGAATCTGCGCGTCGTTTTGGATACATGGAAGGTGCTGCCGAAATACATTCGTACCTTTGTGCGCGGCTCGGTGATCGGCTTCTGGATGGGCTTTAAACCGGGTGGGGCCACGCCGGCGTCGTTCATGAGCTATGCGTTCGCCAAAAGGTTCTCCAAGCATCCGGAGCGCTTCGGCAAAGGAGAGCTCGAGGGCATCGTCGCTCCGGAGACGGCCGCGCACGCCGCCGGCGTAGCGGCGATTCTACCGATGATCACCCTGGGCATCCCCGGGTCTCCGACTGCCGCCGTCATGCTCGGCGGCCTCATTATCTGGGGCCTGCAGCCCGGTCCCATGCTGTTCGTCGATAACCCGGAATTCGTGTGGGGCCTGATCGCCAGCATGTACACCGGCAACGTCATCGGCGTGGCGATGGTGCTCGCGTTCGTGCCGTTTTTCGCCGCCATTCTGCGGATCCCGTTCGCCATCCTGGCGCCTCTGATCATCGTGGTGTGCGCGATCGGTTCCTACGCGGTGCACAACAGCATGATCGACATTTGGTACATGCTGATCTTTGGCATCGTAGGCTATGTCTTCAAAAAGCTCGACTATCCCCTGGCTCCGCTCGTGCTCGCGCTGGTTTTGGGCGACATGGCGGAAAGCGCCCTGCGGCAAAGCCTGATCATGTCGCAAGGATCGCTCATGATTTTCTTTACGCGGCCGATTGCCGGCGCAATTACGGTTTTGGCGCTGCTGCTCTTCGTCGCGCCAATGATCCAAGCATCGCTGCGCGCGCTCCGCGCAGCGCATGCCCGGCTTCCGGCCGCCACGCACGATTAGCCGTCTTTATAAGCCTCGAGCGTTGCGACGCAGCATCGAGTTGGGGCGGCGCTCCACTCAAAGCTCGACGCTTTTTCTCTCAACGCTTGCCAGGCTGGATATACTGCCGCGAGCCGCCGTTGAACACGCTCGGGTGAATGTAGCGCCTGTCGTTGAAATCGGGGCGAAAGGACGGCCCGCAGTGGACCTTACATGGAGGTTTGTGGAAGCGCCTGCGGCTCGAATTCGAGACGACGATCGTGACTTCTTGGGGCGCGTAGTAAATGAACGGCGCCGGCTCGGCGGGGGCGGGGGGAGGTTCCAAGAGCGAAGGCTGGCCGGGGGGCGGCGGTTGGGGAGCGGCTTCCCGCCCGGTGTCTTTCGGCGTTTCGGCGAATTCGCGCACGGCGAAGCTCGGCAACTGGGGCGCCGAGGCGGGAATACGCTCGGGATCGTCGGTGAAATGAATGATCCCGCTCTCGTCGATCCACTGATAGATCTCCGCGGCGCGCGCCTGGGAGATCAGGGCAAAGGCCAACAGGAAAATTGTCGTGCAAGGGCGCGCGCGCATCTTGGCTTATTCCTTTGACGGCTTGCTCTCAATCCGGCTGAGTATGCCGTGATGAAACACGAGCACGGAACCGTCGCTGTAAACCCAATGTTCCTCGTTTCGAATCTGCGGCCGTTTGATCGCATCCACGCGCAACGGCGGGCCCAAAACTTTTTTCACCTCTGAGCTCGTCATGCCGATAACCGCCTGGCGCCGTCGGGCGGCTTCTTTTACCTCCTGCGACCAGGGCTGTTTTTCGATCCATTGCTCCCGCTTCTTTTCCTCGGCTTCGGCCTCGGCCGCTCTCTTCTTTTCATCGGCCAGCGGATCGACGGTCAAGATGGTCGCGTTGAGCTCTTCCATGAACGCTTCCGGCCGCACGTAACCTTCCCGCCCGGACTGGAATTTCACTTTGTAGTAGGGGTTTTTCACCTGCCTGCCGACCAGTTCGACGATTTCGAACGATTCATTTTCTTTTGCGCGAAAAGACTGCGCCCCCTCGGCCGGAGCCGCCAGAAACGACGGCAACCTGCCTTCGACCGAGGTCACCCAAAACACCTTGCCGACGCGAGCCGCAAGGGCGTCGAGTTGCTTCTCGCTGTAATGGCGCGACGCAACCGCCGGGACCGTGAACAGGCACGAGGCGATCGCAACCAGGGTCATGATCCTGAGCAGCGCCCGGCGAGACTTTCCCTTTTTGTCCTGTCGGAATCCAATCACCGAAGCTGCCCGAACATTGCTCCTCGAAGCGCGCATTCCTTAGACGTATGGC
>DATMBL010000410.1:0-2511 GCA_035559295.1 Candidatus Eiseniibacteriota bacterium
CGCAGATCCTCGATCGGCTGCACAGCACGACCAGCCTTGCCGATTTCAAGGACGCCGCTTTGATCGTCGAGGCGGTTCCGGAAAACCTGCAGCTCAAGCGCGATGTCTTTAAAGAGCTCGACGCGCTGTGCGCTCCTTCCGCGCTGCTCGCGACCAACACGTCGTCTTTTTCGGTCACGGCGATCGCCGCGAGCACGATGCACCCCGAGCGCGTGCTCGGACTCCACTATTTCAACCCCCCGCCGCTCATGGCTCTGGTCGAGGTGATTCAAGGCGACCGCACGGCCGACGAAGCGATCGAAAGGGCGACGGCCCTGATGCGGGCGATGGGCAAGACTCCGGCGCGGGCGAAAGATACTCCCGGGTTCATCGTCAACCGCATCGCTCGGCCGTTTTACAACGAGGCGCTCCGGATCCTGGGCGACGGCGGCGGAACCGTAGAGCTCATCGACAGGATCATGAAGGAGGCGGGAAACTTCCGGATGGGTCCATTCGAGCTGATGGATCTGATCGGCAACGACGTGAATTTCGCGGCCACCGAATCGCTGTACCGCTCGTTCTTCGAAGATCCGCGCTTTCGCCCGAGCCCGATCCAGCACCGAATGGTGATGGGCGGGAATCTCGGCCGCAAAACCGGGAGAGGCTTTTACGTTTATGGCAAAAAGTAGCGTTGCCGTGGTCGGCGAAGGTCGGCTCGCCGATGAACTCCTTTCGCTCAGCCGCGAGCGCGGTCTCGACGCCGCGCGCTACGATCCTTCGCTGACTGAGATACCCCGGGCGCCGCTCATCATCGAAACCCGCGCTCCCGCGGATGCGGAAAAGCAGCGCGTGCTGGCGCGACTCGACGGCCTGCTACCCGCTTCCACGGTGATTGTATCGTCGTGCCTGGGCGCGGCTACCACATCGCTCGCCGCGTGGACCAAGAACCCCGAGCGGATCGTCGGGTTCGCCACATTCTTTCCGATTAAGCACCGAAGACTCATCGAGCTCGCAGCCGGCATGAAAACGGCGCCTAGCGCGACCGAAGCGGCCGAGGAAGCGTTCCGGGCGCTCGGCAAGGAAACGGTCCGACTCAAGGATTTTGCCGGATTGACGTTTCCGCGAATCTTGAGTTTGATTATCAATGAAGCCGCTCGGGCGCAGGAAGAAGGCGTTGCGCACGCCGAGGAAATCGATCTGGCCATGCGCCTCGGCGTCAACTACCCGCAAGGACCGCTACGCTGGGCCGACGAGATCGGGCTCGATGAAGTCCTCGCCGTGCTCGAGGGCTTGGAGCGCGAGACCGGGGATGATCGGTACCGTCCCGCCCCGCTCTTAAGAAAACTGGTAGCGGCCGGGTTCGTCGGGGAAAGGAGCGGCAGGGGGTTTTATACTTATTGAACGCGCGTAGAGCTCGTAAATAGCCTTTGGCTTATGCATCCGAGGCCGGGTCGAGCCATACGCCATCGCACTTTTCAGGAGAGTCATGACGGAAGCACTAATCTTGGAGGCGGTCCGCACCCCGATGGGGCGCCATGGCGGCATTCTCAAAGACATCAGAACCGATGATCTGGCCGCATACATCATCGCTAAGCTTGTGGAAAAGACCGGCGTCGCGAAGGAAGAGATCGAAGACGTGTACCTCGGCTGCACCAACCAGGCGGGCGAGGATTCAAGGAACGTTGGGCGCAACGCCGCGCTGCTTGCCGGGCTCCCGTACACTGTTCCCGGCGCTACGGTGAACCGGCTGTGCGGCTCAGGTCTCGAGGCGATCAATCAAGCGGCGCGCGCGCTTCAAACCGGCGCGGGGGAGCTCTTCGTCGCCGGCGGCGTCGAAAGCATGACGCGGGGGCCATGGGTGATGGGAAAGAGCGCCGTTCCTTTTCCCCGGGGAGACGTGACCGTTTACGATAGCTCGCTCGGGTGGCGCTTTCCGAATCCCCGGATGGGCGAGCTTTACTCGCTCATCAACAACGGCGAAACCGCCGAAAACGTCGCGGAGAAATACCGCATAAGCCGCGAGGACCAGGATATCTTCGCCTTGGGAAGTCATGAGAAAGCGATCAGGGCGCACGAGGACGGCCGGTTGAGGGACGAGATCGTTCCAGTGGTGGCGGCGGCTCGAAAGGGCGCGGCACAAACTTTCGACAGAGATGAGGGACCCAGAGCCGATACTTCATTGGAAAAGCTCGCCGCCCTGCCGCCGGCGTTCAAGAAGGGCGGGACCGTTACCGCGGGCAATTCCTCACCGCTCTCGGATGGGGCTGCCGCGTTGCTGCTGGCGACGCCGCAAAAGGCAGCGCGCTTAAAACTCAAGCCGCTTGCGCGCATCGTGGCGTCTGCAACCGCGGGAGTGCACCCGAATTACATGGGTATCGGGCCGATTCCTGCCACTCGAAAGGCCCTGCAAAGAGCCGGCCTGGGCATGGAACAGATCGACCTGGTGGAGCTCAACGAAGCGTTCGCCTCGCAGGTGCTCGCGTGCGCTCAAGACCTGGGAATCGATCCGGACAAGCTCAACGTCAATGGCGG
>DATMBL010000411.1:0-12800 GCA_035559295.1 Candidatus Eiseniibacteriota bacterium
GGAGCTGCGGCTCGAGCCGCTCGAGGCCGCGCGCCCTGATCGTCCGCGCCATCCGGTGTACTGGCGGCCGGCGCCGGGCGGTGGTTGGGAACAGCGGATCTTCGACCGGTATGTTCCACTCAGAGAAGAGCTGCCGGTCACGCACGTGTCGTGGTACGAGGCCGAAGCCTACTGCAACTGGGCGGATCGCCGGTTGCCGAGCGAAGCCGAATGGGAGGTCGCGGCATCGTGCGAGCCCGAGCGCGGCGGCTTGAGCGGCCGCCGCCGGTTGTTTCCCTGGGGTGACGAGGCGCCGGACAGGACGCGGGCCAATCTCGATTATCGCGGCGGCGGTATCGTTGCGGTCGGCGCGTATCCGGGGGGTGACAGCGCCTTCGGGTGTCGCCAGATGATCGGGAACATCTGGGAGTGGACGGCGGACGATTTCCGTCCTTATCCGGGGTTTGTCCCGGATCCGTACAAAGAGTACTCGCAGCCGTGGTTCGGCACGCACAAGGTTCTTCGCGGCGGTTGTTGGGCGACGCCGTCTCTGCTGATTCGAAACACCTGGCGGAATTTCTATACGCCCGATCGCCGCGACGTCTGGGCCGGATTCCGCACCTGCGCGCGCTGACTGCTCACCGTGAACCTGCGCATCGTCACGCCGGCGCCGCTATCGTTTCGCAACGGCAACAACATCACCGCGCTCCGTTGGACCCGCTTGCTCCGCCGGCTGGGTCACAAGGTGACGATCGCTCAAAGCTATGATACCGGGCGCTGTGATCTCCTGATCGCTCTCCACGCGCGCCGGAGCTACCCGTCGATCCGGCGCTTCCACGAGTTGCGCCCCGGTGCCCCGCTCGTGGTCGTCTTGACCGGCACCGATCTCTACCGCGATCTCCGGGTGAGCCGCGCCGCTCGGCATTCACTGCAGCTCGCCACGCGCATCGTCGTCCTCCAAGCGATGGCGCTTCGCAAGTTACCAGGGCCGCTCCACGGTAAAACCCGCGTCATCTACCAATCGGCCGAACGCGTCACTCCAAAAACGCCGCCGCAATGGGATGCCCGGCCGTTTCGCATCTGCGTCGTCGGCCATCTGCGTTCCGAGAAGGATCCGCTGCGCGCCGCATTCGCGGCACGCCGGCTGCGCGCCGACTCGCGTGTTCAGATCGTGCAGGTGGGCCGCGCGCTCGATCACCGTCTCGCGGCGCGCGCGCGCGAAGAAATGAAACGCAACCCGCGTTATCGCTGGATCGGTGAACTACCGCACGCGCAGACGCGCAGGCTCCTGGCAGCAAGCCACGTTTCGCTCATCACCTCGCGCATCGAGGGAAGTTCGAACGTGCTGTCGGAATCGATCGCATCATCGGTGCCCGTGATCGCGTCCAAAATCTCGGGCTTGATCGGCACGCTCGGCAACGACTACCCAGGTTATTTTCCTCCCGGGGATACCGAAAAACTCGCCGCGCTGCTCGACAAAGCCGAGCGTGATCGGGGCTTCTACCGCGCACTCCAGCGCGCTTGCGCGCGGCTCAAGGGTTTGATCGATCCCGGCAGAGAAGCGCGCGCGTGGCGCTCTCTTCTGGGCGAGTTGCGCGCCTCAGCCCGCCGCACGTGATCGCCGGTCCGGCGGCTTCGGCCGCTCCTTGATCCAGGTCTTTACCCAGGGCAAGAGCAAGTACGCGGGCGTCGACATCAGAAACGTTAGCGCAAAGTAGTTACCGTAACCGTAAGCCTCCGCGCCCAGCCCGCTCATGCTCCCGACCAGCCGGCCGGTGAGTGAAAAAATCGACGATAAGAAGGCGTACTGTACCGTCGCGTGCTCCTTGTCGCACACGTTCATCAAAAAGGCGAGGAAGGACGCCGTCCCGAGGCCGCCGCTCAACGATTCGAACATGGATGCGCCGTAGAGGCCGAACCCGCCGAGGTTCAGCCAAGCGACCAACGCGTAACCGAGATTGGAAACCGCCTGCAAAGCGCCGAGGAACCAAACGCCGTGAAAGATGCCGAAGCGCGAAATGAAGGCGCCTCCGAGCAGCGCCCCGAGGACGCTTAACGCGATGCCGAAACTCGTGGGAAACAAACCGATTTGAAACATCAGATCTTCCTGAACCGGCCAGATCGACTGGCCGTAGTCCACCCAGAAGGGTTTGACCATCGGGCCCAGGGCAAATTCGCCCAACCGGTAGGTGAGCACAAACAGGACGAGCGGAACGATGCGCCAGGTTCCCGCCCAGCCGACGAATCCCGCCAGCCAGCCGCGCCGGGCCTCCGCGGGAAGGCTGAGCCGCGGGATGAACGACGCGATCAGCGCAAGGAGCGCAAAAAAGACGCCGCTTAGAAGAAAC
The DNA here is from genome assembly GCA_035559295.1 of Candidatus Eiseniibacteriota bacterium. GTDB lineage: Bacteria > Desulfobacterota > Binatia > UBA9968 > UBA9968 > DATMBL01. Next base: position 2,328 of record DATMBL010000411.1, read on the forward strand.
AACACGTTCCACTGAAGCGCTGCGGCGAGGAATACCATGCCGCCGCCGACGAACACGAGCGCCACGCGGTATGCGGAGGCGCGAATGCCGTTGGCCGCCCCTTCCTCTTCCCGGTTAATCAAACCCACCGAGTACGAATCGATGGCCACGTCCTGCGTTGCCGACAACGTCGTCAGCGCAAGGATGAGCCCGAGGACGACCCAACCCACCGCCCCCACATCCACGGACGGCAAAGCCACCACGACCGCCGCAATGCCGAGCATACAAGCGGTAATCCATGCGCGCCGGTCGCCGTAGCGGTGCACGAGCGGCGACCAGAAGACCTTCAGGGAATAGGGAAGCTCCAGCAAGCGGAGCCCGCCGATGGCGCGCAGCGAGACACCGTGCAGCCGGAAATAAACCGGCAGCACTTCCCAGAGAATCGCCGCCGGCGCCCCCTGGACGAAGTAAAGCAGGGCCACGACGGCGAGCTTCTTCTTGGATGCGGGCGAAAAGTCCCGCGCGCCCACCAGAGACCAGAGATTCAACCCCATGACTGCTCGCTCGAATTCGCCCAGAACTAGCAAATCCCAGAGCGCTTATAAAGAATCTCGCTTTACGAAAACTTAGTCACCGCGTGATGTTCGTGTAACCGTGCCCAGGCAAAAGATGGGCGTGTGCGAACTTCAAACGAGGCTGGTCGTCGTGACCGAGAGAATCGGACGCCATAGCAGCACAGGAGGTGCGCAGTGGAAAAGTTCAATTTAGGGTCGATGATCGAGGATGTGATCGTGAAGTTCAGTCACAACCGCGTTGGCGACAAGCCGCCGATCTTTTTAATGGTGTCGACCGGCCTACCGCCGATTGTATGGAAGGACCAAACGATCAAAGAGTTCGTCCGCCGGTTTCTCTATGACACTCTCCTAACCAATGACCCTGATGCGACGGTTGAAGTGTCCGTCCGGCGCCGAAGCGAACTCAGAGACATCGAGGAGTTCGTCGGTATCAAACCTTCCTATTGGGTCCAACTGCGCGTCCTGAGCGGCGGCCTCAAGGTCGTGGAGGCATCCCTGGAGGAGCTGCTTGGCGACATGGGATACCGGTGCGAGGAGTGGGTTGGCGTGGAGACATCAAGGACGCGGTTGGGAATCTTCGGCACCATTGCCGGTGCCGATCTAAAACTCATTGTCTGCCTCGAATCGAACAGCCGTAAGAGAAGATGCGAGTTGTTGCTTCCAATCTGCGATTCTCCCCCGATTGTTACGGCCGGTCTATGCGCTGCCAAAGTCGGGAGGGTCTAAAAGCCCTTGGTATCGTCGCCTGCGCCCAACCGGCTGAGTTCGTCGGTCCCGCTGCTATCACCGGTCAAAAGGCAGCGGTCGCGCGGGTTTGTCCCGCGAACTTGAGTAACCGACAAATCACACGAGCGTCATTCGCTCCTAACAAGGCGCGGTTATCGTAGCCTTAGCAATCCTAAAGGAGGTTTATATGAAGGGAATCAAGACGGTTTTGGCGCCGACGGATCTCTCCGAACACTCGAGGCGGGGAATCCGTTTTGCCCTGGCTTTGGCAGCGGAGGAAAAGGCCGCAGTGGTGATATTGCATGTCGCCAAACCGTTGGACGACTGGGAATTCTACCTAGACGAATTCGCATATGTCGCCCACCCCTGCTGGGGTTGGCCGGCCGATCGGGTTTTCCAAAAGGCGCATCTGGATCTTACTCGATTTCTGGAGTCGCACATCGATCAGATCAAGCGCATCCCCGCCGTTAGAAAGCGGATCGCCTTGGGTGCGCCATCCCGGGAGATCGCCGCGGTTGCGCGGGAGGAAAACGCCGAGCTGATCGTCATGGCGCCTCGGCGTCGGGGCAGTCTCAGGCATCTGATCGGCGGCACGGTTACGGAGCGAGTCGTGCGCATGAGCCCCTGCCCCGTCCTGTCCGTTACTTCGCCCCTACCCTCGCCGCCCTGGCGCGGCAGGTCGACACCCGTCTTCTTCAGCTGGCCGAGACCGAAGCCTGCAACCACCTAGTATTGAGGTCGAACCCATGCAGATCCGAAGCATCCTGTGCCCCACCGACCTGTCAGATGCCGCGCGCGTTGGACTCGGAAGCGCCTTTTCATTGGCGCGGCAATACGGCGCCGAGTTGGTTGTCCTCCATGTTGTCCCTCTGTCCCTGGCAGGCATCGTTGCGAGATCCAAAGCAGAGCTGTCGAGACGCACGCGAACCGCCGTTTCCCGATCCATCTTCGAAGGCACGCTCGCCGACGCGGAATCCCAGATCGTTTTGCAAATTCAAAGTTGTTTGAATCGCGCCAGCCCTCCCATGCCCTGGCGGCTCATTATTACACTGGGTGACGTTTGCCACGAGATCGTGCGCATCGCCAGGGCTGAAAATATCGGGTTGATCGTCATAACCAAGAAGGACCGTTCGGTTCTTGGCCGGCTCCTACACCCTAGCGTTTCGGACCGCGTGAGTCGCGAAGCCCCCTGCCCGGTCCTCTCGCTTCGTCCGACGCAGAAATCACCATGGGCGCACGGAGCGCCGTGGCCGGCTTTTTCGAGTGTTGTCCAAGAGGACGGATACGCGGGCGGCAAAGGACATCAAAGCCGGGGCGCTCTCGATCTCACGTCGTTCGCGGCTCAAGGCCCTGGCGAAGAGTTCCACTTGCTGAAGTAGACGACATAGCCTTCGGACTCGACCCACTTGTAAAGCAGCGAAAGCTGCGTGCTCTTGCCTGATCCGTCGATTCCTTCGACGACAAAAAGCCGCCCCGGAAATTTATGCTTGCCGTACATCGTCATTCCGCTCGCCATGGATGCGCGCCTCTCCGCATAGACGCAGCAGTCCCTTGCGCAAAAGCATTAGCAAATAGCCACGGACCAAAGCCAGCCCGAAAGACGCGAACGACCGTTTTGGTTACAGAATAGAGCCGCAGTGTCCCACGGAAAGACCGGTTAACGTACTCTTCATGTTTGGTTTACAGCCCTTTCACGCTGGCCGCTTACACATGTCGTCCAAAGAGCGATGCGGGAGAGACGAGCGATTTGCAGGCGCAAGAGGACTTCACGGTGCCGGAGCCCGTGCGGCGCGTCACCGAACCTTAATCTGTTTGTAACCGATCCGTAACGACAGAGTCTTAGACTCACAGAAAGGAGCAGTTATGATAGATGTTCGAAAACCGATAACCCGAGCCGTTCTCATAGGAGCGCTGCTCGCGGGCTGGTTCGCCCCGCGGGCGGCCCAAGGGCAAACCATTCAGATCGACGGCTCCAGCACCGTTTTCCCCGTTACCGAAGCAGTAGCCGAGGAGTTTCAAAAGGCAAAAAAGGGCAAGATAAGAGTGACCGTCGGCATCTCCGGTACCGGCGGCGGCTTTAAGAAGTTCTGCCGTGGCGAGACCGATATCAGCAATGCCTCCCGTCCCATCTCCGGAAAGGAAGTCGAGGATTGCAAGCAAGCCGGCGTCCAGTATGTGGAGTTGCCCGTTGCGTTCGACGCGCTCACGGTCGTGATCAATCCGAAGAATGACTGGGCGTCGAGCATGACGGTTGCCGATCTGAAGAAGATCTGGGAACCGAGGGCGCAAGGCAAAATCACGAACTGGAACCAGGTGCGGCCGAACTGGCCCAACGCGCCGCTGAAGCTCTTCGGTCCCGGAGCCGACTCGGGCACGTTTGAGTATTTTACCGAAGCGATCGTGGGCAAGGCCAAATCGAGCCGCGGAGACTTCACCGCCAGCGAGGACGACAACGTGCTCGTGCAGGGCGTGTCGACCGATCGGAACGCCCTGGGCTATTTCGGTTACGCCTACTACGCCGAGAACCAGAACAGGTTAAAGGCGGTCGCAATTGACGATGGCAAGGGCACGCCGGTCTCACCGTCGGCCAAGACCGTAGAAAACGGCACCTACCAGCCGCTGTCGCGGCCGATCTTCATTTACGTCAGCAAGAAATCGATGGACAAACCGGAAGTTAAAGAGTTTGTCGAGTTCTATCTAAAGAACGCTCCTTCTTTGGTAAAGGAGGTCAAGTACGTTCCGCTGCCGCCGAAAGCCTACGAAATGGCGCTTGAGCACTTTAGAAAAGGCAAGGTCGGGACCGTGTTTGCGGGAAAGCCGGAGGTCGGCGTCACGATCGAGGAATTGCTCAAGCGGGAAGCCAAACCCTAAACCCTCGAGAGGCCCGGCGAGGAGGCTCCTCCCCGGCCTCTCGCCCCTTTCGAGCTTTTTGAGCCGGAACTGGACGATTAATGCCACTAAACTCCGACACCGACGTTGCCTACGCGGCGCGAGACTGGTCTCAATTCGAAACACGGTCAATTTCCGTCAAACGTCTGCGAGAGCGTTTGATTGAATTCCTACTCTTTATGGCGGCTGTTTTCTCGATCGCCGTGACGATGGGAATCGTCGGCGTTTTGCTGGTCGAATCCTGGCATTTTTTCGAGAACGTGTCTCTGATCGACTTCCTCACCGACACCCAATGGACGGTGCTTTTCGAAGACCCGCACTACGGCATTTTGCCGCTTGTCACGGGTACCCTCGTAACCTCGGGCGTTGCACTGGTTGTGGCAATTCCCCTCGGGACAATCATTGCCATTTATCTGAGCGAGTATGCTCACGTCCGCGCCCGGGAAATCCTCAAGCCTATCCTGGAATTGCTCAGCGCCGTTCCGACGGTCGTGTTCGGTTACTTTGCTTTCTTGTTCGTCACGCCGCTCTTGCAGAGTTTCCTCCCGAACCTGCCCGGCTTTAACATGCTCAGCGCGGGAATCGTCATCGGTATCATGATCATTCCTTACGTCAGCTCTCTCAGCGAAGACGCGATGCGGGCGGTTCCCGTTCACATCCGCGAGGGATCGTATGCTATGGGCGCCACCCGGCTTCAAACCGCCCTCAAGGTCCTCGTTCCCTCCGCCTTTTCCGGTATCGCTTCCGCGTATGTGCTGGGCTTTTCACGGGCCGTCGGCGAGACCATGGTGGTGGCGATTGCGGCCGGCCAACAGCCCAATCTGACGCTCAACCCTATGGAAGGCGCGGCAACGATCACGGCTTACATCGTGCAAGTCAGCCTCGGCGATTTGCCGCATGGAAGCATCGCCTATCAAAGCATCTTTGCCGCGGGATTGACCCTCATGGTCATGACGTTGGCGTTCAACATCGGGGGTTATCTGCTGAGAAAGCGTTTTCGTGAGATTTACTGATGGGTGACTTGGAAAAAAAGGTTCTGTGGAACAAGCACAAAGATCGGATCTTCGCTGTCGTCGGGCTGCTTTCGACGTTCATCGGCATGATTACTCTATCGGCTTTGTTGATCGATCTCATGATCGACGGCGCGGCGCGCCTCTCGAGCGAGTTCTTTACCAACTTTCCATCGCGCTTTCCGGAAAGAGCAGGCATTCTATCGGGTTGGGTGGGGACCACGCTGGTCATGATGGTAACCGCTGTCGCGGCCGTTCCCGTGGGCGTTGCCGCAGGCGTTTACCTCGAGGAGTACGCGCCCAAAAACTGGGTGACTGCTTTGATCGAGATCAACATAGCGAATCTCGCCGGTGTGCCATCGATCGTTTACGGCCTCATGACTCTGGGACTGTTCGTTTATCAGTTGCGGTTGGGCCAGAGCATCCTGTCCGCCGGACTCACGCTCGCGCTCCTGATCCTTCCGATCGTCATCGTGGCGACGCGCGAGGCGGTCCGCGCCGTGCCGGGCAGCATGCGCGAAGCCGCCATGGCATTGGGCGCGTCCAAATGGCAGACGACGCGAGACCACGTGCTACCCTATTCTTTAGGAGGCATCTTGACGGGCGTGATTATCGCGTTGTCACGAGCTATCGGCGAAACCGCTCCGCTCATCACCATCGGTGCGCTGACGTTCATCGCCTTCTTGCCCGAGCCGCCGCTCAAAAGCGAATTTCCCTTCCTTTCTTTAGATTGGCTCATGTCCCCTTTTACGGTGATGCCGATCCAGATGTTCAACTGGGTGTCGCGCCCGCAGCCGGCTTTTCATCACAACGCCGCGGCCGCGGGGTTGATCCTGATGGTCATGACTTTGGCGATGAACGGGCTTGCCATTTACTTCAGATACCGCTTCAGGAAGCGCATCCGCTGGTAATTCCGTTGAGCAGCCTGACGCGCCGTTCGCATCCGGCCCTTTGGGAGGTATGATGGAATCTCAGGAAAAGCTCGAAACACCGGCGCTTAAGGCGCTGAAACTACACCAGGTCGATACCGTGTTCTCGGAAAAAGAGGCGCAAGAGCGGCCGATCATTCAAATTGAGAACGTCGACTTCTACTATGGTTCGGTGCGCGCGTTGAAAAATATCAGCCTGGAGATTCCGGAAAAACGGGCGACGGCTTTTATCGGGCCCTCGGGCTGCGGCAAAACCACGTTGCTCCGTTGTTTGAACCGAATGAACGATCTCGTGCTCAATTCGCGCCTGGAAGGGCAAATCCGGCTCAATGGGAAAAACATTTACGATCCTTCGACCGACGTGATCAACCTGAGAAGACGCGTTGGGATGATCTTTCAGAAGTGGAATCCGTTCCCCAAGAGCATTTACGAAAACGTCGTTTACGGGCTCAGGCTGGTCGGAGTCAGGGAACGGCGGCGCTTGGACGAGGTGGTGGAGAAGAGCCTTCGCCGCGCCGCGCTCTGGGATGAAGTCAAAGATAATCTCCACAAGAGCGCCGCCGACCTCTCCGGCGGGCAGCAACAGCGCCTCTGCATCGCCCGCGCTCTCGCGGTCGAGCCGGAGATTATACTCATGGACGAGCCATGCTCCGCGCTCGATCCGATTTCAACCGCGAAGATCGAGGAGTTGATCCACGAGCTCAAGGACGCGTTTACGATCGTGATCGTCACCCATAACATGCAACAGGCCGCCCGGGTCTCGGACCGCACCGCTTTTTTCTATCTGGGGGAGTTGATAGAATTCGGCGAAACCGGAAAGCTGTTCACCGCTCCGGATAAACGGCAAACCGAAGATTACATCACGGGTCGATTCGGATAGCGGAGGCGCTTATGCAAACGGCCCACACCGACAAGCGATACGAAGAAGAACTAAAAAAACTCCGCGAGGATATTCTCTACATGGGAGGCCTGGTCGAGGATCAGATCGACAAGGCGGTGAAATCTCTCGTGGACCGGGATTCGGCCCTCGCGCAGGGCATCATCGACCGCGACCGCGAAGTCAATCGGCTCGACGTGGAAATCGACGATCTCTGCATCCGGCTGCTCGCCTTGCACCAGCCCGCGGGCCGGGATCTGCGCTTCATTACCACCGGATTGAAGATCACCACCGATCTGGAGCGAATCGGCGATATGGCCGTGAATATCTGCGAGCGCGCGCTGGAGCTGAATCAAGAGCCGCAGTTGAAACCCTATATCGATATACCGCGCATGGCGCGAGTCGCGCAGCGCATGATTCGCGAGAGCCTGGACGCCTTCGTCCGCGAAGATACCGATTTGGCGCTCAAGGTCTGCCGTGACGACACCGAAGTCGATCAGCTGAACGCGCAGATTTTTCGCGAGACCGTCAGTTTCATGATTGAAAACCCGCAAACGATCAGCCGCGCCACCAAGATCGGCTCGATCTCCAAATACCTGGAGCGCATCGCGGACCATGCGACCAACATCGCCGAAATGGTGATCTTCATGGTCAAGGGCAAAAGCATCCGTCATCTCAAGGAATTGCCGTCGTCGGTTTGATGCGGATGTCCGCCACGGTGAGCCATCCCGCGCAGAAGATTCTCGTGATCGAGGACGAGCCCGACATCCGAAAGCTCGTCCAGTACAATCTGGCGCAGGAGCGCTTTAAGGTAATCGAGGCCGAAGACGGAGAGCAGGCGCTCAGGATTTTACAGCGGGACAAGCCTAACCTCATCATTCTCGACCTGATGCTGCCCGGCCTCTCGGGAGTCGAGCTATGCAAGATGTTGCGCGAGCGACCTGAAACCGCGCAGCTGCCGATCTTGATGCTGACGGCGAAAGCCGGCGAGGCGGATCGAGTCGTCGGCTTGGAAATCGGAGCGGACGATTATCTGACCAAGCCGTTCAGCCCGCGCGAGCTCGTGGCCCGGATTCGCGCCATTCTTCGCCGCTACGAGCCCCCGCCCGCACGTGAGGGCCCGAGCGTCTTCGAAAGGGGAGCCTTGAAGATCGACTTCGCGACGTACGAGGTGACGGCTCGGGGCAAGCCGGTCAAACTGACGCTCAAAGAGTTCGAACTCCTCCGATTCTTGGTGCAAAACCCGAACCGGGTTCTCAGCCGCGACCAGCTCCTCGACAGGGTCTGGGGCGGAGACACTTTCGTGACCCCACGCACGGTCGACGTTCACATCCGCCGGTTGAGAAAAGCAATCGAAAAGGACGACAGCAAACCGAAATGGATTTTGACGCTCCGAGGCGTCGGCTATAAGTTCGATGAGAAGGCTCTGGAGCAATAGCCTCGTCTTCAAGTTCTTTCTCACGTATCTCGCCGTCACCCTTCTGCTCTTCTCGGGGTTTTATCTCTACTCGGGACGCCTCCTCCGGGGCTTTTACGTTGATTCGCTCGGCACGCGCATGGAGCGAGAGGCCCGGCTGCTTGCCCGCGTGACACCCGTCGGATCCGAGCCCGGGACGCTCGATACGGAAAGCGAGCGCTTGGCGGACGAGCTCGGAGCGCGAATTACGATTATCGGCGTCGATGGTCGGGTTTTGGGTGATTCGAGCGAGCCTTCCACGACGATGGAAAATCACGGGCACCGCCCTGAAGTCATTGAGGCCCTCGCAACCGGCCGGGGCATGTCGGTCCGGTACAGCACCACGGTAGGCTACGAAATGCTCTACGTAGCGATCCGGCAATCCAAAGGCCCGGCGAACCGGATCATCCGAGTTGCCATGCCTCTCAGCGAGGTCGAGGCGGTGATCGGTTCGATGCGCACGGCCCTGCTGTTCGGGCTTCTCGCCGTCTGCGGTGTTGGACTGGCTCTCGCGTTCGGCTTCTCGCGCGCGTTGAGCGCCCGGGTGAAACGGCTCGTCGATTTTTCCCGCGCGTTGTCGCGGGGCCGGTTTCCACAAACCTTTTCCCGGCCCAAACACAGGGACGAGATCGATCTGCTCGAGCAGCATCTCAACGAGATGGGCGTCAAAATCCGCGACAACATCGAGCAGCTGACCGCCGAGAAGGAAAAGGTCGATTCGATCTTGCGCTGCATGGTCGAGGGCGTTTTGGTGATCGATCCCGGAGGCAAGGTGTTGTTGATCAACGAACCAGCGGGAAAAATGTTTAACGCGGATCCCGCGCGCGACCTTCGCGGCGCCTCGATTCTCGAGCTGTCGCGCCATCCCGAATGGCTCAAGACCGTGCGCGAGGTCGTCGCGTTCGATTTCTCCCGCGGGCTGTACTCGAGGGAGCTCGAACTCGAGGGGGGGCGGTGGTTTCGCGTGAACGCCGTCAGTTTGCGCAACGGCCAGCGCGCCCATTTGGGCTCGCTGCTCGTTTTTCATGACATAACCGAAATCAAGCGCTTCGAATCCGTTCGTTCGGACTTCGTCGCCAACGTCTCGCACGAGCTGAGAACGCCGCTCACCGCGATTCGCGGGTATGTCGAGACCCTGGTTCGAACGCCGCCGGCCGATCCCGCGGATGCGCGCCATTTCCTGAGCATCATCGAACGGCATTCCGAGCGGCTCAGCCGCCTGACGGAAGACTTGCTCACCCTGTCGGATCTCGAATCCGGGAAAACGCCGATAGCCCGGCAACCCGTCGACGTCGCGCAGCTGATCCAGCGGGTGCTCGAGGTCTTCTTCGACCAGGCCGTGAGGAAAAATCTCCAGCTCCAGCCCGCGGTTCCGTCGAACTTGCCGCCCGTGTGCGGCGACTGGGATCGGCTGCAACAGCTGTTTATCAATCTGGTCGATAACGCGGTAAAATACACCCCTCCCGGAGGCAAGGTCACGGTCAGCGCCACTCCGGTCGGCGCCGATGACGGCGCCAGAGTCGAGATCGCGGTTTCCGATACCGGCCCCGGCATCCCGGAACAGGACATCCCGAGGCTCACGGAGCGGTTTTACCGCGTCGACAAAGCACGCTCGCGTTCTCTGGGCGGAACCGGACTCGGGCTGGCGATCGTGAAACATATCGTTCAGGCGCACAAGGGGGAGATGCGCATCGAAAGCGTGGTCCAGCAGGGAACGACCGTGCGCGTGCTCCTGCCGGCGCTGCCGGCGCGAGCGCTCGAGCCGGAAGCCCAAGCGGCGCCGCCGGCAACGTCTCGAAGCGTCTAGCGCACCGGTGCGGGAGCGGCGTCAAACGGCCGGATACGACGCCGAGCCTTTCGGCGTGACGTCCGGCGAAGAATTTTGCAGATTCTTCGGGCTTCATCGACGATCTCTCATCTTGTTGGATGCGCGAGGGTCTCCTCCGCTTTTGCCCGCCGGCGCGCGACGGCGATCGCTCGGTTTCGTCCGCGTTGCTTGACGCCGGAATTGCGGGCTGGTACGGTGTCGGCG
>DATMBL010000412.1:0-7823 GCA_035559295.1 Candidatus Eiseniibacteriota bacterium
GGGGTATCCGCCACGCCGCCGAGCGCCAGTCGAAGCTCGCTCACGCGCCCGTTCTCGCGGCAAAGCAAGGCCGCGACCGACACTGCCGGCCAATCGTTGGCGGAAAGCGCGCTATGCCGCAGATAGACCGCCCGGCTGTCCGCCGGCGGCGGCGGGATCTTGATTTCGACGAGGATTTCGCCGGGTTGAAGCGCCGTTTCGTAAAGCCCGCGGAAAAAATCGCGAAGCGCCACGGTGCGCCAGCCGTTCGGCCCAAAGACGTTCACTTCCGCTCCGTAGACGAGCAACGCGGGGGGAGGATCGAGCCGGTAGTCTGCGTGCGCCAGGTTTCCTCCTACCGACGCTGTTTGTCGCACCCGCACGTTGCCGATATGGCCGAACGCCGTCGCCACCGCCGCATACGAGCGGCGGATCGCCGGGGACAACTCCATTGAGCGGTGGCTGACGAGCGCGCCGACCGTGACGCCCGCTTCGCCCTCCTCGATGCGATCGAGGCCGGGAATCGATTGCAGATCGACGAGATAGGGGTAATGGACCACGCGCTGCTTCAATAGGATCACCAGCGTCGTTCCGCCGGCGATCACCCGCGCTTGATCGCCGTGGCGGCAAAGCATCTCGCAAGCTTCGGCAAGCGAGCGCGGGTGGAGCAAATCGAACGAACGGATCGTCATAGGGCTCTGATTTCGCAACTAACCCGCTCGTCCGAAGCAAGTCAAGCTGTCAAAGACGGGTTCCAAGCGTTCAAGCGGTTCGCGCCGTTCAAAACAAGTAGACCGTAGGACCGGGTGAGGCGAAGCGCGCCGAAACCCGTTCCGCCGCTTGCCGGCAATCGCGAACGGCTTCATCTAGCCCGCCCGTTGACACCGAAGACTAACTTTGAAATGTTCGGCCTACGGGAGGACCCCATGTTTACCAAAATCCGGCATATCGCGATCCACACGGAAAACTATCAGCGCATGGCGACCTTTTACAAAACCGTTTTCGGCATGAAGAAAATCACCGAAGGTATGACCGACGAGCATGGAAATTACAACAAGGAGCGCGGTCATCTGAGCGATGGCGTGATCGGTTTGGCGCTACTGCAGCGCCAGCCGGGGTTCAGCGCCGGTCTCGACCACTTCGGTCTGGAGGTGGCCGACGTCCAGGAGGTGCGCGAGCGGCTGAAACGGCATTACCCCGACGTGTGTATCGCTCAGAGCCAGAGCCATGTCCCTTTCGCCGGCCTCAGGACGCACGATCCCGACGGCAACCAATTCGACCTGTCGCAGAAAGGAATGGCCAATGTGCGGGAGGGCTACTTGGAAGGGGGCTGGGAGCAGCCGCGCTGGATCAATCACATAGCGATTCGAAGCGCCCGGCCGGAGTTCCTGGCCGAATACTACCGGAAGGTTTTCGAGCTTGAGCCGGTCGAAGGGCTTTCGGGCGGGGGCAGCTACCTATTGAGCGACGGCAAAGTCGCCCTGGTGCTCCGGTCGTGGGACATGGTCTCGTATCGCGGGCTATGGGCGGGGTTGGATCACTTCGGCTTCAAGGTTGAGGATCTCGAACGGACAAAACAGGATCTTGGAAAGCTGGCGGCAGAGCAACCCGGGTCGGCGCCGCGCAAGATCGCAGTCGGCCGCGACGGCGCAACGCGGGAAAAAAACCTCCAGGAGTGCAGGCTTTGCCGCTACGCGCTCGCGGACCCCGACGGAATCTTGCTCGATTTGACCGATTGAAGAAAAAACTAAGTGCCGCGCTCTTCGGGCGAGCCGGCTTTCGGAACCTTGCGCTTGAAGGCGCGCCGGTCGAGTTTGTGCATCTGAAGCTTCCGGGAAAGCGTCCTTAGTCCAATGCCGCAGCTCTTCGCCGTGAGCCCGACATTGCCGCCAAACGCATCGAGCTTTTCCGCGAGATAACGCCGCTCCTGTTCCTTCAGCCACTCGTCGAGCGAGGGACTCGAACTCGCGAGGCGCTCGCGTGCCTCGCCGGCTCCGGCCTCGGGTAAATCGACGCTGTCGATCACGCTGCCGCTCGTCAAGACAATCGCGCGTTCCAGCACGTTTTGCAGCTCGCGAATGTTTCCCGGCCAGCTGTAATCCATGAGCGTGGCCATGACGCTCTTGGAGATCCCGGTGATGTGCTTGCTTTGGGCGACCGGGTGGTGGTGCAAAAAGTCGTGCACCAGAAGAGGGATGTCGACTTTCCGTTCGCGTAGCGGAATCAAGTGAATCGGGATGACATTGATGCGGTAATAAAAATCCGAACGCATCCTGCCCTGGTCTACGAGTCTCTTTAACGGCACATTGGTCGCGGCGATCACGCGCATATCGACGCGCCTGCCGCTGCCGCCGCCCAGACGGTACACTGTCTGGTCTTCCAAGACGCGCAGCAATTTCCCTTGCATGACGACCGACATGCTTTCGATTTCATCGAGGAACAACGTCCCGCCGTGGGCCAGTTCGATCTTTCCCGCCTTGGCGTGGTCCGCCCCGGTAAACGCGCCCCTTTCGTATCCGAAAAGCTCGCTCTCCAGGAGCGTCTCGGGAAATCCGGCGCAGTTAATCGTCACCAGCGGGCCGTGACGGCGGTTACTGTGGTAATGCACGGCGCTTGCGACCAGCTCCTTGCCCGTCCCGGTCTCTCCCTGGACCAAAATCGTCATGTCGGTCGGGGCGACCTTTCGGATCGTTTCGAAGACCCGATGCATCTCGGGGGTTTTGCTAAGCATGCCGCCGAACACCGAGCGGTTCTTGAGCCACCGTCTGAGGTGGCGTATCTCGAGGTAGACCTTGCTCCTTTCGAGCGCCGCCCGAGTCGATTCCTGAACCGCGCCCAGATCGAAGGGCTTGACGACAAAGTCGCTGGCTCCGAGTTTGAGCACGTTCACTGCCACCTGAATATCGGAGTAGCCGGTAATCGCAATCACGGGAATATCGGGGAAATTTTCGTGGATATAGGAGATCAGCTGGACGCCATCCATCCTCGGAAGCTTGATATCGGTAATGACAAAGTCGACATCGCCCCGGTTCAGTTTATCGATCGCTTCTTCGGCGGAGCCGGCGAGGGTTACCGAATAGCCGCTCTGTGAGTACAGCCGCTCGAGCTGATGGCGCACCAGAGGGTCATCATCGACGACCAGGAGATTGGGCACCGGGAGATCGATTCCCTCGGATCCGTTTTTCCCCGACGCTTGCGGCTCTTGGACAAGCGCTTTGTCGTTGCTCGGGGTCATCGATTTCATGGTTTGGGAACCCTGATGTCGATCGAGAAAACGCCGCGGTTGCGTTGTTCCTTTCGAAAGGCGATTTTGCCGAAGTGGCGGCGTAAAATCTGGCGCGCCACCGCCATGCTCAAGCCGACGGAACAGTCGTTTACTTTGACAAACGGCCGGAACACATCCTTTTCTTCGATCTGTAACTGCGTCGGCGACGCGTTCACCACGTTAAGCTCGACGAAGCACTCGCTTTCCGCGCGCCGGAGCCCCGCCTCCACGGTCAGCTCTCCGCCTTCCGGAAGAAGGGCGCGGGAGAACTCGATCACGCGCCGGAGCGCGCTTCGAAACTGGCAGTCAAGCGGCAGTTTCGGCAACGGCTCTCTCACGACCACCCGCATCCGAATGCCCTGTCTCGAAAGCTCGTCGCGGCTCTGCTGAATGACTTCGTTTAAAACCGCGGCCGGATCTTCGGTTTTGAGCTCTGATGGACCCGCAGAAAGGTACTCCTGGATCTCGTGCGCGATCTTGCGCATCTGCTGCACACCGCAACTGATCGCGCTCGAGCTTTGCTGGCTGAGTCCGCCCGCGAGCCGCAAGAGGTCGATTTCGCCGCGGATGGTTTGCAGCGCGTTACCGACCTCGTGCGCCAACCCGGAGAGAAGCTCCCGCATCTGGCTCATCTCCAGGCCCTCACGCGGCTCATCGTTGGCGGCCGTATAGAAGCTCCACACGATCGCAACCTGGCCCGCCGAGCGCAATACCCGCGACGTCTCGATCAAACGGAGCGTTTGCCGGGAGTGGACGGGAAACACACGGTATTCGCAGGAAACCTTCCCCTCCCCGGCCTCAAGCCGCTTCCATGCTGCGTTAAAGGCATCTCGGTCCAGAGGGTGAATGCGCTCGCTCCAGCGCCATCGCTCGATACGGCGCTCGGTAAATCCAAGGAGATGTTTCGACGCGTCGTTCAAAACGCCGTAATCGCCGCTCTGGTTCCAGAGCGCGGCAGGGCCGGGAATAAGCGCTAGAACCGCATCAGCTACGACCAGTTCCGTTTCGGGCGTTTTGGGTCCGGTTTTTCCGCCGTGAATAAAGCGCAAATTGTGAGAAGACATACCGGTTTCCGTATTGCCATGGTCTTCGGTCGGGCGTTGGGCGCGCTGGCGGCAAGAGGCTAATAAACGGCGCGGAGCCTGCGGGAGGTCGGAACTTTGATTGCTTCGGTGCGCAGCCCCAATTCTTTTGCCTGCAGATAACACGCATAGCACACGATCATATCGAGAAGAACCACACCGTTCTCCTCGCTGACGACGCGGTACGGCGTCCCCGTGGTCAGTTCGTCGCAGTGCTGGCAAATGAATTTCATGGCTTTCTTAAAAGCAAGTAGCATGCCGCACCTCGCTCGGGTCATGTTGAGAACACGCGCCGCCGCGCCGGAAATCCTGTGCCACTCGCGCGACGCCGCGCGCCACCGTGTGTTTCAAACGCGCAACATTTTCCTACCGGCAAAACTCACGCAATCCCCGTTTGCACACGATCGCCGCGACCGTGGCCGATACCGATTCGATCTGCGGCGGCAACCGCAGAATTGCGGCGACGATCAACACGATGATCTGCATGCTCGAAGAGGTGACTTCGTCGGCGAGCGGCAGGATCTCTTCGTTGCAGAGCCCCTTTCGCAGTTCGCCGCCGACGGCCTCGAGAAACCGCATGCCGTCCTGTTTGAGTTCTTCGTACATCGCGTTGAAGCCTTTGCCCCACTCGATGAGATCGGCGCCAAACGAGAGCCGCTCGTACATGTCCTGAGTTTCGATGACTTTTTTCAGTGCGGTTTGGTAGCTCATGATTGCGGCGACTTTCGCCGGGCGGGCCGAGCCCATGAGCTGGCATCCCAGTACCACGTAGAGTTCTTCCAGCCCCAGGGTGAGAAGCTTGAGCGCTTCGGCGGTCAATTCTTCGATCGTGAACTCTCTAATCGGTAGTTTGTCCTGATCCATAAAGCCGCCGGCGGGGTGGAAGGTGAATTTGAAAACGGTTCACAATACCATCACGTTGGGGTACTGCGAACCGCGGAGCGCATTGCGTGTATCGACCACGAGGGGGCTGAATTTTGCGATTCGCTCGTAATCGATCCCCGTGTGATCCGTGAGGATCACGGAACAGTCCACCGACGCGAGCACTTCCGGGGTGGGATTGACCGACCGTAAGGTTTCATCTCCGATCGAGATCGCGCTCACGTGGGGATCGTAGAACGATATCTCGGCACCCTTCTGCCGGAGCCCCTGGAGAATCTGGAACGCCGGCGATTCTCTAACGTCGTTTGTGTCCCGCTTGTAAGCTACGCCGATCGCGAGGACCTTTGATCCTTTGAGGCTTTTACCCTTTTCATTTAACGCGTCGGCGACTAGCCGCACGGTAAAGACCGGCATCTGGCCGTTGATGTGGCCCGCGAGTTCGATCAGCCTTGGTTCGCAGCCGTTCATTTTGGCTTTCCAGGTGAGGTAATAGGGATCGACCGGAATGCAGTGGCCTCCGAGTCCGGGCCCCGGATAGAAAGGCATGAAGCCGAAGGGCTTGGTCTTCGCGGCTTCGATCACTTCCCAGACGTTGATCCCCAACCCGTGACAGGTGAGCGCCATCTCGTTGGCGAGCGCTATGTTGACGCTGCGGAACGTGTTTTCCAGGAGCTTGACCATTTCGGCGCATTCTGTGGAGGAAACGGTCACGACTTCGGTGATGAACTGGCGGTAAAGAAGCGCGGCAACCTCGACGCAGGTCGCGGTGATGCCTCCGACGACCTTGGGAATATTTCGGGTGGTGTAGTGCTTGTTTCCGGGATCGACCCGTTCGGGCGAATACGCAAGAAAGAAGTCACGGCCCGCCTTGAGGCCGGACTCTTCCAGGACCGGCATGACGATCTCTCTGGTGGTCCCCGGATACGTTGTGCTTTCCAGAATGATCAACTGCCCCGGGCGGATATGGTTGCGGATCGCCTCAACCGCCGCAATCACGTAAGAAAGATCGGGATCCTTGTTTTTCCTGAGAGGCGTTGGCACGCAGATGTTGACCGAGTCCAGGTCCTCGATCGCAGCCATCGATTGGGTCGCGCGCAGTTTCTCCGCTGTGACCAGTGAAAACAGCGCTTCACTCGGCACATCGAGCACGTACGACATACCCGAATTCACCGCCTCCACCTTGTTTCGCAGCAGATCCACGCCGGTTACGCGAAAGCCTTCCCGCGCCATTTCCACGGCTAGCGGCAAGCCGACATAACCCAGGCCCACCACTCCGAGTTTGGCGGAGCGGTCGAGGATTTTTCGGCTCAACTCACGCGCCAGCGGCAGCGGCTGTTCGGCCAGTCGGTTTGTGCTCCGGTCGCGATTGAGCGCCGTACGGTCCATTATCTCCCTCCGGATTCGGTTCTGACGCGCGAGTTGGCTTTAAGGCACCCGGCGGCAAAAGCGCCGAAAGCTTCAATGCCTCACGTTGACGGATGCGCGTCGCCATGCCACGCGCTTTGCGCTTCGGCCCGGGCTCGGCCCTCGAGACTTTTACCTCGCGCCTGCGCCAAGCGCTGCCTCAAGATTCCGGCGACGGTTTGCACATAGGGCTGTTCGAGGAATTCATAGTGCTCGACCCACGATTCATGCAGCTCTATATCTTCGCTCGCGAGCGAGCGCCACTGTTCGGCGGTGCGGTTGTCGGGGCGCCGAAACAGGATGAAAGGCCCCCGGTAGGTCCGGGCATGGTACCTGCTGAGCACGGCCTGGCTCTTGTAGTCGAAGTAAAACAGTCGAAGACCCGGGGGCAGACGGTAGCCGTGGCGCAGGCAAGCTTCGCAGAAGCTCTGACCCAAGACTCGCTTGCTCCACGCAATCCGCCGCCGCACCCTGTACCCGAGATCCTTGAGACGAAACCGCCGCGAATCGACGCCGCCGTCGGTCTTGCCGATGCGAACCATATTCGCGGGCGGCGCCGGATCGACCAGAACCAGCAACCCCACCGGCTCGCCGATCGCCGCGAGCTGCTGCGCCGCTTCGAAAATCACCAGCCCTCCCATCGAGTAGCCGAGCAGGAAGTATGGCCCATGAGGCTGGATCGAGCGCATTTGAGAAATGTATTCCGCCGCCATCTCTTCGATGGTGTCGGGCATCGGAAGCCCGTCCGTGCCGTGAAACTCCGACCAGTAAAGCGGCTGATCGGGACCCAGGCAATCGGCGAGATCGGTGCTTCCGCCGTAGGCGAATAGCGGCGGCTTGGTTCCCTGCGTATGGCACCGATGCCACAACGAATTGCGCGGGGAGGTTTTGTTGTCCTCGATGATTTTCACCAAGGCTTCGATCGTTCGGGTGTAGTAGAGCGTCGTCACCGGCAACGTGATGCCGAAGCTCTTCTCCACTTCGGCAACGAACCGCGCCTCGAGCAGCGAATGCCCGCCGATCTCAAAGAAATTATCGCGAATACCGATCGGTTTGATACCGAGCATCCGCTCCCAGATCTCAACGAGCTTGGCTTCGGTCTCGGTGCGAGGGGGAACGAAATTTTTCTGCATCTCGGCCGGGGTGGGGGGCGGCGGCAGCTTCTGGCGATCGACTTTGCCCCCCGGAGTCAGGGGAAATCGCCTGAGGAC
>DATMBL010000413.1:0-23290 GCA_035559295.1 Candidatus Eiseniibacteriota bacterium
CGCCGCAGCCCGCCTCTCCCGGGTTGCCGCGCGACGCGCCGTCTACCATCAGGAGCCATTCTTCGCGCCTTTCAGCCATTGCGTCGTGCGAGGTTCAGGCACGGAAAGCCGCGCGACGCGCGCGGCGGTCGGTAGCCGAAGCCCACGTCAGCGCGGGCTCGGAGAGTGAGTGACGTTTAAGTGACCGGCGGTTTGTAATAGAGGATCCGCTGGCAGCTGGGGCAGAGGTTGACCTTTTCGCTTCTGATGATCTCGTTCCAGAGCTGAGGAGGGATGTTCATGTAGCAGCCCTGGCAAATGCCTCCCGCCACTTCGACGACTGCGGTGCCGCCGCGCCGGGAAAAGATCAGCTCGTATCGTGAAATCAATTCGCCCGCGACCTGAGAAGCGATTCGCTCACGGCGCGTCGAGGCCTCGCTTACCGCCTGATCGATTCCGCTGATCTGCGCCTGCAGCTCGGCGCGCTTCCGTTGCCAGGCCTCCTGCAGCTGCGCCATCTCCTGTTCCTTCGCTTTGATCTCGTTCTTGATCGCCTCCATCCCTTCCATGATGGCGAGGAGCTCGTCTTCCAAATTGCCGTTGCTTTGCCTGATTTGCTCGATCTCGCGCTGCAGCGCTTGAAGCTCTTTGATGTTCTTGATGCGATTCATACGCATCCGTTTATCCATCGCCTTTTTCCCTTCGTCCTGCAGCATCCGTTCCTTTTCCGCTCGAAGTTTCTCTTTCTCCGCCAAAGTCGCTGCGAGCGCGGCGATCTCCTGCTTTTTGCTCTCGATCTCCTTCTCCTTGGTCTGAAGCTCTCCCAAGAGCCCCTGTTTCAGTCCTTTTTTTTCTCTTATCTCGCGATCGACATTTTGTAGATTGGCCAAAATTTCTATTTGTTCTCTCAACTTGATTTCTCCCGAACACCTAAAAAAGAAATGCACCCGGGTGGGTGCATTTCTTGGACCGCTGACGGATCGATGCAGCTCGTGTGATTCCGGCTCTTCTCACCCTGCTGGAAAACTCCTGGATCTTTCTTTTTATCTCGATTTCCCAGCGATGTCAAAGCGGCAAGCCCTGTTCGTTAAAGCGCCATCTTGCCCGGATTCAAGATGCCGTTGGGGTCGAGCAGCCGTTTGATCCGGCGCATGATTTCGAGACCATAGCCGTGCTCCCGCGCCATCATCGGGGCCAGCTTGATGCCCACCCCATGGGTATACTCCATCGATCCTCCCATCGCTTGCACCAGCGCAACAAGCTCGGCAACGGTGGCCTGCAAAAGCGCCTGCGCGCCTTCGCCCGCCGCTTCCAGGCGCATGGAAAACAACTCGGGCTGAACCCAGAGCCCGCTCTCTCGAAGACGCGCGCCGCGTCGGCGAATGAGATCGGCGGCAGCGGCTTTGAACGCAAGGACCCTGCCCGCGGGCAGCGCCACATGAATCCAGTCGCGGTAGACGCCGTTTCTACTGCGGTCCCGTCGCTCCCGGCGATTTTCCATGAAGCGTCGCGCGATGGTGTGCCGGTCGCGAAAGAATCGCTGCGCTTCGTCGGCTGGCAGCCGAGTCCCATCCTTACCGCAGATCGCGGCCGCAAGCCGCGCCTCGGCGGCAACGACTCCGCTTGGCCCTTCGAAACCGATATAGAGCACCGAACCCGCGTCATCCTCGCCGTAATCCCCGAAATCGAGCAGCGCAGGCCTAAGCCCCCGAACAAAGAGGCGGCGGATCGCGTCGTAGCCGCGCTCGAACGAATCGAAGGAGA
Source organism: Candidatus Eiseniibacteriota bacterium (assembly GCA_035559295.1). Classification (GTDB taxonomy): domain Bacteria; phylum Desulfobacterota; class Binatia; order UBA9968; family UBA9968; genus DATMBL01. The sequence continues at coordinate 1,744 of DATMBL010000413.1, forward strand.
AGGCGTCGAGCGCGCGGCTCTCCGGTCGCGGAAAGATGCGGATGGTGGCTTCCGTGATAATACCGAAGCAGCCTTCGCCGCCAATGAAAAACGCGTTCACATCAATGCCGGCGGAGGATTTGGCGACGCCGCGCGTGCGCAAGATCTCTCCGTCCCCGACGACCGCTTCGAGCCCGAGAACCTGCTCGCCCATCGAGCCGTACGCGCCGCCCCGGTACCCCATGCTGTTGGTTGAGATCGCGCCGCCGAGCGTCGCGACCGGCAGCGTCCAGGGATCGTGCCCGAGGATGAACCCCGACTCGTTGAGCCGCTTCTCCAGCGACTCCAGAACGACTCCCGCCTGGGCGCGCGCCGAGCGCGAGTCCGCATCGACCTCCAAAATCCCGTCCATCGCTCGCATGTCGACGACAATGCCAGGCCGAATCGACAGTGCCCCGCCCATGAGCCCCGAGCCGCCGCCGTAGGGAACGAGCGGTACCCGTTGCTCGTTGGCGAAGCGCACGAGGGCCTGGACATCGGAAGTCGATAAAGGGCGGACGAGGCAGAGCGGAAGGGAAAACTCGGAACTCTTGCCCGGCGGCAAGCGGCCTTCGCTCAAGGCGTCCCAGGCGCTGTCGTCGATCCGGGACGGCTCGGTCTCGATCTGCGCGACCGGGATGACATCGCGCAACCGCTGGACTATTTTCTCGCGTGAAGGCGCCGCCATCGAGCCAACCTCATCCATTCCGAACTATAGCGGAACCCGACCGGGCCGGGAAGCGGTTTGAAACAGGTTAAGATTAAGGTTTAGGTTCAGACTGGGCAGTGACTCGCGCCGCGGTACCGACGCATTATTTCACCCGCCGAGGGGGGGCGACGGGGTGGAAGAACGGAGTACCCGAATCCATTACTTCGATAGTCCAGTACTCCAGCAGCACTGAGTCAATGCAAGGTGGGCTTCGAGCGATCGTCCTTCCCGCCATCGACGATTCGAAAACGGCGCTTGAGCCGCTGGAGCCGGCGGCGATCCAGGTATTGACGGATCCGGTCCGCGGGATTGCCGCCGCGCAGGTAGAGATAGCCGAACGCCATGCCGCCGAGGTGCGCGAGGTGGGCGATGCCGCTTTGAGCGGCCGCAATCGAAGAGTAGAGCGCGATCGCCCCGATGATCCAGACGAAATGTTTCATCTTCATCGGGAAGAGAAAATAAAAGTATATGATCTGTTCCGGATAGATGAGCCCGTATGCCAAAAGAATCCCGTAGATGCCCGCGGATGCGCCGATACTGGGCGCGGTCTGACCCGGCGTCAAGATCGTGTTGAGGATCGCCCCGCCCAGGACAGAGACAAAGTAATATTTGAGAAAGAACTCGCTGCCCCACCGCCGCTCGAGCTGGCAGCCGAACATCCAGAGCGCGAGCATATTAAACAGCAGGTGAAACAGGCCGCCGTGGAGAAACTGATAAGTAAAGAGCTGCCAGATGTACAGCTCCTGCCAGACCAGACGAGGCACGAGGCCGAGCCACATCACCATCGCCTGGCCGGCAAAAAGCTGCAGGACAAAAACGGCGACGTTCGCAACGAGGAGGAACTTAACCGCCGGCGTCACCGCGCCCCCGCCGAAGGTGATCTGTCGCGCTCGGTAGAGCATGTTTTTAGCTTACTGGTTGCCCCTGCGAAAAGGAAGCAGACTTCACGAAATTTCTTCCCGTGCCGTGCTCGATGATCAGACGGGAAGGCGAAAACACCATTGCGCTTTAACCTCCAAGATAGGCCTGGCGCACGAGGTCGTTTCCCGCAAGCTCTTCGGCCTTACCCGCAAGAATCGTCCGCCCGGTCTCCAGAACATAGCCTCGATGTGAGATCGCCAACGCCATCACCGCGTTCTGTTCGACCAGCAGCACCGTTACGCCCGACCGATTGATCGAGCGGATCGTCTCCAGAATGTGTTCGACCACTTTTGGCGCCAATCCCATCGACGGCTCGTCCAGGAGCAACAATTTCGGCCGCGTCATCAAGGCGCGGGCGATCGCCAGCATCTGCTGCTCGCCGCCCGAGAGCGTTCCGGCAATTTGGCGCGCTCGCTCCTTGAGTCTCGGGAAAAGCTCGAACGCCCGTTCGATGTCGGGGCCAAGCGCGCGCTTCGGTCGTGTGAAACCGCCGATTTCGAGATTCTCCAAGGTCGTAAAGCGCGGAAAGATCTTCCTTCCTTCCGGTACATGAGCTACGCCGCGGCGAACGATCTCTTCGGGAGCGCAGCCCGAGAGCGGCTGGCCTTCGAGCTCGATGCTGCCGGCCTGAGGGCGGAGCAGCCCGGAGACGGCTTTCAACGTTGTGGTCTTGCCCGCGCCATTCGCGCCGAGCAAAGTGACCAGCTCGCCTGCTTCAATCCTAAACGAGATCCCCTTGAGGGCGTGGATCGCGCCGTAATAAACGTGGACGTCGTTAACGCTTAACATCTTCGGCCCAGTCGCTGCGTCCAAGATACGCTTCGATCACGCGAGGATTGCGGCGCACTTCTTCGGGAACGCCCTCGGCGATTTTCTCGCCGTAATCGAGTACGTGCACGCGGTGTGAAACGCCCATGACGACGCGCATGTTGTGCTCGATCAGCAGGATCGCGCGGACATGTGTTTCGAGCAGCCGCATGAACAGCCCCATGAGCTGGCGCGCTTCGGTGAGGTTCATGCCTGCCGTCGGTTCGTCGAGCAGGAGCAGCTTGGGCTCGGCGGCGAGCGCCCGGGCGATCTCCAATCGCCTCTGGTCGCCGTAAGAGAGGTGCTGCGCCCACTCGTACTCCCGCCCCGACAAGCCGGTGAGTTCGATGAGCTCGATCGCGCGGCGCACGGCCGATGCCTCCTGAACTCTGTGCCGCTCGCTTGCGAGCAGGATCCCCCCAAGACGGCTCGGCAGGCGGCAGTGCATTCCCACGAGAACGTTGTCCAAGACCGTCATGTGTGAAAACAAGCGGATGTTTTGAAACGTCCGGCTGATACCGAGCTTGGTGATTTCCTCGGGTTTGAGGCCGACGGTTGTCCGGCCGCCAAACCGAACATCGCCGCTGTCGGGCCGGTAAATGCCCGTCAAGACGTGAAACAGTGTCGTCTTCCCCGCGCCGTTCGGACCGATCAGGGAAGCGATCGTCCCCTCCTCGACCGTTAAATCGACCTTGTGGAGCGCCTGAAGTCCGCCGAATCTCTTGCTCACGCCGCGGAGCTCGAGGAGCGCCATTTCGTTACCGTCGCCTGGGGGCAAAAATCCCCTGCGGGCGAAAAATCATCATCACGATCAGGATCAGCCCAAAGACCATGCGCTCATACTTGGCGGGCTCGAACTGCACCGGCAGATCGCTCAGCGGAAAACTGCCGAAGAAAGGCAACGTCAACACCGCGCCCGATTGCCGCAGCGCGTTCAGCCACAACGACAGCCCCTTCAGCAATTGAAGATTGAGAATCGTCACAACGGTTGCTCCAAAAATCGCTCCCGGGAGCGAGCCCATGCCGCCGAGAATCACCATCGCGAGAACGCCGATCGATTCCATGAAAGTGAAGCTCTCGGGATTGATGAAGACCTGCTTCGCGGCAAAGATCACGCCCGCGGCAGCCGCAAACGACGCGCCGACCGCGAACGCGAAAACCTTCATACGAACGACCGGAATGCCCATCGCCGCCGCAGCGATTTCGTCGTCCCGGATCGCTTTCCAAGCCCGCCCGATCTTCGACCCCTCGAGTCGTCTGGTGACGACAATGACCGCGAGCGCAAACGCCAGAACCAAAAAATAAAAGTATAGCGGGTAGAGAGTTGCGGCGTCGATCTCGAGACCGAAAGCGCGCAGCGCGGGCTCGAAGAACAGCGGAGGTTTTTGAATCGGCGCGATCCCCCGGGGGCCGTTGGTCAGATTGATCGGCTTGTCGAGGTTGTTCACGAGCGCCCGAACGACCTCGGCAAAACCCAGTGTCACGATCGCCAGGTAATCGCCGCGCAAACGCAGGACGGGCAAGCCCACGAGAGCCCCCGTGAGCGCGCCCACGGCGACGCTCAGCAACAGAAACGGAAAGAACCAGCGGGAAGAGAGCGGGAAAAAGTCGCCCGGCAAGAACTGGTTCGCCTGAGGAGAACCGAAGATCGCCCACAGGTAAGCCCCGATCGCATAAAAGGCCACAAACCCTAGATTCAAAAGGCCGACGAACCCGACGACAATATTGAGCCCGACCGCGAGGGCGACGAAGATTCCGATCTGGATCGCGACTTCGAGATAGTAGCCGTTAACCCAACCCACAACGGGAAGCGCAATCACCAAAACAACGGCGCTCAGGACGCTTTTAGCCGTCGAAGTCGCAGGCGCGCAGTAGATGAGCAGCAGCGAGGCTTGAAAGAGCAGAAAGACGAGAACCGAGCGAGGGAGAAAGAACGCGAGCACGCTACTGGCGGCGATGTATGCCGCCAGCCCGACCACCACCAATTTGGATCTCATGCGCCTTCTTCCCGCACTCTTTCGCCGAGGAGGCCTTTGGGCCGAAGGATCAGTAGCGCAATCAGCACGAGGAACGCGAAGACGTCCTTGTATTCGGCGCCGAATGCGCCCGCCGTCAGAATCGAAAGATACGACGCGGCGAACGCTTCGAGGATGCCCAAGACCATGCCGCCGAGCATCGCTCCGGGGATGTTTCCAATGCCGCCTAGAACGGCGGCGGTAAACGCCTTCAGGCCGGGGATGAAGCCGCTGTACGGGTTGACCAGGCTGTAATGGAGTCCAAACAGGACTCCGGCGAGCCCGCCCATCGCGCCGCCGACGAAAAACGTGAGCGCGATTACGCGGTTTACCGGAATGCCCATGAGCGCGGCCGTGCGCGGATCTTGGGCGACCGCGCGAATCGCCGTTCCCATGCGCGTGCGATTGACGAACAGGTAAAGCGCAAGCAGCATCAGCAACGCCGTCACAATCACCAGAATCGACTTCACCGGAACAACGAGGTTGCCGCCGAGCGGCACGATGTGGTCAAGGACGTCGACCGTGGGAAAGCTCAGATAAAACGTGTTACGCCAGAGGCTTTCAAACAGGCGCAGCGCGTCCTGCAAAAAAAAAGATGCGCCGATCGCGGAGATCAACGGCACCAATCTGGGAGCGCCTTGGAGCGGGCGGTACGCGACCCGCTCCAGAGCCATTGCGGCAAGGCCGCTGACGGCCATGCCGCTCGCAACCACGAGCAAGAGAACCGCCGCCGGATGAAACGCGGCGAGCTGCCCGCTGCTTTCCAGGAGGAGAAGCAGCTCCACGCCGACAAAGGCGCCCAGCACAAAGATTTCGCTGTGCGCAAAGTTGATGAATTCCAAAACGCCGTACACCATCGTGTAGCCCAGCGCGATGAGGGCATACATGAAACCCAGAACAATCCCGTCAACGACGACCTGAGGGAGTATCTCGAGAGCAAGGTCCAAAGCGAGAGCCTTTCCGGAGTGGCGCCATGCTAACAAATCCCGCTTTCGCTCGCCACCGTTAAAGGGGATGCGTTGCTTTAGTGCGAAGCACCCGAGGGGCCATTTTTTGGCAAAACGAACCTATCCCCTTTTCCGCACGCAGTTATTTCCACAGGCGCTGGATAAAACCTTCCTTTTCCAGTTCCTGGAAGAAGCGCGCGTCGATCAACTGTTCAGGGCGGATACGGGCGGCTTGGGGGTTGGTTTCGGCGATCTGATCGATCGCCGTCTTTAGCGCTTCGGGCGACGGACGCGGGACGGGCGCGATGTTTTGCAGAATGTACAGCTCGTAGAGCTCGTTTACGAAGGCGGTATTGTCGTTTCTGAGATATTTTTTCATCACCTCGACGGCAAACGGCCTCTGCGTCTTGGCATAGTGAATGCCTTCCACGTAGGCGCGCACGAATTTCCGCACAGTATTTTCGCTCCGTTTGATGAAGGAGCGCGTCGTGCAGATCGACGACGTCGGAAAGCTCAGCCCCATTTTAGAGATATCGGCCAGCTCTTTGAACCCTTCCTTGCGCGCCATCAAAGTCATCTCGAAATTCAGCACCGCCGCGTCGAGAGCGCCGGTGCGAAGCGCGGTGAACTGCTCGGGCATTCCGCCGAGCTGGATGACGGCAAAATCACGCTGCCGCTTGAGCGGCCACTGCGCTTCGACGTAACGCAAACCGAAATCGGTGGCCGAGCCGAAACGGGTGATGCCGATTTTTTTGCCTTTGAGATCCTCGATCTGCCGGATCTCGGGCCTTGCGACAACCGAAAATGTCAGGACGTTCATTGCGCTCGCGATCTTCACGAGATCGCCGCCCGCGAGATTCGAATTGACCACTGCGCCGCCGGTGAAGATGCCGATCGGCGCCTCGCCCGACTGCACGACCTGCGCCCCCCGGCCACCGCCACCGACGTAGAGCAGCTCGATGTCCAGCCCGTGCTTGCGAAAGATTCCGGCTTCGTAGGGAATCCACACGGCCGCCTGCGATCCCCCGATCGCGCTGTAGAGCAGCCGCAGCTTCTCCAACGACTGCGCGGGCGCTTCGGACGCCGCCCCGATCAAAAGCGTGATCAGCGCCACTCTGAGACCGGATGTTTTCATCATTGGATCTCCTGGCGATGGCGGCTTTTTCTCCGCTCAAAGCCGGGTGGATGCCCGGGTTACGATCGCGGCATCGACTGCTTTGCCGCCGCGTTCGAGACAGACGAACGGGTTGATGTCGATTGACTGAATGAGATCTTTTCCGGCGACAGCGAGTTCGGAAACAACGACGATCGCGCTGGCGAGCGCGTGGAGGTCCACGCGGGGCCTGCCGCGAAAACCCGAGAGCAGCGGAAAGCCCTTGACCGAACGGATCATGCCGGCCGCATCTTCAAGTGTGACCGGCGCCAGGCGGAAAACAACGTCTTGATAAATTTCCACCGCTTGCCCGCCCATTCCGAACATCACGACCGGTCCGAACTGCGGGTCATCATGGGCGCCGATGATCGTCTCGACGCCATCGACCATCTCCTGCACGAGGAAACCGTCCGGCGTCGTGTCCGCCGTCCGCCGCCTAAAGCCTTCCTCCATTTCGATCCAGGCGGCTTCGATCGCTTCCGAGCCCGTGAGGTTCAGCCGGATGCCGTCCAATTCGGTCTTATGCGTCACCCCGGAAGCGACGAGCTTTAGGGCCACCGGGCCAGTGATTTCCTTTGCCGCTGCGACAGCGTCGGCACGCTTTACCGCCAGACGAAATTTCGCCAGCGCCAGGCCATACTCGGAAAGAACAGAATAAGCCTCCAATTCGTTTAGGACCTTCTTCGACCGCAGCGCTTGCGTCGCGCGCGCCGAAAGGGGCTTAACCGCGCGGGCCCCTTCACCGCTCCGGCGCCGTACGGCCTCGGCGAAACTCGCCAAATGCCTTTGCGCTTTGACCGCATTGTCCGCTCCTTGCAGAAACGGCAGCGGACAGCGCGTTTTGAACTCGCGCGCATAGTCGTTGAGACTCTGCGTCACCATGGAAAACATCGAGATCGGCTTCTTGCTTTCTTGAGCCAGCTCTGCGACGGCCACGAGATTGCCTTCTTTATCCGGACGCGAGTTGTTGAGCGGCAGCTCCTCCTGGAGCGCCAGCATGTCGATGCGGGCGTCGGCGAGAAGCGCGTTAACGCACTTGAGATAAGTTTCTCGACTCGACAAACCGCTCCAGCCGGTATCCAGCGGATTGCCGATCGAGGTTCCGACCCCGAGCAGCCCGGAAAGCTCTTTTGCGGTCGAGTCGGCGAGCGCCGGCAACTCGAGGCGCTCTATTTGCGCCAGGTCGGAAATGAGCCCGCGCACGCCGCCGGAAAACGTCACGAACGCCGCTCTTCGCCCGCCTGGCAGCCGGCGTGCCCCCAAAAACAACTCGGCCCCGTTCAGAAGCTCGTCCAGATCACCGACCCGGCTGATACCGTACTCCGAGCAGATCGCATCGAACACGCGGTCGTCCCCGGCGAGTGAGCCGGTATGCGCCAGGGCAGCCGCAACGCCCTGCGACGAACGGCCTATTTTCAAGGCGATGAGCGGTTTCCGAAACGCGAGCGCTTCTTCAGCGACGGCGCGAAACTTATTGCCGTCCTTAACCCCTTCGATGAAAGCGGCGATCACTCTCGTGTTCTCGTCCCGCAGGAAATGATGAATGTAATCCGACAGCTCCGCGACCGCTTCGTTGCCGCTGCTGGCAAAGTAGCTCAAGCCGATCGCCCGGCTCACGGCGGAGCGGAGCACACCGCCGAGTAGCCCGCCGCTTTGCGATACGATCGCCAAGCCCCCGGCGGGAATCTCGTTCAATCGCTGCTCGGGAAACAGCATCGCCCGCGCGCGCACCGCGCCCAGCCCCATGCAGTTGGGGCCGCACATCGGGGTTCCGTGCTCGCGCGCATAGGCTTGGAGAAACGCTTTGCGTTTTGAACCCTCCCCGTCGTCGCCCTCGCCGAAGCCGCCGCTCAAGATCGTTGCGGCACGAAAAGTTTTGCCGCTGCTGTTTTGTAACATCTCGACTACCGCGGGCGCCGGCACGATAAAGACCGCGTTATCGACGGGAGCCGGGAGGGCGTCGAGACCGGGATAGCAGCGCTGTTGCCAAAGCGTCTCGTACCGGGGATTGACGAGATAGATCTTGCCGGGATAGTCGAACTGCCGGAGCATGCCCCAGATGCGAGCCGCCCAGCCCGCTTTCGGCGAGGCTCCGACGATCGCAACCGACTCGGGCTCCAGGAGCGGTTTCAAATCGAGGAAATCAGGCACGAAGTTCTCCTCTGAGCGGAAGCTATTCTTACCAGCCGTAGCTTGTCAACGTTCGATAGCCTCGAATCCGATGGGCTTGGGCCGTAACTCGCCGTAATGGACTGCTCTCAAACTCCTTCAACCCCGTTGGGGCGACCGGCCGGTCGCCCCCTACAGCCGTTAGAGGCACGCGTGCTCTTGACTCACTTGGTACCCGCCGTTACAGCGTTCAGCATGGCTCAATCACGGCCGCGCTCGTTGCCGACGTTGGGGCGCGAGTCGATGTTGTTGATTCTCGCGCTGGCCGCGGGCAGCGTGGACGCGATCAGCTATCTTGGCCTCGGCCACGTATTCACCGCGATGATGACCGGTAATATCGTTCTCCTCGGGCTGGCACTGGCGCAGGGCGAGGTGTTGGCGGCGCTGCGGTCGATTCTCGCGCTCATCGGGTTCGCCGCCGGCGTGTTTATCGGCGCGGTTTTCGTCGAGCGCGAGTCGGGGCCAAGAGAATGGCCGATCGCCGTAACGCGGTCGCTCGCCGTCGAAACCTCGATACTCGCGCTCGCCGCGGCCGCAACCGTGGTCGTCGACCACACGCGCCCGCGGCTCAACTCGCTCCTGATCGTTCTCTTCGCCGTTGCAATGGGCATGCAGTCGGCGGCGGTGCGGCGTCTCGGCGTACCGGGAATCGCAACTACTTATATCACCGGTACGTTGACGACTCTCGTGGTCGATCTCTTGGGTTGGCTGCGCGCGCTGGCGGCGCGCCTCCCCGCCGACATGATCGCGGGTTCAGCCGGGCGACAAGCCGCGGCCTCGCTCCCATGGGAGCAACGAGTTGGGCTTCTGGCGGGGGTGGTCGGGCTTTACTGTTTTGGCGCGCTTGCAGGAGGTCTGCTGCAGCTCCGGTCGCCGCCGGTTGCAAGCCTCTTGCCGTTTTTCGCGATCGCGCTCGTGGTTGCGAATGCCGCCATCCGCCACCGGCGCCGCCGGGCTTCGAACCGCTGAGCAACAGAAGCTTTCAGCGCCGCTCGTAGAGCTTTTTAATGAATCCGCTCTTGTCGAGCTCGGCGATAAAGCTCGGATCGGTAAATTCCTCCGGCTTGTGGTTCCAGATATCCGGGCGCCGCTGCGCCACGTATTCATAGGTGGTCTGTAGCCCGTGGACGATCGGATAAGGCGTTGCGATAAAGTCTTCTTTGTAGATCTCGTACGACCCTTCGAGCAGCTCGCGGTCGTTCGTCCTAAGATGTTTCGCGAGGATTTTCAGGCTGGGTTCTTTTTGTGTCTTGAGAAAGTGAATCGCCTCGACGTGCGCGCGCATCATGCGCATCACCGTGTCGCGATCTTCAACGATCGTCTTTTTTCTCGTCACCACCGACATCGACGGATACGGCACTTCTTTGCGCGCATCCCACAGGATCCGATAACCGAGTTTTTCCGCTTGAACGTCGATCGGGTGTGAGAGATCCGCGGCCTGGACCGCTCCCGAAACGAGCGCCTGGAGCCTCTCGGGGGGAGTTGCGACCGTGAGCCAGACGACATCCCGTGTTGGATCGAGACCGTACTTCTTCAAGATCACCCGAAAAAGAAAATCGCCCAAAGAGCCCAACCCCGAGCTGGCGATCTTCTTGCCCTTGAGATCCTCCGGTCTCTTGATTTCCTGCTTGACCGCGAGCTTGCTCTGAACGCCGGGCACGGTGTGCGCGATCGTCGTGAGATCGGCTCCGCCGAGGTTCGCCATCATCACCGTCGCAGTCGTAACCGGCGCTGCGAAGATGCTGCTGGCGATCAGAGCCTGGGATGTTTGCCCGGAGCCCCGAAGCAAGATGATCTCGACGTCGAGGCCGTTTTTCTCATAGAGCTTCGCGTCTTTTGCGATCCAGGGGATCCATTGCGAAGCGGAAACCGACGTTTGTCCCCAGCGAATCTTCTTGAGCGGCTTATCCTGGGCGGGCGCCGGGTAATGCAACCCGATCGTCAACACCGCAAAAAACAAAGCCCACGAACATCGGAAACTCCCCGGGTGCATCGATTTTCCTCCGGCATGGTCGCGCCTTGCGCGCGCCAAGGCCTGCCCGTTCATCGGCTCGCCAGTAGAGACTTCGTGAAGCCGCTCGCCTCGATTTTTTTGAGAAAACTCATGTCGTAAAAATCTTCGGGCTTGGCGCTCGCCGCCTTCGCCTGTCCCCCGGTCGCGAGAAACTGCAAAACCGTCCGGACGCCGGCGGGACTCGCGTACGGCATCACGGGCATGAGATCGACGTAGTAATCGTACCCCTCTTCGACTCGAGAGCGGTCGCTCACCTTCAAGAACTTCATGATGCCGGCAATCGTCTTTTCCTTCTCCGCGCGGAAGAAGTGCAATGACTCGATGTAGCCCTTGAGGAAATTCTCCACCAGCTGGGGGTGGCTCTTGATATACGGGGTCATGCCGGCGATTGAGGTTCCGGAGTATTCGATGTCGGCTTTTCGCAGATCCGCCAGCTCGCGAAATCCGAGCTGCTTTGCCATCCCGCTAAACGGCGGCGCCAGCACGGTGGCGGAAACCGCGCCGCGCTGCAGCGCGTTGAGCCGGCCCTGTTGGCTTTCCGCCACCGAAATGAACACGACGTCCTTGCCCGGCTCCAAGCCCGCGCGGCGCAAATAGAGTCGCAGCGCGCTGTCGGCCGAGGCGCCCGGGCGCGTGCCCGTGACGACTTTCCCTTTGAGATCCTGAGGTGATTTGATGTCGGGCGCGGCGAACACGGTGTAGTCGAGCTTGTTCGATTGCACCGACAGCATCACGATATCGACGCCGCCCAGTCGTGCGCTGATCGTGGCGGTCGAACCGGCGGCGAGGAACTGGACCGAATTCGAGGTCACCGCGGCAAGTGAATTCATGCCGCCGCCCATGTACACCGGTTCGAGATCGATCCCGTGCTTGGCGAAGAGTCCGGCCTGATATCCTACGGGGATCACGCTCGCGTTTACCGAGATCGACCCGAGGGCAACGCGGACCTTTTCTTTTGCTTGCGCGCTTGCCGCCCGGGGAGTGACGAAGAAAGACAACGCCAGTAGAGCTATGAGCGTTCGGCACAACGACAAAGAAAAACCCTCCTCTCGCTTGTAGACTGCTTCCATCACTCCTCTTCGTACTGCTCTTTCAGTTTGGCCACCACCGTCGGGTCGGCAAGTGTGGTGGTATCGCCGAGCGCGCGCCCGTCGGCGATGTCGCGCAGCAAACGGCGCATGATCTTGCCGCTGCGGGTTTTCGGCAGCTCGGCGGCGAACAGGATCTCGTCCGGGCGCGCGATCGGCCCGATCTTTTTCGCCACGTGCGCTTTGAGCTCGTCCACGAGAGCGGCGCGTCCATCGACTCCGGCTTTGAGCGAGACAAAGGCACAGATCGCTTGTCCCTTGATATCGTGCGCTTTGCCGATCACGGCCGCCTCCGCGACGCTCGCGTGATCGACGAGCGCGCTTTCCACTTCCATGGTGCTGATCCGATGGCCGGCGACGTTCATGACGTCGTCGACGCGCCCCAGGAGCCAGAAGTAGCCGTCCTTGTCCCGTTTCGCGCCGTCGCCGGCAAAGTATTTTCCCGGAAAGCGGCTCCAGTAAGTTTGGACGTAGCGATCGGGATCGCCGAAGATCGTGCGCATCATCGCGGGCCAGGGCTTGGTTAAGACCAGATAGCCGCCCGCGCCCCGGGGCACGGATTTTCCGTTCTCGTCGACGATATCCGCTTCAATCCCGGGGAGCGGCACCGTTGCCGACCCGGGCTTGAGCGTCGTCAGGCCGGGGAGCGGAGAGATGAGCGGATGACCGGTCTCGGTTTGCCACCACGTGTCCATCACCGGGCAGCGGCCGCCGCCGATGTACTTGTGGTACCAGACCCACGCTTCGGGGTTGATCGGTTCGCCGAACGTCCCCAGAAGCCTCAAGCTCTTCAGGTTGTGCCTGCCGGGATACTCCGTGCCCCAGCGCATGAACGTCCGGATCGCGGTCGGTGCCGTATGAAAGATCGTCACGCCGTATTTTTCCACGATGCGCCACAAACGGTCCTTGTCGGGCCAGTCCGGCGTGCCTTCGTACATCACTTGCGTCACGCCGTTGGCCATCGGCCCGTAAACGATATGCGTATGCCCGGTGACCCAGCCGATGTCGGCGGCACACCAGAAGACATCGTCGTCTTTCATGTCGAAGATCCACTTGTTCGATACGTAAACTCCGGTGAGATAACCGCCGGTGGTGTGAACGATGCCCTTCGGTTTTCCGGTCGTGCCGCTGGTATAAAGGATGAACAGCATGTCCTCGCTGTCCACCTTCTCCGGCTCGCACCAAAGCGGCGCCTCCGCCATCAGCTCGTGCCACCAGTGATCCCTGCCCGGTTTCATGACGGCGCCCGATCGCTCGCCGACGCGGCGCACGACGACGACGTTTTCCACGGACGGCGTGTCGGCGAGCGCGTCATCGACGTTCTTTTTCAACGGAACGATCGCGCCCCGGCGGTAACCCCCGTCGGCGGTAATGACCACTTTGGCGCGCGCGTCATTGATGCGGTCGCGGAGCGCTTCGGCGCTGAAACCGCCAAACACCACGCTATGCGGCGCTCCGATCCGGTTGCAGGCGTGCATCGCGATCACGAGCTCGGGAATCATGCCCATGTAGAGCGCCACCCGGTCGCCCTTTTTCACCCCGAGTTTTTTCAGCACGTTGGCGCATTTGTTGACTTCGCGCCACACGTCGCGATACGTGAGCACGCGCTCGTCGCCCGGCTCGCCTTCCCAGATGATCGCCGCCTTGTTTTTCCGTCCGGCGGCGACGTGCCGGTCGAGACAGTTGTAAGAAGCGTTCAGTTTGCCGCCGACGAACCATTTCGCCCACGGCGTTTTCCACTCGAGCACTTTTTTCCAGGGCTTAAACCACTCGAGCTCCTTGGCGGCTTTGGCCCAAAACGCCTGCGGATTTCGCCGTGCGGCGGCGTACACGCTTGCCGATCTCACGTTGGCGGTTTTTCTCAGTTCCTTTGGCGGCGGGAAGTTTCGCTTCTCCTCTAATAGAACCTCGATCGCTTTGTCCGGCATGGGCGATTTCCTCGTCTTTGTAATTTGACGTGATCCGGAGCGAAATTCCGTGAGAGCGAAGCGGATTGTATTCAAGGCGGCGCGCATTGGCAAGTCCGCCATAGCGCGCCGGCGACGCGACCGCGCCGCGTCCGTATCCGGTTGAAGAAGCCTAGGGGTGGACGAAACACCAGTGCATCGTTCCGTAGACCAATGCATTGCCCTGGTCTGTGACGAGCGTTTGCTCCAATCGTCCTTCAGATCCGAACACGAGCCAGCCGAAATTTGCCGGCGGGGGAGAGGCAGGTGATGCATCCGCTCTTCGAGACCCTCGTCATGGGCATCTGGTAGAAACGAGCCAACAAGGTGGGAGCGTGCACCGGCATGATTGTCGGTCTCGCGATCACCGCGTTCTACATGATCGGCGACTTTTACGGTCTTTCCTGGTTCATTGAGGAGCGCACATCATGCCGGCACAACACCGGCATTCACGGTCCGAGGGAGCGATGGATTTTCCACTCGACCGGCAGAAGAGAATCAGAACGCGTTCGGGAACGTATGGGATGTAGGCGCGCCGTCAGAGACGCAAGCCGCTTCCGACGCGGATCGGATAACGCAGCGATGACATCGCTGCCTTGAGGAGGGTCCGAGTCTATGCTGTGCTGCCCGCATAACAAAAACTCCGGCGAAGTGTCAAGCGGAGCTTAAAAGTCGCTGCTAGGGGATGCGTGTGGGCGAGGCGTCACCAGTCTTCTTTTTCGAAGCGCATGCCGGCCGATTCGGCGACGTATTTGATGTCTTCCATCGACCAGGGATTGCCGCACGTAATGACGACGCTGTTCGAGGGCTCCATGCGGTCGCGCAGGGCATTGAGGCTGAGATGCTTCGGCAGCACCGGTTTGACGGTTTTCTCGAGAGCCGCTTTCGCTTTCGCAACATCACCGCCGGCGGCAGAGATCTCTTCCAGCTCTTGCGCTTCTTTGAGTGGCATGTCCAGGAGGTAGCGCAGGATGTTGTTTGCGCGCCCCTTCCCGAGCTTTGGATCGTCCCAGTCGCGTTGCGTCGGCCGGCTAACCGAAGGGACGTACACGAAGTCAAACCGCTGCGCCGCCTGGATATCGAGCAAATCCTGGTAGTAATCGAGTTCTTCGTAGGTGCGGTTGGTGTGGAGAAGCGTGTATCGCACCGAGTCGCTCCGGCCCGACTTCGCCTCGAAATCGAGCTGCTTCACCATCGAGATAAACGGCGCGAGGCCCGTTCCGGTTCCGACCAGAATGACGTTCTTGAATCCCGCCGCGCGCTTGTCGAGTGTAAAATCCCCTGCGATTCTGTCGTAGTACACCATCTTGTTGTCGCCTTCTGGACTCATGCGGAACATCGATTCGGTGAGCCGGCCTTTGACGCCTTTTTCATCGATCTCCAGAATGACGTAGAATTCCAGATAACCTTTCTCTTCGGTCTCGAACGGCGCCGACGCGATCGAATAGGAGTGCGTGACCGGTCCTCGTTTCGGTTTACCTTCGCCGTCGACGATTGTCACATACTCGACCTTGCCTCCATCGCGCACAACTTTCTTGGTAAGCCTGCAGTCGCCGCGCTGCAGGGCGATGTATTGACCCGCCTTGTAAGTCGGAAACTTGCTGCCGCTCTCCGGCAACAGGCGAAAGACTGCGAGGATATCGGAAGAATAGCGCCAGTAGTTTACCGTTCCGATCTTCTTTTCAGCCATGCCTCGCCTGCGCGCGCCAATTGCCGGCAACCGCCGCGGCGGATGATTTCCCGCTGCGCCGTACCCGCTCGAATTCAATTCTGAGGGGAAATCCGTGGCGAGAACCGGCCATTTTGCCGCGGGACACGAACCGAACGGGATTTATTGAAGCTCCCTCTTCCCCTCGTGCTGCAGCTCGGTTCCCCGCGAGTCCTTGTGCGTGAAAGATACCAGCTCCCAGGAACCGTCCTCGAGCGGCCCTTTCAGGATGTAAGAATTCTCATCATGGCCGATTACGCGAAAATAGCAGGCCTGCTCGCCGAACCACCGATCAACCACCGCTTCAACGTGGATCGTTCGGACCCCGAGCTGGAAACGGGCGGGATTTTCCTGCCCTTTGGAATCGGAAAGGGACTCTACCATAATTTTCATCTTCGAACTCTTTCTCCCGGTGGCCCAAAAAGGGTAATATAGCCCAAACCGCCCGTCTTTGAAAGCAACATGATGGCACCTGGTCAACGACAGCTCAGAGAAGACGTTGTCAGCGCCGCGCGGATTCTCACCCACGAGGGCCTGGTTCACGGTTTCGGCCACGTCAGCGCCCGGATACCGGGAAACGAGCTGTTTTTGTTGACGCCCCGGATCAGCCTCGCCCTGGTGCGTTCGGACGATCTCCTGGTGCTAAATCTGAACGGGGAAGTGATCGAAGGAGAACATGCCGTACCGTTCGAAGCCCCGCTGCACACAGCGATCATGCGGCGGCTGCCGCACGTCCAGGCCGCCACGCGAATCCACGCCCGGGTCGCCAACATGTTTTCGGTGACCGACCGCAAGCTCGAGCCGGTTCACAGCCACGGCAGCTTTTTTGCCGGCGGCGTGCCGGTTTTTCCCAAACCGGACTTGATTTCCAGCATGGCGCTGGCCGATCAAGTGGTTGCGGTGCTCGGCGACCGCCCGGCCGTGCTCCTCAGGGGTAACGGCCAGGTGACGGTCGGCAGGAGCGTGCCCGAGGCGGTGATGATGGCGATCTACCTGGAAGAAGCTGCCGAGATCCTCGCCGGCGCCCTGCAAATCGGGACGCCGATTCCGCTCACCGCCGAGGAGTCCGCCTCACGCCAGCGCGAAGCCCTCCCTCCGCCGGACCTTGAACGCTCCTGGAATTTTTTCAAGAACAAAGCTGGGGCAGATACGAAACACTCAGCACAGAGGTCACGAAGGGCACAAAAACGATAGGACCTTCTCGCGCCAAGAACGCTTTAATCTTTTAACTTGGCGCCCTTCGCAAGCTTTGCACGAGATATCCCTGTTCTTTTACATTCAGGGCCGAGTCGCGCTGTGTCTCTCACCAAAAAAAACGGCACCTGAAACTCAGGCGCCGTTTTTTATCGAGAGCCGCGGTACGGGTTTACTTGCCCGCCATTTCGAAATTGACCTTGGCGTCTTCCTTTGCCTTGACCGTCACCTTTTGGTTAATCTTGCCGAGTTTCTCGTGCCAAACCTCGACGTTGTAAGTGCCCGGCGGAACGTCCGTGAGCTTGAAGTTACCGGAAGTATCGGTGACCGCGAAATAAGGATTGGGCGCAGCCACCAGCCAACCCTGCATCCAGCCGTGAACGTCGCATTTCACCTCGATTGCTTCGGGCTTTTCGATCTTGACGTCCATCGTCTTCTTGAACTTCGGCTGCGCCAGATTAAAAGGGGTGTTTACTTTGCTGTACGAATGGACGTTATGGAGGATGCCGTCAGGGTTGCGAATCTCAACCGTACTCCCCGCCGGAAACGCCAGCACATGGGGCTTGTACTCACAGCCCTCCTGATCCAGCACGACCTTCTTCGTCTCGACCTTTTTGCCCTTCTTGATGTCGGTGATCATCACCACGGCGTTGGCAAGGTTGCCGTCTTTCACGACCAGCGATTGATCGACCTTCGGCGTCTTGCCGCAGACTTCCTTGTCCTTGTTGATGTCCAATTTTTTCGGCGCCGGGGCCGTCCCCTTGAATTTGACCGTCCCGGAGATCGAGCCGCCGTCTTTAACGTCGCCGCCCGCGTATTGCGCCGCGGCGCCGGCCGGCAGCGCCAGCAGTCCCGCCGCCAGAACGAACATGCCGAATTTACCCATAGCAACCTCCTTGACGCATAGCTGTCAATTGTTAGACGTTTTTCGAGCGCGAGGATTCACCGCCCGGCAAGTCGCGGTTTCCCCGGCGCCAGAGGCGCCTGCGGCGGACGGCCTGCGCCGTCACCGAGCGCCATCAGGTAGTCGCGCAGCGCTTCGATCTGCTTATCGTCTTTTCCCCCCAGGATGTTGTCGGGCCCGCCGGGGAAAAACGAAGGCATCTTGGTTCCGGGCTGCACTTTCTGCGGATCCCGGAGCCACTTGATGATCCAGTCCGGCTTCAGGCGCTCGCGCGCCAGCGTCAGATCCGGCGCCCAGCCTTCCTGGGGGCCTTCCGGCTTCTTGTCACCCTGTTGATGGCAACTATAGCAATTAAAGTACTCCGGCGAAACCAGGATGCGCGCGGCTTCGAGATTTTCCCGCGGGACGCTCTTTTCGTCGAAATGCGCGAACGGAATTTCGACCTTGGAGAGTCCGTTAAAATAGCGCACGAGCTGGTTGGCGTGCTCGTCGGAGAAACCGAACGTCGGCATCCGGATCTCCAGCCAAGGGCGTAGCGGAAACGGCGCCTTTAAGAAGCTGAAGAGCCAGTCCGACTGCACCTTTTCGCCTTCGCCGTTGAGCGGCGGCGGCGCCGATGCTGGATTCTCGTAGTACTTCTTCACAAAGCCGCCGCGGTTCTCGATTTCGTGACAACCGACGCAGTTGTACTGCTGCATGAGCCGCCGACCCTCGACCACGTCGACCACGCGGTCGTCGCGTTTCGCCAGGTACCGCTGTCCGACTTTTCTCTCGCGGAACCCGCCGAGCACGACCCGGAGCGCATGGATATCCTCATCCGCGAGGTTGAATTGAGGCATGATCTGCTCGACCCGTTCGGTCGCGTAGATGCGCGGCGTTTTGATTTTGTTGAAGGTCCAGTCGTCCCATGTGCGCTTGATGTCGGTTCGATTGCCGAAAAACAGCTCTTCGAGCGTTTTCGAACCGAAGGTCGTCAGCTCGACGCCGATGCGCGATTCTTTTTCCATCCCCTCGATGTCATGGCATCCGAAGCAGCCGTACTTACGAACCAGTGCTTCGCCGCGTTTGATGTTGTTGGCGTCCGCCAGTTTCTCCTCGATTCCCTGGATCGGCTCGCCCTTGCTCCCGAGTGTCATGAGGTAACTCGTGATCGCCGCCGCCTCGTCGTCGGTCAGGCGCAAGCTCGGCATCTTGGTTTCGGGAGAAAAATCGCGCGGGTTTTTGATCCAGTGATAGAGCCAGCGCGCGTTCGTTTTCGCGCCGATATCTTTGAGGTTGGGAACGAGGTCCTTGTTTTTGCCGAGCGGCGTCGAGAATTCCCCCTCGGTAAAACCGTGACAGCCTTTGCAGCCGATGCTCTCGACCAGCTTCTTGCCGCGCGCGCTATCGGCGCCGTTGCCCTGACGGAACCCCGCCGGCATTGGATGGTTCTGGAGCCACGCCTCCCCGTCGTCTTTCGACAGCGACCAGAGATACGCCGCGATCGCCAGCGCTTCCTCCTGTTTGAACTCGAAGTTGGGCATGCGGGTGCGCGGGCGGAACTTGTGCGGATTTTCGATCCAGCGCACCATCCAGCTGGGATCGAGCTTGGCGCTGATTCTTCGCAGGCTCGGCCCGACCTTCGGAATGTTTTCGTAACCCTGCACGAGGTGACATCCGGTGCAACCGACCTGCTCGAAAAGCCGCTGCCCTTCGGCGAGCAGCGGAGCGTCCTCGAGCTTCTGCACATCGAGATGACACGACGTGCAGCTCGATTGCACTTTGGCGCCGCGCAGCAGCGGGTATTCCCACAGATGCACTTCGCCATGCGCCTGCGCGACGCTGTTGACCGCAACGCCCTGTCCTTCGTGGCAGCCCGTACAGCCGAATTTTTCAGGCGGGTGCGCGTTATCGGCGAGCAAGACCTCGCGGCGCGGGTGGGTGCGGAACGGTTGCGGAGCGTCTTCGAACCCGGCTCGATTGATGGCGATATGGCAGGTCTGGCAGCGATCGACGCGCGCGATCGGCTGATCGAAGCGGTTGCGATCGAACTCGTCCATCACCACCTGCTGGATTTTGGGAATTTTGTACATCGAGAGCGGACCGAGGTTGATGGTCACGTTGTCCATGACGCGCTGCCACTTGTCCCGCTCCGCGGCCAGCTTGGCGAGTTCCGCTTCGATTTCTTTCGCGCTCGCGTGAATTTTCTTGATCTCTGCCCGCAGGCGGTCGCGTTCGGCGCGGGCCGCTTCCAGCTTGGGCTCGAGCTGGGCTTGCTCCTTTTCCAACTCGCGTATGTGTTCGAGGTAGGGTCTCGCATCACGCCGTTGCTGCACGGCATGGTCATGCTCGTACCAGGCCTCCTCGAGCTCGCTCTTGATGAACTTGACCTCCTGGTCGAGTTCTTTAAAGCGGATGTCGGCCCGCTCTTCCTGCTCTTCGAGGGTCTCGAGTTTATCGCCCAACGGGCCGCCGTTCAGGCTCGCGCGGGCGTCGGCAAGCTTTTTCGAAAGCTCCTGATAGTTGGGATCGGCCTGGAGCTTCTTGTTCTCCTCGTCGTAAGCAGCCTTCGCCTTGTCGTAGTCGAGCCGAAAGAACTGCCGTTGGAACCCCTTCCACGGGCGGCGCGTGATGTTGTCGTCCCAAAAAGCCCACAACGTCATCGCAACCAGAAGCGCGCTGCCGATCAGGAAGACGGAGCCGTAGGATTTTTTTTCTTCGCTAGGATCGATCCCTCGTTCGGCCATACCCCTGCCCTTAAACCACCTTGCGCTCGAGCGCGCGGCCCAGAGAAAAAACGGCGAGACCGATGAGCGTCAAGACGATCTCCTCGGCCATGGTAAAGTTTCTGGTGATGCCGACGAACAGCGCGTAGCCCACATCGGCGAGCCCCAGGGCCTGCAAAATCTTGGCGAGGTAGAACATCAGATGTTCAGCCAGGGCGTAACCAGGATATACTTGACGTTGAACGCCAGCCGCAGAAACATCTTGGCCGGAAGCGACAACATGGTGACCAGCAGCAAGGCCGTGATCGTAAAGCGCACCAGACCCCAGCGCTCGAGAAAAGCTTTGCCTTTGACGCGCAGCACCCACCAGTAGAACAGGGCGATGCCGACGACGAAGTACAGGATGACCACGAACAGACCGAACGCCGCCGACCACCAGTAATCGCGAAACCCGAACAGATACGGCAGGTCCACATTGGTCAGCGCCACCACCTTGTGCGGGTCCCATCTCTGCCAGGGCCAAAACAGATTCCATCCCGGCCCGCGAAAAAACGTGCCGATGATGATCATCGTGACCCAGAGAACGTGGAAGCCGAAAACGAACGTGAGAATCTCGTACTTGCGATCGCGAAAACAGTAGTAACCGTTGCCCTTGGGATTGATGTCGATGAACGGAATCACCATCAGACCGACGATGATCAGGCTCGGCAGCACGACGCCCGCGTGCCACGGATCGAAATAGACGAGCATCTCCTGGAGTCCCAGGAAGTACCAGGGCGCCTTCGAGGGATTGGGCGTACGCGTCGGATTGGCCGGCTCCTCGAGCGGCGCGTCGATCGTAATCGACCAGAGCGTGAGCGCCACGATCACGAACAGAGCGACAAGGAATTCGCCGCGCACCAAATGCGGCCACGTGTGAATCTTGTCGTCCACCGGCAGCTTTCTTACCGTCTCCGCTTTTCGTGCAGGTTCTGCCATGGCTCACCCGATTCTGGATTTTCAATCTTGGATTTCGGTTTGCGATCTTGGAGTTCCGATGATTTTGCTCTGCCGGCGCGCCCCAGGTTTCGTGCTCCACACCTCTACAGCGACGGGCCCGAGAAACCGTCTCGGCGAATGCGCCAGAAATGAACCGCCATCAGCACGCTCGCAACCAGCGGGATGAAAATGCAGTGCAGGATATAGAAGCGCAGCAGCGTGTGCGGTCCGATTTCGCCGCCGCCGAACAGAAACGCGCGAGCATCGTAAA
>DATMBL010000414.1:0-4262 GCA_035559295.1 Candidatus Eiseniibacteriota bacterium
CGAGCACGTGGACGCCCGCCTGCAAAAAATCCTTCGCGATCGGGTGATGGAGTTGCGTCGGCACGGCGACGCTCACGCAGTCGACGCGTCCGAGCAGTCGCCGGTAATCGGTGAACCACTCGGTTTGGAGCAGCTCCCCGACCGCGCGGCTTCGAGCCTCGTCGACATCGACGACGCCAACCAGCTGCGCTCGGTTCGACCCGGCATACTTTTCCGCGTGAAACTTCCCGAGGTGACCAACCCCGACCACCGCCGCCCGCAGCGGTTCCGCCGCGTTCGACGCTCCCGCTTGAGATGATTGTGCCGAATTCCGCCTGTCCACCGGGCCCCTCCGTCGAAGCCGCCGAACCGCGCGCGGTGATGTCACCGCTCCGGATTATTCATGCGCTCAGCTTGGCCCGAGAGCGTGAGCCGCTTAGGGCTCCGAATAGTCCCTGCGTCAAAGGCCACCGCGGCTCTCGTTGTGCTCGGAACGTCCGATCATAGATTTCACATCTCAGAGCCGCCATTTTGAGATTTGAGATCTGCATTCGATATCCCCACGGCCACCGGCTGGGAAGCCTCGCCCCTGAGGAGCTGAAACAACGGTGGCTCGATCGACTCATTCATCTCCGGTCACCGCTACGACCGAAATGCCGCAACGATCGGCTTCCTTCAACAACGCCTCCATATCTAAAAAAATCGTCTTCCCCGCTTCCACCGCCAGAACCGCGCCTTTGACCGCGCGCATGGTTTCGATCGTGTGAAGGCCCACCGCCGGAACGTCGAACCGGAGGTCCTGATCCGGTTTGCTGACCTTCACCACCACGGCCCCTGAGCGCGCCAGCAACCCGCCCCTGCGGATCGCTTCGTCGGTACCTTCGACCGCTTCGACGGCGGCGACCACCCCGTCCCTTACAACCACGGTTTGACCGATCCCGACGCGGCCGATCTCCTTCGCGACGCGAAATCCCAGCCGGATATCCTCCCACTGAGCGTTTTCCGGGGCGCGCCGGGTCAACACGCCCGCTCCGGGCACGATCCGAGAAACGCACAGCGTCGAATCGAGAATCGTGATTCCGGCCGCGGCCAATTCATCGGCCAAACCGCGCAGCAGAGCGTCGTCGTCCCGCCGCTTCATGCGCGCGAGAAATCTCGCGCCGCGAAGATCGGGCCTGAAGCCGCCGAGGAGTCTGGCCTTTTGTATGCCGCCCGCCATCACGGCCCGCTCAACACCCGCGCGCTCGAAGGCCCGGATGAGCTTTCCCAGCTGCCCGACGTAGACCCAGGTCACCGCGGCCGCGACCTTTTCGATTTCTTCCGGCGTCTCGCCGCGATGAGCGACGGCGATGACCTCGAATCCCTGGCGGCCGGCCTCCTCGGCGAACAGGATTGGAAACTTGCCGTTGCCGGCGATCAGCCCCAGCTTCTCGCGCGCCGCGCCGGCCGCTTTTCGCAAGGTGTCGTTGTGCCGCTCCGAATTCACTTACCGGCAGATACCGCGCTGCGACTTGGCGATGAACGCGACGAGTTGCTGCACTTCGACCGAGTGCGGCAGCTCGCGGCGAATTTTTTCCAGCGCTTGGCTGGTCGTCAACTTCGAATGAAAAATGACGCGGTAGGCCTTTTTGATCGTCTCGATCGTTTCCCTGCTGAAACCCCGACGCTTCAGGCCCTCGATATTGAGTCCGCGGAGCCGCGCGCGATCCCCCGTGGCGTTGCAAAACGGCGGCACGTCTTTCGAGACCATCGAGCCCGCCCCCAGGATGGCGCTGGTTCCGACGCGGACGAACTGGTGGATACCGACCAGCCCGCCGACGATCACGTAATCCTCGATGACGACGTGGCCTCCCAGGGTGGCGCCGTTGGCGATAATGTTGTGGTTGCCGAGAATGCAATCATGCGCGATGTGACAGTACATCATCAGGAGATTGTGATCGCCGACGCGCGTCACCATTCCGCCGCCGGCGGTCCCGGGATTGAGCGATGCGAACTCGCGAATCGTGTTGTTATGGCCGACGATCAGCTCGCTCGGCTCGCCTTTGTACTTCAAGTCCTGCGGCGCCGAACCCACGGCGGCGAACGGAAACACCACGTTGTTTTCGCCGAGCGTGGTGCGTCCCTCGATGACGACGTGCGACCGGATCTTGGTCCGTTTGCCGATTTTAACGCCGGCGCGAATGATCGAGTACGGCCCCACCTCCACGTCGGTGTCGAGTTCGGCTCCCCGGTCGACCAGGGCGGTCTCGTGAATCTTGGTCACCTGCGCTCCGCCCGCCGACCGCGCCTAGTCGATTTCCACTTCCATCGCGGAAATCTCCGCCTGCGCCACGAGCTTTCCGTCGACCGATGCGACACCCTGCATCTTCCAGAACGAGCCCCGCCGTTTGAGGCAGGTGAGTTCCAGCCGCAGCTGATCTCCCGGTTCCACGGGCCGCTTGAATTTTACGTTGTCGAGGCCGGTCAAAACGAATACCTTCTTTTCATCCGCGGGCCCGCGCGCATTGTGCGCGAAAATGGCGCCGACCTGAGCCATCGCTTCACAGATCAGCACGCCGGGCATGACCGGTTTGTTCGGAAAGTGTCCTTGAAAGAAATTTTCGTTAAACGAGACGTTCTTGATCCCGACGATCTTCTGATCGCCCTGGATCTCTTCGATGCGGTCCACAAGGAGAAAGGGGTAGCGATGCGGGATGCGTTTCAGTATCTCCTTCAGGTCGAACATAACGTCAGGTTCCTTTCACCTCCCGCTTACCAGCTTCGAAACACGCTTCTCCAGCTGCCGGACCGCATGCCACAGCTTCGGCAGCTGGGGCAGCAGGGTCATGACCTTCAGCCACTCGTGGTGCGGCGCGGCGGCGATGCCGCCCGAAAGCAGCGCGCCCGCCGGAACCGAGCGCGGTATGCCGGATTGCGGCCCGATCACGGCGCCGTCGCCGATCGTGACGTGATTGACGATTCCGACCTGCCCGGCGAGGGTCACATTGCGCCCGATGCGCGTGCTGCCGGCGATTCCCACCTGAGCTGCCACGACCGTATTTTCCCCGATCGAGACGTTATGAGCAATCTGCACGAGGTTGTCGATCTTCGTGCCCCTGCCGATGACCGTTCGGCCGAGCGTGGCGCGATCGACGGTCGAGTTGGCGCCGATCTCGACGTCGCTTTCGATCACGACCGTGCCCACCTGGGGGATTTTGACACGCTCGGCGCCCTGGCCGGCGTAACCGAAACCGTCGCTGCCGATCACGACTCCGGGATGTAAAATGACGCGGTCACCGATACGGCAGCCCTCGCGCACCGTTACGTTCGGATGGAGAACGCAATCGTCGCCTACCGCCGAACCGTCGCCGATGAAGACGCCGGGGAAAAGGACGGTTCTCTCTCCGATCCTGGCCTCCCGGCCGATGTAGACGTACGGGAAGACCGCGACCTCGGCTGCAAGGGTCGCCGACGCTTCGATCACCGCAAGCGGGCTCACGCCCGCACCGTAGCGCCGCGGCGGATTGAAGAGCCGGAGGATCTTGGCCACCGCAACGTAGGGTTCGGCGGTCTCGAGCACCGCGATCCGCCCCGTCGGATCGAGCCTGGCGTCCGGGGACGCGACCACGGCGCTCGCCTTGCAGTCCTTCAGAAATTTCGCATATCGCGGATGAGTGAGGAAGGTAATGGCGCCGGGCTCGGCGTCTTCGATCGGCGCAACCTTATGGATTTCGATTCCGGCGTCGCCCCGGACCTTGCCGCCGACGTGCTCCGCCAACTCGGCGAGCGTTTTGGCCGCCCCCGCGCTCACTTGCCCTTCGGCGCCTTTCCATTCGTGCGGCTGTTGTACACGTCGATGACGCGGTTCGTGACATCGATTCCCTGGTCGCTGTACAGCAGCTGCGAGCGTTCGAGAATCAGGGTGAACTTCTCCGCTTTGCCGACCTCGTTGACGATTTTTTCCAGCTCTTTGAGAATGTCGCTGGTCATCGCCCCTTCCTTCTGCCGGAGATCCTGCTGGTGGTCCTGCATCGATCGTTGGTAGCTCACGTAGCGCTTCTGCAGATCGGCTTCGAGATTGCGACGCTCCTCTTCCTTAAGAAGCGGCCCCTTTTTGTCGAGTTCCGCCTTCAACCGCTCGATTTCCTGCTTTTCTTTCAGCAGGTCCGCCTCGACTTTCTTTACCTGCGCTTGAAATTTCTCCTTGGCGCGCTTACCCGCCTGAGATTCAGAAATCGCCCGCTGGAGATCGATGTAGCCGATTTTGACTTTATCCTGCGGCCAGCCGGTCGCCGGATAGATCA
>DATMBL010000415.1:0-8018 GCA_035559295.1 Candidatus Eiseniibacteriota bacterium
CTCGAGAGGCTTTTGCCTCTCGACATGCGCCCGCCGGCGCGTCTCGACTTGCCGCACGTCGCGCTGCTGTTCGTGATCGACAAGTCGGGCAGCATGGGTGCGGGCGGCGAGGGAAGCTCCAAGCTCGATCTGGCGAAAGCCGCCGCGCTCGCGGCTGCCGATATCATGAATCCCACCGATCAGATCGGCATTCTCGGTTTCGACGCCGCTTGGGAGTGGGTGTTGCCGTTTCAGCCCGTCGGCAAAGGCGAGTGGATCGCCGAACGGCTCGCGAGTTTACACTCCGACGGCGGCACCGACCTCTACAAAGCGCTCGTCGAAGCGCATCGGGCGATGGCTTCGACGCAAGCCGCGATCAAGCACGTGCTGGTGCTTTCCGACGGGCTCACCGACAAAATGGATTTTCACTCGCTGGTGACGAAAATGACGGCCGGCGGCATCACGGTCTCGACGGTCGCGGTCGGCGCCGACGCCGATTTCAAGCTCATGGCGGAGATCGCAAAGGACGGCAAGGGGCGCGGTTACGTGACGCTCGACCCGCAGACGATTCCGCAGATTTTCACGACCGAAACCCTGTTGATCTCGCGCGACCTGCTGGTGGAGAAAACGGTCACACCGAGCATTGTCTCGCCGGTCGGGGCGCTGAAGGGTTTTGCCGGGGCGCGTCTACCCGCGGTTCGCGGCTACGTCCTGACCTATCCGAAGGCTCACGCCGAAGTGCTGATGAAAGCCGGCGACGACCCGCTGCTCGCCTCGTGGCGCTATGGACTCGGGCGGGTGTCGGCGTTTACCTCGGATCTGAGCGGCCGTTGGGGTAGAGACTGGGTTACCTGGGACGCTTTCCCGGTGTGGGCAAGCCAGCTCGCGCGCGCGACGATCCGACAACCGCCGGCGAGCGGCTTGCAAGTGGAATTTCAACCCGCCGGCGACCGGGTTGAGGTCGTGGCCGACCTTGTCTCGGCCGACGGCGGGTTCGTGAACCACCTCGATCTCAGGGCGAATCTCAGCGCCGACAACGTGACGGAGGAGACAACCCTCCGCCAGATCGCGCCTGGACGATACCAGGGCGAACTGCTCCGAGTGCGGCGAGGAATCAACCTCGTGACCTTTTTTGCGGATCAATCCTCGGGAGAAGGTAACGTTGCGATCGCCACCGTGCCGTACGTCGCGCCCTATCCCAAAGAGTACCGAGCGCTCAAACCGAACACCGCTTTGCTCCATCGCCTGACCGAAGGCACCGGCGGCGAGATGTTGGATCCGAACCTTTCCGATAGCGCGATCCAGCGCCTCTACAGCGCGAGCGCGGAAAAGGGGTCGCGCGCCCAGGAAACCTGGTGGGCTCTCTCCGGAGCGGCATTGGTTCTTTTCCTCTCGGACCTGATCGTGAGAGCCTTGTTCAGGCGCAACGTAAGTTCGCTCTGAAACGCGATCCGGCTTCCGGTCGAACCCCCTGCCGCTTTGCTTTCCCGCTGTGACAATTTTGTAGCCAGGCGTCGGGTTTTGTCGTATAATGCGTTCGTTTCGACTCGGCCGGGAGCTCCTACCTTTATATAGGCAAGGCAGGAACCCGGGGTTTTTTCCAGTCCGGCCGGGCCGACTGAGCCGGTGTTTTCTCGGTCATCCATCCCTCGATACTTCCCGTGTTTTCACGCGCTTAGCGCCCGGCGTGCAGA
This sequence comes from Candidatus Eiseniibacteriota bacterium, assembly GCA_035559295.1. GTDB lineage: Bacteria > Desulfobacterota > Binatia > UBA9968 > UBA9968 > DATMBL01. Next base: position 1,674 of record DATMBL010000415.1, read on the forward strand.
CGACCTTCTGAACCCGGCCATAGCGCTTCTCACAGCAGAGCCCACAGGTGGGATTTTCAGCTTTCACGCGCGAGTTGCGGCCGAACCCCGAGATCCCGTGGCGACACCTTGGGCGAAGCGGCATGGCATCGGCTTTGCGTTTCCGATCTTGCAAGCGTCTAACGAACGAGGAGAGAGCCTCGCGAGCAGCCACAATCAGCAGCCGTTGAGCTCTGGGCCATACGTGGAGGAAGCATGAGTCCAGGCGATCCGCTAAGGACGATCAAGCCGATTCGATCCCAAAAAACGGGTGCCGTTTTGCCCCGCGAAGGGACTTTCGTGAGAGCCGTTGAAAACCTCGGCCGCCGCTTGATTCTCGTCAACTTCGGGAGCGCCGGCGAAGAGTATCTCTTCCCGGATGAAGTCTTGCCTCAAACCGGAAGCTAAACGTACCCAAAAGCCAAGCGCCGCCCGCGCGTCAGCCTTATCCGGGAACAACGGATCGATCTTTTTTGGTTGCAGTGTACCGTTCGGGCCATGGCAAGCTCTTGGCGCCCTTCGGTTTGGCTCTTTCCGCCCGATTTGATAAAAAGACTGATCCCGACTCACGGATCGCTGCGCGATGAGCGAAAGCGCGATCAAGAACTACCACGCCCACGTCTACTATGACCCGCAGACGCGCGCGGCCGCCGCGCGCGTGCGCGACGGGCTGGCGGCGCGCTTCAACGTGCAGCTCGGCCGTTGGCACGACGAGCCGGTCGGGCCGCATCCGCAAGCGATGTATCAAGTGGTTTTCGCGCCAGAAGATTTTGGCTCCGTGGTGCCGTGGCTCATGCAGCATCGCGAAGGCCTGACCGTGCTCGTTCATCCCTCGACCGGGGAGAGCTTCCGCGATCACATGGAACGCTCGCTCTGGCTCGGTCGAGTGTTGCAACTGAAGGAAGACGTTCTCAAACGAAGCTGATCTTGCGCCATGGCGATGACCCGGGTTTATAGCTCCAAGGATCCTCTGATGATCGCCCACCTGAAAAACGTGCTCGAGACGTTCGACATCAGGTGCGTCGCGAAGAAGTTCGATCTTTCGAGCGGCGCGGGCGAGTTGCCGCCGATCGAGTGCTGGCCGGAGCTGTGGGTCGAAGAACGCAGGGCCGCAGAGGCGAAGACGATCTTGAGGAAAACCCTGGCGCCGATCAAAGCAGTGCGAAAGCCCTGGCGCTGCCATCGCTGCGGGGAAGAGATCGAGGGCCAGTTCAGCGAGTGCTGGAAATGCGGGCAGAGCCGCGGCCGAAGCGGTTCACGGCCGGCGCGTGTCAAGCCTGCGGCAGGTTCGCTCACGCGGAAGTAGCACCGTTCGCGGCACCAGAGCGGTCGATTGTCGGGTTGAACCGCTTGAACGGCTCGAACGGTTGGAACCTTTTTAATTGAGGACAACGATGGAGTTTCGCCAGCTCGGCCGTTCCGGAGTTCGCGTTTCCGTTATCGGTCTCGGCACGAATCGGTTCGGATCGAGCGAGGTGCCGCAAGCGGAAGTCGATCGGATCGTCGCCGCCGCGCTCGATTGCGGCGTCAATTTCATCGATACGGCCGACATCTATAATGACGGTCGTTCCGAGGAGACCCTCGGCCGGGCGCTCAAGGGACGGGCGCACGGTGTGATCCTGGGCACGAAGTTTTCTTTCCCGAAAAAAGACGGCCCGAACACATGGGGCGCTTCACGCTATCACATGAAGCGCGCGGTCGAGCAGAGTTTGCGCCGGTTGCAGACCGATTGCATCGACCTCTACTACGTTCACCGCTGGGACGCGACCACGCCGGTGGAAGAAACGCTGCGAGCGCTCGACGATCTGATCCGAGCGGGGAAGGTGTGCTACCTAGGGGCGTCCGCGTTCGCCTCCTGGCAGCTCGCGCACGCCAATTTGCTCGCCGAGGTGAAAGGCTGGTCGCCGTTCGTCGTGATCCAGTCGGAGTACAACATGCTCAGGCGCGAGGTCGAACGGGAGGTTTTGCCTTATTGCCGGGCGCACGGCGTGGGGTTCGTGCCCTATTACCCGTTGGCCGGAGGGTTTCTAACCGGCAAGTACAGGCACGGCGAGCCGCCGCCGCCCGGCTCGCGGGGCGTTGATGGCAGGTACGTGCGCGAGCTGCTCCAGGAGGAAAACTTTGCCGCCGTGGCGGAGTTGGCGCGCTGGGCGGCCCGCTACGGACGGAAGGTGCACGAGTTGGCCCAGGCCTGGCTACTCGCGCAGCCGCAGGTTTGCTCGGTGATCACCGGCGCGAAGACTCTCGAGCAGTTCAACGAGAACGTCAGAGCGGCCGACTGGCGCCTCACGGGCGAAGAACTCGACCTGATCGAATCGATTTTGAAGAAGTAGCCGCCTGCCGCACACTCTAACGCGCGTCAAAAGGTAAACGCAACTGTTCGCGGGCCGGTGGCTGGGGCACACACCCGGGGAGCCGCCGCAGCTCCGCCTCGAGCCAGCGAATGTAGCGCCGGTGCGTTTGCCGTTTTTCAATCGCCGCAACGCAAAGCGCGCGCACGGGCGCGGCGTAGTCGCGCCATCGCTCGCGCAGCCGGCGCGGCATTCTCACGTAAGACGGCGGGTCGTCGCAAAAGAGCGGCGCGCGGGCAAGCGTCCAGATGTCGCAGGGCTTTTCGCCGCTCGGGATACGCCACCTCCCGGCGGGCCGGTTCCCGTTTTCGAACCGCGCCAGCGCTTGAACCAGGTGGGTGAGCTCATGGCCGATCGTCTGGTAGGTGAGCTTTCTCGTTTTGAGCCGGATGACGAGTTGCGAAATCCTGCCGGCGCGATGCGCAACGAAGGCGCTGCCCAGGTGAACGCGCGTATAACCGACTGTGATCTCCCGGCCGCGCAACTCGGGAAAGTGAAGGAGTGACCGTTGGATCATGCCACAAGCTCGGCGCGTGAGCTTCTTTTGCATCAACGGCGTGAAGCGGAGCGGCATCCGTCCGCTTACATGCCAGGGTTGCGGAAAATTTGCAATCTTGAACCGCGGAACTCCCATGCGATAATGAGCGAGCAAGAACAGCACGAAGAAGCGCTTCGCCACAGAGACGCACAGAACGCAGAGGAAGACTAAGGAAATTTGCCCCAAAGAACACAAAGACCACAAAGAACGCAAAGGCAGCGAAGGTTTTAACCGTGCAAAGCGCCGGGGGAAACGTTGCTCCATGCGGCTCTCCGGTGCATAGCTTCTTTGTCCGGTTCTTCGTGAACTTCGTGTGCTCTGTGGTAGAAATTCCCCGAGACCGCGCCGCGCGCGCGGTTGGCCGAACGATGGCGGATGAAAAAACCAACATGGAAGGCGGCGAGGCGCCGTTTCGTTCGGGTTACGTGGCAATTGTCGGCCGCCCCAACGTCGGCAAATCAACGTTGCTCAACAGCTTGCTCGGCGAAAAAGTCGCGATCGTCACGCCGAAACCCCAGACGACACGGAACCGGATCACCGGGATTCTGACGCGACCCCACAGCCAGATCGTGTTTCTCGATACCCCGGGAATCCACTCGGCGCGCTCCCTGCTCAACCGGCGGATGCTCGATACCGCTTTACAAACCCTCAACGAGGTGGACGGGGTCTGCTGGCTGATCGAGGCCGACGGACGGATCGGTGCCGAAGAGGAAAAACTCGCGGAGCGGCTCGCGGCGCTGCGCGCGCCGGTGCTCGTCCTGTTGAACAAGATCGACAAGGTGGCGAAAAGCAGACTGCTGCCGCTCATGGAGCGGTGCGCGGATCTTCTCCCCGGCAGGGAGATCCTGCCGATCAGCGCCCTTACCGGCGAGAACTTGCCGCGGCTCATGGAGATTGTCGAAGGCTGGCTGCCCGAAGGGCCGCGGTATTTCCCAGAAGGAGAGTTTACCGATCAGACCGAGCGTTTTATCGCTTCGGAAATCATTCGGGAAAAGATCTTTCTGCTTACGCACGAAGAGATCCCGTACGGCATCGCCGTGACGGTCGACGAATTCACGGAAAAGGAAGACAAGCACCTGATCGTGATCAAGGCGACGATCCACACGGCGCGAGAATCGCACAAGCCGATCTTGATCGGCAAGAAAGGCTCGATGCTCAAGGAGATCGGCAAGCGCGCGCGCGAGGAGCTGGAATCGCTCCTGGGCTGCAGGATTTTTCTCGAGCTCTTTATCCGAGTAAACCCCGGCTGGACCGACGATCCGCGAGCATTGGCGGAAATGGGTCTATGACATGACAGTCGCTTCGACGGCTCGAACCGCGCCCGCTTGCCGTTTGCCGGCGATCGCTCTCGTCGGCCGCCCGAACGTCGGTAAGTCGACGCTCTTCAACAGGCTCATCGGCCAGCGCAAGGCGATCGTTCATGACTTGCCGGGAGTCACGCGCGACCGCAATTACGGCGAAGCTCAATGGAAGGGAAAGAGATTTCGGCTGATCGATACCGGCGGCTTGGTTTCCGACGCCGGCGGAAAGCTGGAGCAGACCATCCAGCAGCAGACTCGCCGGGCCGTCGAAGAAGCCGACGCGCTCTTGTTGATGCTCGACGGCAAAGAAGGACTCAACCCGAACGATCGCGAAGCGGCGGACTTTTTGCGACGATCGGGCAAACCGGTTTTTTTCGCGGTCAATAAGATCGATTCTCCCCGGCGTGAAGACAACCTCTACGAGTTCTATCGGCTCGGTGAGAGCCGACTGTTCGCGATTTCCGCCGAGCATGGGCTCGGCGTCGCCGAATTGATGGAGGCCGTGACCGCGAGCCTGCCCGCCGCCGAAGAGAGCGCCGCGCCGGATGAAGCGGCGGAGCCTGTCCGAATCGCGGTCGTCGGGCGGCCCAACGTCGGCAAATCGACCCTGATCAACCGGCTAGTCGGTTTCGAACGCTCGGTGGTGGATGCCGCGCCCGGAACGACCCGCGACGCGATCGATTCGCCGTTTTCCTTGAACGGCGAGCCCGGCGTTCTGGTCGACACCGCCGGCATTCGGCGGAAGTCGCGCGTTTCGGACCGGCTCGAGTACTTCACCATCCGCCGCTCCTTGCGGTCGGTGGACCGGGGGGATCTCGTGATCCATGTCATCGACGGACCCGAGGGGGTCACCGATCAAGACGCGCAGATCCTCAGCTATGCGCACGATCGCGGCAAGGCGATCCTGCTGGCGGTCAACAAATGGGACCGCATGGAAGCGCAGGGAGCCGATCCCGAGGCGTACCGAAGGCAGGTTTACGAGCGACTGCCGTTTCTCGAGTTTGCCCCCGTGGTCTTGATCGCAGCCGCGACCGGTTTCGGGATTCGAAAGATGCTGGCCACGGCCCGAGCGGTTTTGGCGGATTACCGCCGCCAGGTTCCGACCTCGGTTTTCAACCAGGCGCTCCAATCCAGCGTCAAAGCCCACGCAGCGCCTTTTAGCCGAGGCCGCCCGGTGAAGTTCTATTACGGCACCCAGACGGGGAAAGCCCCCCCGACATTTACGCTCTTCGTCAATGCGCCGGGCTCGGTCACGGAAGATTACCGGAGGTATCTGATCAACCAGTTCCGCCGGGCTTTGGGGTTTTCGCTGGTGCCGGTGCGACTGATTCTACGCGCCAGGCGCGAAGCAAGCCGAGGTACGGGCCGGACCCGACCGCCTTCTCGCGGGCGGTCGGGTTGATCGGCGCAGCGCCGATCCGGCTTCCGGATTAGTAACCCATTGGAAATCCAAGGCGTTTGTTGTGCCGTGCCGATGGCGGCGGAGCGCGGTTGTGGCGTTCGAGAAAATTTTACCTTATGATTTTCACCTTGCTCTAACGGCGGCTCGAACCTGAGCCGCGCGAAATCCCGTTCGCCGGAGCCGAATGATTGTGGTCGAGCTCTCTTCGGAAAGAAGATCGCCGTCCGCGGCAAGCCCCGAGGCGGACTTTGCGTTGTGGGTGGCTCTGAGCCGCGTGAAGGGATTGGGCTGCGTCGGATTCAAAAAACTCGCGAGCCACTTTGCGAGTCCAATCGATGTGTTTTCGGCGGCACCGGCCGAGCTGCAATCGATCAAAGGACTCGAGCCGGAGGTGATCGTCAACCTTGCGCATTTTTCCGGTTGGAAGGAGGCGGGGGAGGAAGTTCGAAGAGCGCTGGACGCGGGCATCAAACTGGTTCCGTTTACCGATCCGGTGTATCCGGCCCGGCTGCGGGCGATCGCCGATCCGCCGCCGGTGCTGTACGTCAAAGGCAGCTTGGAGCCCGAAGACGAAAGGGCCGTTGCCATTGTCGGCTCCCGGAGCGCAAGCGAGTATGGTCGCGGGGTGGCCCGTGACCTGGCGCGGGATCTCTGCGCGTTGGGCTTCACCGTCGTCAGCGGCATGGCGCGCGGGATCGACGGCACGGCGCACGAGGCGGCGTTGGAGGCCGGCGG
>DATMBL010000416.1:0-25938 GCA_035559295.1 Candidatus Eiseniibacteriota bacterium
CCGAGTATGCGGGCGAGATCGACGTCGAAGAAGCGCGCCGCGTGGCGGCGCAAGCCGAAAGCACCATGTGCGCCTCGAACCCCGAGGAGCCGCAATTCATGGAAGCGGCGGCGGCGCTGCGCTGGGCCAGAGTTCAAATGACGGTTGCAAATCGCAGGGCGGGCGACTAGTAGTTAAGCAAGGGGAGGAAAGAGCATGGCCACGGCAGCTAAGCAGGAACCGGTCATCACGATGTGGAGCAAGGAGTTCACGTACGATCGCTGGATGAAGTCGATCGGCATTCCAATCCACACCGGTTACTACATAGAAGATCTGCGCACAATCGAGCTCGAGTGGTGGGAGGCGCGGCAATGCAAGGCCGCGTTCATCCAGCTCCTCGGGCAAGAGGGCGTGAGCGGCTCGCGCGTCACCGAAATTGCGCCGGGCAAGAGCCTTCCGCCGGTGAAGTTTGCCTTAGACGAGTTGGTGTACGTGCTTTCGGGCAGGGGCCTGACGACCGTTTGGGCGGGCGAGGGGCGGCCAAAGAAGAGCTTCGAGTGGCAAGAGCACGCGCTTTTTCTCGTTCCCCGCAACCACTATCACGTGTTCAGCAACATGCAGGGGGACAAACCGGTGCGGCTCTTCCACTACAGCTACATGCCGATGGCGATGTCCGCGCTCCCCGAGCCCGATCTCTATTTCAACAACCCCTACGAGCCGAAGAACGGCGCGTCCGAAGGAGACTTCTATTCCGAGGCGAAGCTCGTCCAAGCCGCCAATGCCGATGAAGGCTTGGGCATGCGCGCCTTCTGGTACGGTAACTTTTTTCCCGACATGCGAGCGTGGAACAAGCTCGATGCCAACGAGCGTCGGGGCGCCGGCGGCAAAAGCGTGTTCATCCAGTTTCCCAATTCGGAATTGACGGCGCACATGTCGGTGTTTGCGCCGAAGACCTATAAGAAAGCGCACCGCCACGGTCCGGGCCGCGCCATCATCATACCGGCGGGGGAAGGCTACTCGATCATGTGGGAAGAGGGCAAGGAAAAGATCGTTTGCCCATGGCACGAGTGCAGCATGGTGACGCCGCCCAATCGCTGGTTCCATCAGCATTTCAATGCGGGACGCGACATGGCCCGGTATCTCGCCTTGCATCCGCCCATGCAGTTCCACGGTCACGCGGAAAAGATCGAGGACCGGGCGAAGGATCAGATCGAGTATCCCGACGAAGACCCGTGGATCCGGCAGAAGTTCGAAGAGGAACTGGCGAAGCGCGGCATCAAGAGCGAGATGCCGCCGGAGTGCTATACCAACCGTGACTTCGAGTGGTCGAAGAAGATGGGGAAACAGTAAACCGCCGACGGCTCGAAGGCTCCTCGGCCCAGGAATCCCCGCACCCGCCATGCGGGGATTCCTGTTATAGAGTCCCCGATTCCCTGAGCAATCCGAAATCGGCTAAACTTTAGCCGCGTTTTCACTGGAGAGTCCATGCACGACGACATTTACGACCACGATCATCCGGAAAATTTCGCGATCCAGGAGGGCGAAATCGTCACCGACATCGAAGGCCTTGAGATGTTCTCGCTGAAAAGCGTCGGCATCGATATCGGGTCTTCGACGTCCCATCTGATTTTTTCTCTGATCACGTTGCGCCGGGAGGGAGCGTCACTCTCGGGGAAGTTCAGGGTCACGCAGCGAGAAGTGCTCTATCGCTCGCCGATCATGTTGACGCCGTACCTGTCGCCGACCCGTATCGATACCGATAAGGTGAAGCAGTTTATCCAGGACGCGTATCGGGAAGCGGGTTTGACCCCGGAGGATGTGGACACCGGGGCGGTGATCATCACCGGAGAGGCGCTCAAAAAGGAAAACGCGCAACCGATTGTGGAATTTTTCGCCAAGTACTCCGGGAAGTTTATTTGCGCGGCGGCGGGGCATAACCATGAGGCGTTGCTCGCCGCGTACGGCTGCGGCGCGGTCGATCTGTCGAAGTCGGAACACAAGACGGTGCTGAACGTCGATATGGGCGGGGGCACGACCAAGTTTTCGCTCATCGAAGACGGCGTGGTGACGCAAACCGCCTCGATCAACATCGGTGCCCGGTTGATCGCCTTTGATGAGCACGATACCGTGACCCGCGTCGAGGACGCGGGCCGGCTGCTCATGCGGGAGCTGGGCTACGACGTCGAAGTGGGGCGAAGCATCGGCGCGGAGCAGAAAGAAGCGCTGGCCGCCTACATGGCCGAGATCCTGTTCGAGATGATCGAAGCAGGGCCGGTCTCATCGATGGCCAAGCGGCTCATGGTGACACCGCCGTTTACGGGTTACCCCGGGGTGAAACGGCTCGACCACATCGTGTTTTCCGGCGGCGTGTCCGAGCACGTCTACGATCGCGACCGCAACGCGTACGGGGATGTCGGGCCGCTCCTCGGCAAACACGTTCGGCGCCGGCTGCGGAGCCTGCCGAAAGCGATGCTTCGGGAGCCGGTCGAAGGCATCCGCGCCACGGTGATCGGCGCGGGTGAATACACGATTCAGGCAAGCGGCAACACCAGCTATGTTTCCAATCCCGGCGCTTTGCCGGTTCACGGCCTCAAAGTCATCCAGGCGGTCGTTCGCGACGGCGAGCCGGTTGGCGACGCTCTCAAGCTGGCGCTCAAAAAATTCGACTTGCCGCGATTTACCGGCGGGTTGGCTCTGTCGCTGACCGTCAAAGGGGTACCGGATTACCAGTCGGTGCGAAGGATCGCCGAGGGCATCGCTTCGGTGCTGGCGGATGCCGGGGATCGGCGCTGTCCGCTTTACCTGACGCTCGATCTCGACATCGCAAAGTCGCTCGGCGGTATGCTCAAAGATGAGTTCGGGGTCGAGCGCGACATCATCGCCGTCGACGGCATCGAGGTCGGTGATCTCGACTACATCGACATCGGCGAGTGCCTCGGCATTACCGAGGTCATCCCCGTGACGGTCAAGTCGCTGATGTTTCCGACCACGAAACTCGATTGAGGGTGCCGGCCGGCGGGGCGGCTTCACCCCGCGCGAGCCGATCTTGATGGCTGTCTATTTCTCGTTCCAGGCGGCGCTCTGTTTTTCCATCGCTCACGTTTTGATCCGGCGCGGCCTGGTCGAGTCGAACGCCATGACCGGGTCGTTCATCTCGCTCACGATGAGCGCCGGTATTCTCTGCATGCTCGCCCTGGTGCTCACTCCCGCCGAGGAGTTCTGGCACCCGGCGATCGGCTACTTCATCGCCGCCGGCGTTTTTGCCCCGGGCATAGGGCGCACGTTGAGCTACGTCGGGATCGAACGCGTGGGGGTTGCCCGCTCCGTTCCCATCGTCAACTCTTCGCCCATATTCGCGTCGATCTTCGCCGTCGTTTTCTTGGGCGAGATTTGGGTTTTACAGAACGCCGTGGGCACCTTGCTCGTGATTTCGGGAGTGATCCTGCTCTCTCTGGCAAAGCCGGTAAAAGAAAAATGGCGTAAGCTCGACGTGATCTATCCGGTCCTCGGCGCGCTCGCCTTCGGTGTATCCGCCAACTTGCGCAAAGCCGGCCTGGAGATCCTCGGCGCGCCCGTGCTCGGAGCGGCGGTTACCGCCGCGACCGCGGCGCTGTTTTCGTTTGGCCTGCTGCAGTTCAAAGGGGGCTGGCGGGCGTTTCGCTTGTCGGCAAAAAGCGCCGGCTGGCTGTTGACCGCCGCGTTCTTTAACACCGCCGCCATGCTGTCGGTGTTTTACGCGTTGCGCTTCGGCAGCGTTGTGATCGTCGAACCGCTCGTGAGCTCGAATCCGGTGCTCACGCTCGTGCTCGCGGCGATTTTTCTCAAGGATCTGGAAGCGCTTACGGGCCGGGTGATTGTAGGGTGCGCGCTCACGGTTTTAGGCACCGTGCTGGTCGTCACCGTACATTGAGCCGGCGAGTTTTTTGGCGAATGCGATACAATATCGATTGAGGTTCACAGCGGGAGGACGATGGCGCTATGGCCAAAGCGATGAACGTCGAGCGGAAGATGTGGAGCAAGCTTTACACCTACGATGAATGGATGGAAGCCCAGCGCATCCCGATTTACCGAGGTTACTACATTGAAGACCTGCGGACGCTCGAACTGGGGTGGTGGAAGGAGCGCGAGTGCAACGCAGCCTTCATTCAGCTCGTAGGGCAGGAAGGAGTCAGCTCAGCGCGGGTGAGCGAAATTCCTCCGGGCAGGACGATGCGGCCGTTGAAGGTCGCCTTTGATGAAATCGTCTATGTCGTCGAGGGGCGGGGACTGACGACCATCTGGGCCGGCGCCGAGCGCCCCAAGAAAACCTTCGAGTGGCAGAAACACAGCATGTTTCTGCTGCCGCATAACTACACGCACCAGTTCAGCAATATGCGGGGCGATCAACCCGCGCGCCTGCTGCATTACAACTATATGCCTTTGGTGCTGTCCGGCGTGCGCGATTCCGGACTGCTGTTCGATAACCCCTACGAGGGGCTCGACATTCAAAACGAGCTCGACTTCTATTCGGAAGCCAAGCTGGTGCAGCAGAATACGCTCGACAGCTCCTGGGGGCGGAGGGCCTACTGGTACGGGAACTTTTTCCCGGACATGCGGGCCTGGGACAAGCTCGACGCGAATGTCCGGCGCGGTGCCGGGGGACGCAGCGTTTATATTCAGTTTCCGGACTCCGAGATGTCGTGCCACATGTCGGTTTTCGATGCGCGGTTGTACAAAAAAGCGCATCGGCACGGCCCCGGTCGCGTGATCGTCATTCCCGCTGGCGAAGGCTATTCGATCATGTGGGAAGAAGGCAAAGAGAAGGTGGTGGTGCCGTGGCATGAGGCGAGCTGTTTTGTGCCGCCCAATCGCTGGTTTCACCAGCACTTCAATGCCGGGAGCGAGCCGGCGCGCTATCTGGCGCTACACCCGCCGATGCAGTTCCACGGTCACGCGGAAAAGATCGAAGACCGGGCGAAGGACCAAATCGAGTACGTCAACGAAGATCCGTGGATCCGGGAGAAATTCGAGTCCGAACTCGGCAAGCGCGGGCTCACCTCGCTCATGCCGCCGCAGGTGTATACCGATGCCAACTTCGAATGGAACTGGTCACCGTTTTTGAAAGCGCGCGCCCAAGCTTCATGACAGTCGCGCTCTGAGCTGCGGCAAAACCTTGTCCGCAAACAGATCCAGCTGCCTCGGATCGGGATCGGCCAAGCCGATGATCAAGGTGTTTAGCCCCATGCGAAACATGGCGTCGGCGCGCTCGGCGCACTCCGCCGGGCTGCCGGCGATGTAGGTGTTTTCGATGTCGCCGCGCACGCGGCCGTAGTATCGCGTCAAGTAGGCGGCGATCTTCTCCAGCGCTTCCGCTTTCCGGTCATTGATCGCCATGAACGTAAGCCCGGCCTTTTCGATGGTCCCGGGATCACGGCCTACGGCACGGGCGTAAGCCGCGATCTTCTCCCAGATCGACGGCAGCTCGGGAATTGCCGAGCTGCCGCAGATGTAACCGTCGGCCCACGTGCCCGCGCGGCGCAGCGCTGCGTCGGCGCTCCCTCCACACCATATCGGAAAAGGATTTTGGATCGGCTTCGGTCCCACCGTCAGAGCCTCTACGGCGAAGAAGCGTCCCTTGTGGGTCACGTTCTCTTCGGTCCAAAGCCTCTTCATCAATTGGATCGCCTCCACCGTCCGGCTGCCCCTCGCCGCGAAAGGGACTCCGACGGCGCTGAAATCGCTTTCACGACTGCCGAACCCAATCCCGAGCGTGAAGCGGCCGTTGGCGATGACATCGAGCGATGCCACGCTCTTGGCGAGCAACGCCGGGTGACGCAGGGCGGGCAAAAGCACCGAAGTCCCGAGCCGGATCCTTGTGGTTGCGCCTGCGGCGGCGGCCATCAGCATCAACGGCTCGAGGTTGTCATAGGCGATCCGGTCGATGGTCCACATGGAGTGCACGCCCATCGCTTCGCACTTTTCGGCAAAGCCCACGACCGCAGCAGGCGCCGACAGCGGCGCCGGTGTCACGAACGCCAGACCGAGGTTCGGCATCATCGCTCCTTGCACGCAAATCTTGCCCCGAAGATAGTCTACCCACACAGGCCTTTTCAAGGCGGCGCGCCTGCGCTATATGCGAGAGGCGACAGGAGGGTTTATGGAAGCAACGACTTTCAAGCTTAGAACACCGCAAATCACCGGCGGCAGGAGCCACACGCCGCTCGCCAGGACCGAGCACATGACGATCGGGTTAAACTATTACGCGCCCGGGCGGAAAAACAAGCTGCACACCCATCCGGGCGAGGATCACGTGTTTGTGGTCATGGATGGACAGGCGACGTTTTACAACAGCGAACATCGGCCCACCGTTCTCAACAAGGGCGAAGGGATTTTACTTCCCGAGAACCACTACTATTATTTTCAAAGCACGGGGGAGCGTGCGCTGGCGCTGTTTCGCGTGAGCGCGAAGAAAAGCCGTCCCCGGGTGCTTCGCATCGACGCCGAGGGTAACCAGAGGACCGAGGAAGAGAACGAATTCGTGGTGGTGGACGGAGCCGTGATAGAGGGGCAATTCTGGGAAATGCGATAGCGCGGCGCAAATCCCAGCACCAATGCGCGTTCGAGCAAAGCTCGGCTCAGAGAGGATTCGGCCGAGACGAATGAAAATCACGCGCCTCCGTCCGATCCGGCTTTGCGCCGCAGTTCCCGCCGAGCACCGGGTTAGGAGCCGGTCGGGGGTTCGGCGTTTTCGCGCGACGACCCTGGTGCGGATCGATACGGATGGGGGCCCGAGCGGCTACGGATCGTGCTCGGGAAATGGTGCCTTGATTGCAGCCGTGATCGAGCGCGTCCTTGAACCACTCTTGCTCGGTTCGGACCCAACCGATATCGACGGGTTCTGGAAAAAAGCGTACGTTAGAGGGGGCGTAAAGGAATTTGGCAGCCGGGGCGTCGGCGTGGTTGCTCTTAGCGGAGTCGAGGTTGCGCTCTGGGATATCCGCGGAAAGCTCGAAGGCTTGCCGCTTTACCGGCTCCTCGGCGACAAATGCCGCGAGCGCGTCCCAGTTTACGCAACCGCGCTCTATCCCGATGAGCCGGACGCTGTCGTGGAAAGGGCGCGTCTCTTCGCCGAGGCCGGCTTTCACGGTGTCAAAATCAAGGTAGGGTTCGACCTGGCACAAGATATTCAAATCGTGCGCGCGGTGCGCCGCGCGTTGGGAAAACGCTTTCCGATCATGACCGACGCCAACCAGGGCTATGAGCGAGACGTCGCGCTCAGGGCGGCCGACGCCTTTGCGGCGGAGGACGTGCTGTGGTTTGAAGAACCGCTCTTCGTCGAGGACATCGAAGGCCATGCCCTGCTGAGAAAACAAGGCCGCGTGCGCATCGCGGTTGGAGAAAACCTCCACACCGCTTATGCCTTTGAGAATTTCTGCGCCCGCGAAGCGGCGGACTATCTGCAACCGGATGTTGCGCGCGTGGGCGGAATTGGAGAAGTGAAAAAAATTGCCGCTCTCGCGCGCGAGTATGGAGGCGCTCTCTCGTTGCACACCTGGGGGGATGCCGTGGCTCTCGCCGCAAGCGTGCATCTCTCGGCGGCGCTGCCCGAGTGCGCGATCATGGAATTCGACGCCACTCGCAACCCGCTTCGCGAGGAACTGCTGCGCGAACCGCTCGAGGTCAGGCATGGTTTTATCATCCCACCGGAAAAACCCGGCTTGGGCGTGGAGCCCGATCCAGATGCCTTGAGGCGCTTTGAATCTCTCGGCACTGAGACGCTCAGCTTGCGCGACGAAACCGTCAAAACGTCCACTTAGCGTTACCCAAGAGGTCGTCTTACCGTTCGGCGCCGGATTGGCAAGAAGAACTGGCCCTGTATCGCTTTTTGCCCGGGCTCGGCATCGGCGGTGAATGGGGCCGCTTCTCCGCCGAGGCGGTCAACCCTCGGAGCAGCAAATCTCGGACGATCGCTTGAAGACGGAGATCTCGCGCGTGCGTTTCCCCCGCCGGGTACATTGGGTTGCGGGCCCCGGAAAAGCTGTTAAATACTTAACAGCTTATGTACGCTGAAGACACGATCGCCGCAATTGCAACGCCGCTTGGCGAGGGCGGAATTGGCATCGTGCGTCTGAGCGGTCCGGATGCGGAGGGGATCGCCAAGCGGATCTTTCATTGCCGCGGCCCATCGAACGAGCGCAAACTCAAGTCGCACATGCTTTACCATGGCACGATCCGGGACCCCAGGAACGGGGTGATCCTGGACGAGGTGCTGCTCACTGTGATGCGCGCACCGCGGAGCTATACTGGCGAAGATGTCGTGGAAGTCCATTGCCACGGTGGCGCGCTCATCTGCCGGCGCATTCTCGGTCTGACCTTGTCGCTCGGTGCGCGCCATGCCGGACCGGGCGAATTCACCAAACGCGCGTTCTTGAACGGACGCATCGATCTAGCGCAGGCGGAAGCGGTGATCGATCTGATTCGCGCGCGCACGGAGCGGGGTTTGGAGCTGGCGTTGAACCAAGCCAGAGGCGAGCTATCGAAATGGGTCGAGATTTTGCGTCAGGAGTTGCTCGAAATCCTAGTCCAGGTGGAGGCTGCGATCGACTTCCCCGAGGAAGAGATCGAGCTTCTGCAGCGCCGCGAGCTGGTTAGAAAAATCGAGCGACTTGGCGAGGAAATCGCCCTGTTAATCGATAGTTATCGCTGGGGGCAATTATTTCGTGAAGGCCTCCACGTGTGCATTTGCGGGCGCCCGAATGTCGGCAAGTCAAGCCTGCTCAACGCCCTACTCGGCGAAGCCAGAGTCATCGTCACCGCGATACCGGGAACGACGCGAGACGTGATTGAAGAGTCGATCACGTTGGATGGCTTGCCGCTCACTCTCTGGGATACCGCCGGCATCCGTCAAACCGAAGACGAGCTCGAAAAAATCGGCGTTGGTCTGTCGAGACAGCGGCTCGAAAGCGCGGATATCCTGATGCTCGTCCTGGACGGTGCCGAAGGGCTCCGCGACGAAGACGCCGAGCTGATTTCGCTTGCTCGAAAGCGCAAGACTCTGCTCGTCATCAATAAGCGCGACCTGCCCCTGGCGCTGGACATTGACGCCGTGCGCGCCGACACGGCTGGAATACCGTTGGTTGAGGTTTCCTGTAAGGAGGGAATCGGTTTACCGGAACTCAAAACCACGCTGCGAAAGCTCGCGCTCGGCACGAACTCGGAGCCTCCCGTGGTCATTACCAACGAGCGGCACAGGGCGGCGCTGGTGAAAGGCCGGGAGGCTCTCGCCCAAGCGGGCCGTACCCTGGGATCAGGAGCGCCGGCGGATATCGTTTCGCTGGATCTGCAAGAAGCCCGGGGAGCTCTTGAAGAAATCGTTGGCACGGTTGGAAGCGAGGATATTTTAGAACGTATTTTTAGCCAATTCTGCATAGGAAAATAGCTAATTAAGTTATTTTTTACTTCTCACTATTCAGAGCAGGACATAGCCGTTTCACGTGAAACTATAATGAATGACCAAGTCTACGACGTGATCGTTGTCGGCGCCGGACACGCGGGCATCGAAGCCGCGCTGGCCGCCGCCCGGATGGGTTGCAAGACGCTCATGTTGACTTTGAATCTCGATCACATCGGCCAGATGTCATGCAATCCCGCGATCGGCGGGATCGGCAAGGGTCACCTGGTTAAGGAAATCGACGCGCTCGGCGGCGAGATGGCGCGCGCCATCGACGAGACCGGGATCCAGTTCCGGATGCTCAATACAAAGAAAGGCCCAGCCGTGCGCGCCTCGCGGGCGCAGGCGGACAAGGCCCTTTACCGCCGACGGATGAAGCGCGTGTTGGAAAACTGCCCCGGTCTCGCCCTGCGTCAGGCGAGCGTCGAGCGCCTTCTTGTGGATCGAGGAGCGGTGTGCGGTGTCGAGACACAGATCGGTGAGGTGTTTTATGGGCGACGAGTTATTTTGACCACGGGAACGTTCCTGCGTGGTTTGGTTCACGTCGGCGACCGCCATTACGCCGCCGGTCGCGCGGGCGACTTCGCAGCCGAAGGCCTGAGCCAATCGCTCTTGAAGCTCGGCTTCGCAATCGGGCGGCTCAAGACCGGCACGTGCCCGCGTCTCGACAGCCGGACCATCGATTACAGCAACCTCCAGATTCAGCTCGGCGATAATCCGCCGGTTCCATTTTCATTTTTGACTACGGAGATCTGCCAGCCGCAGGTGCCGTGCCACATTACCTACACCAACGAAACGACACACGCGATCATACGTTCGGCCCTGCATAGATCCCCGATGTACTCTGGGATCATCAAGAGCAACGGCCCACGTTATTGCCCGTCGATCGAGGATAAGGTGGTGCGTTTCGCCGATAAGCTGCGGCACCAGATTTTTCTTGAGCCGGAAGGTCTCGACACGCGCGAAGTTTACCCCAACGGCCTTTCGACCAGTCTACCGCTCGATGTGCAGATCGCGATGGTTCGCTCGATCCCCGGGCTCGAATCGGCTGAAATCATGCGGCCGGGCTATGCGATCGAGTATGATTACGTCGAGCCCACTCAGATCTATCCCACGCTGGAAACGAAGCTCATTCGCGGCCTATACCACGCCGGCCAAATCAACGGCACAACGGGGTACGAGGAAGCGGCGGCGCAAGGGATCGTCGCCGGTATCAATGCCGTTTTGAGTTTGCGCGGCGACGAGCCGCTGGTTCTTGGCCGCGATCAGGCGTACATTGGCGTTCTGATCGATGATCTCGTCACCAAGGGCACCGACCGGGAACCGTACCGCATGTTTACTTCTCGTGCCGAGTATCGGCTGCTGCTGCGAGAGGACAACGCCGATTTGCGGCTGACCGAGATCAGCTATCGCAAGGGATTGGCGAGCGAGGAACGCTACCGCCGCTGTGTAGCGAAGCGGAAAAAGACAGCGGCGCTGGTGGACTTTCTCGAGCACAAAGAGATCGGAGCGACTCCCGAACTAAACCGCTTTTTAACAGCACGGGGCTCGGCGCCGTTACGTTCGGCGACGACGCTTGCCCAGCTGCTGCGCCGTCCGGAACTAACGGTCTGTGATCTCCGTCGAATAGCCCAACTGCCAGAGGCCACAGTTGAGATCGATACGCAAGCCGAGCTGGAGATCAAATACAGAGGTTACGTCGAGCGCCAGGTTGTGATGGTGGACAGGTTTAGAAAGATGGAGAGCGAGCGGATCCCGGAAAACCTGGATTACGATCAGGTCCCCGGATTATCGAGGGAGGCACGGGAAAAGCTCACGAAGATTCGTCCGCGATCTCTGGGTCAAGCGGCCCGAATTTCGGGGATGACCCCTGCAGCGATCACGCTACTGTCGATCCATTTAAGAAGACTCAAAGCCCGCCCGCACGGAGACCGAGAAGGCCCCTCAGTGCCCAGGGAAGCTTAGTCGCTTACCTATTGATTAGCTGTGTGTTTTGGATCCAGCGGTTCGCGGTATCGCCCGCGCTCCTCGATCGAACGTTTCACGTGAAACAGGATTTTTCTTCCATTTTTGGCGTTCCTGTGATAGAAGGGGAAGCATAATGGCGCCATATGTATAACATATTGATTTCTAAAGAGATTTTTACCGGAAAGGTCATTGCTATTGCCAACCAAAAAGGCGGTGTCGGCAAGACTACGACGGCGGTGAACCTGGCCGCTTCGCTGGCCGTTTCGGAGAAGCCAACCCTGATCATCGATGTCGATCCCCAGGGCAACAGCAGCACCGGCGTAGGCATTGACCGTACGAAGGTCAAAGCCGGGCTCTACGACGTGCTCTGCGGCTCGCATTGGATGACGGAGGTGATCGCTACAACCGACCTGCCGAAACTATTCATTGTGCCGGCGAGCAAGGATCTGATCGGCGCAGAGATCGAGTTAGTCGGCGCGGAAAAGCGAGAATACCGTCTCAAGCAAGCGCTCGTGTCGGTGCGCCGCCAGTTTGCTTATGTGGTGTTGGACTGTCCGCCCTCGCTTGGCCTGTTGACGTTGAACGCGCTCACCGCGGCCGATTCGCTACTGGTGCCGATCCAAAGCGAGTATTATGCGCTCGAGGGTTTGAGCGCGCTGCTCGAGACGATGCAGCTCGTTCAGAAGGGCTTGAATCCGAACCTGCATCTCGAAGGGATTTTGATCACGATGTTCGACGGGCGGAATCGGCTCGCCCACCAGGTGCTTGAGGAGATCCGGCAGCACTTCCCTGAGCAGATGTTTCGAACCGTGATCAGGAGAAACGTCCGCCTGAGCGAAAGTCCGAGTTTCGGCAAGCCGGCCTATCTCTACGATCAACAATCGACCGGGGCGCAGGATTATCTCGAGCTGGCCCGCGAGATCATGGAAAACGAGGAGAAGAAGCATGTCGTTACCGAAAAAGGGATTGGGTAGGGGCCTCAGCGCGCTTATCCCGGCAGCCGCCGAGGGCGGGGAGAAAAGCGAGAGCAGTCCGCTCACCGTAGACACGGATCGAATCACGCCGAGCCCGTTTCAACCGCGCAGAAGCTTCGATGAGGCGAAGATCGAAGAGCTGGCGTCTTCCATCCGTAATCAAGGAATCATCCAGCCGCTCGTGGCCCGGCCGAAGGGAGACGGCACCTACGAGCTAATTGCCGGTGAACGGAGATGGCGCGCCGCAATCAAGGCGGGTCTAAGCCGGGTTCCGGTTGTGATCCGTCATGCAACCGATCAGGAAGCCCTTCAGTTGGCGCTGGTCGAGAACCTCCAGCGCGAGGATCTCAACCCGATCGAAGAAGCGAACGGCTATCGGCGGCTCCAGGAAGAGTTTCATTGGAGCCAGGAGGAAATGGCGGAAAAGGTCGGAAAGAGCCGCCCGGCGATCGCCAACGCCATGCGGTTGCTTTCCCTGCCCGCGGAGGTCCAGCAGGAAGTGGCGGCCGGGAACTTGCCGGCGGGCCAGGCGCGCGCGCTCCTCGGTCTGCACAGCGAGCCGCTGGTGATCTCGACATGCCGTGAAGTGATCGCCAAGGGCCTGTCCACGCGCGAGACGGAAAAATTAGTCCGCCAGTTGACATTGGGCAGAAAAAAACGCCGCCCGCTGCCGCTCATCGACCCCAACTTGCGCGGCCTCGCCGAGGAACTGCAGCGTTCGCTCGGCACGCGAGTGCGCGTGTTACCGAAAGCGCGGTCAACCCGAGGAAAGATCGAGATCGAATATTACACGCCCTCTGATCTGGAAAGAATCATTCAGACGATCCGCGGGGCGAGTCGCTCTCAAAGCGCGGCGAACGCGCAAACCTGAGTCGGCCGTACGATCGGCCAAGCACACAAGCGAGCGGGTGCGCGGCCGAGGCAACGCTACGTGTCGAGCAGCACGCCGAGCTCCTCAGGCGTGCTCACCGGTTGCGAGCATGTAGAGTCATGGCAGACGTAAGCGGTGGGCTTGCCATTGAGCTGCGTTTTACCTTGAAGGAGCGGTGATATCGACCCCAGAGCCTCATCCGGGCCTGCGAGCTGAAGGGTTAAATTGGGAAGGTAGCGCGAGCGGACGGATTGCAGGAGAGCGGCCACCCCGGGGTCCTGTTGGCTGCCGATGATCGTCACTTCCTTGGGTTTCTCCAGGTAGAAATCGAGCGCCGCGAGCATATGGGCAAAGCCGAACGGCTGGCTCTCGGCAAGATCATAGTAGAGGCGCAACACCTTCTCGGCTTTCCCCAAAAAAGAGTCCTTGCCCGTATAGTGATAAAGCCGCAGAAGCAGCAGCGCGGCAACCGCGTTTCCCGACGGAATGGAGCCGTCAAAGGCCGGTTTCGATCGCGCGATCAGCGCTTCATGTTCGCTTCCGGTGTAAAAGAAACCGCCGTTGCCTTCATCCCAGAAATCGCCGATCATTCGCTCGGTTAGTTCGAACGCGCGGTCGAAATAACTCCGGTCGAGCAACGCCTCGTACAAATCGAGCATTCCCGCGGCCATGAACGCATAGTCGTCGAGATAACCGAGTAAGTTCGCTTTCTGATCCTTGTAGACGTGGAGCAAGCGCCCGTTGCGAAACATTCGCGTAAAGAAAAATCCAACGGCCCGTTCGGCCGCGGCAATGAAATCGGCGGCGGGAGAAATTTCGATCGCCGCGGCTAGGCCCGAGAGCATCAAGCCGTTCCACGACGCGATGATCTTTTCATCGCGAAACGGTTTCACGCGTTGCTCGCGCTCGGCGAAAAGCTTCTCGCGCGCGCGGCGAAGGAGCGCTTCGATCTCCCCGGGGTCGCGTCGGAACAGGCGGGCAGCCTGTTCAATGCTGAGAATCCGATGCAGAATGTTTTTGCCCTCGAAATTCCCCTCCTCGGTCACGTCATAGATACGGCAAAAAATCTCCCCGGCATCGTCGCCGAGGATGCGGGTGACCTCGGCGGGCGTCCAGAGGAAGAACTTCCCCTCTTCACCCTCGCTATCGGCGTCCTGAGTCGAATAGAAGCCCCCTTCCGGGTGACGCATCTCGCGCAGCACATAGGCGAGTGTGTGTTCCACCACACGTTTAAAGGTTTCCTCGCCCGACGCGCGAAACGCTTGGGCGTAAATGCGTACGAGCTGGGCGTTATCGTAGAGCATTTTCTCGAAGTGCGGGACCAACCACTTTTCGTCGACCGAATAACGGTGAAATCCGCCCCCTAATTGATCGTAGATGCCCCCGTGGGCCATGCGCTCGAGCGTATGGGTGACCATGTCGAGATAGCGCTTATTCTTCGAGCGCCGATACGCGCGCAGCAGCAGCTCATAGACGCCGGGGTTTGGAAACTTCGGAGCCTTGCCGAAGCCGCCGTAGTTCGGGTCATAAAGCTGCGCCAGTCGTTCGGCTGCTTGCGCGAGAGTGTCGCGCGAAAAAGCGCGCCGCGTCTCTTCGGCCGCGGCCGACATCCGTTCGAGGGCGGCGAGGATCTGTTGCACGCTTCTTTGGACATCGTGGGGCTTTTCACGATAGGCGCTGGCGACGCCCAGGAGTATTCGTGGAAACCCGGGGACGCCGTAGCGATCTTCCGGCGGAAAGTAGGTTCCGCCGTAAAACGGTTTTCCTTCCGGCGTCAAGAAGACGGTCATGGGCCAACCGCCGCGGCCGGTGAGGAGCTGGACAGCGTTCATGTAGATCTCATCGAGGTCCGGCCGTTCCTCGCGATCGACTTTGATGTTGACGAAATGCTCGTTCATGAGCGCGGCGATCGCTTCATTCTCAAAAGACTCGCGCTCCATCACGTGACACCAGTGGCAGGCCGAATATCCGATGCTCAAAAGAATCGGCTTGTTCTCGCGTCGCGCCTTTTCAAAGGCCTCTTCGCACCAGGGATACCAATCGACGGGATTGTGGGCGTGCTGGAGCAGATAGGGACTGGTCTCGTGAATCAGCCGGTTGGGTTTCTCGCTCGCCATAATTCAAGCTAGCACGGACAGCAATGGCCCGAAACACCGCTACGATCTACGCGAGTCGGACAGCGCACCAAAACACGGCTAGATGCAACTAAAGAGAAGCCGCCAGTGTTGCGCAACGAGCGGAAGGAGGGCGCGAGTTTAAAGAGCTCTAATTGCTTTGCGCCTTGGTTATCGGGCCTTGGCGCGCGTGGGGTCCTTGGCGCGAGATAGTCGCATGCGTCCGCTGGTCGACTTCTCGGTTCGTCCACCGGACCCGGAGCAGGGTTGGAAGCGTTTTAGCGTATCTTCAAATCGAACGCCACCGGGCCCTTCTCACCCCGGCGAGTTTGAAACTGAACCGTATCGCCCTCGTTGAAGTCCTCGATTTGGGTCCGCGGCGCAAGGCTTCCGCGATGGAAGAAAACATCCTCGCTGCCGTCATCCGGGGCGATAAAGCCAAAGCCCTTTTGTTTGATAATTTTTTTGATCGTTCCAGTCATCTCGCTAGCCCTCTTCGCATGACGCGGCGATCACCAACGCGCACGTTTCTAGCCTCCTCAAGACATACATCCAAACGCCGCTTGAGTTCAATTCTTCGCGGATTACGGCACGGCCGACGCCCTGCCGCCGTGCGCGTCGCCGATTGACAGGCCGGGCATAAAACCGCAGACTCCAGATGATGGGCATTAAAAAGGTGATCCTGGCAAGGCCGCGAGGTTTTTGCGCCGGCGTTGAAATGGCGATTGAAACCGTCGAACGGGCGCTCAACCGGCACGGGGCTCCCCTTTACGTGTTTCACGAGATCGTCCACAACAAACACGTGGTCGATGATTTCAGCCGTCGCGGCGTGCGCTTTGTCCAATCGTTAGAGGCCGTTCCATCCGGGGCCAAGCTCGTCTTCAGCGCCCACGGTGTCGCACCGGGGGTTTGGCAGGAGGCCAAGGAGAGGGGCCTGCAGCTGATCGTCGATGCCACCTGCCCGCTGGTTGAGAAGGTGCACCGCGAAGTGCGTCGGTTCGCCGCCCAAGGCTATTGCATTCTGCTGGTCGGTCATCCACAGCACGATGAAATCGTCGGCACGCGCGGCGAAGCGCCTGACCGGGTCCAAATCGTCGCCGATATTGAGGAGGCGCGCGCAGTCAGTGTCCCGAATCCCGAGAAGGTGGCGGTTCTTACGCAGACAACCCTCAGCGTGGACGATACGCGCGAAATCATCGACGCGTTACGCGAGCGCTTCCCACGCATCGTTACTCCCGCCAAAGAAGACATCTGTTATGCAACGCAAAACCGCCAGGACGCAGTAAAACAGCTCGCGCGTCAGGTGGATCTGGTTTTGGTGGTCGGTTCACGCAACAGCGAGAACTCGAATCAGCTTTGCAAGGTGGCGCGCAGCCAGGGCACCCCCGCCTACTTGATCGACGATGCCCATGCGATTCAGCCGGCGTGGCTCGCGTCGATCGAGACGGTTGGCGTTACTTCCGGAGCATCGGCTCCGGAGCGTCTCGTTAGCGAAGTCACCGAGTTCTTTCAGCGCCACGGCGCCGAGGTCACGGAGCTCGGTCTGGTTGAGGAAAACATTCATTTCGCCCTCCCGCAGGAAATCCACGAGCGCGCCTAATTCCGCGGTCGCGCCGAAACCTCTTTACCCACGTCCCTGCCTACTTTGTAAGCAGCTGCCTAAAACCCGAGCAGCTTTTCGCGCCCGATTCTATGATTTTTTCGCACGTTTGGCCCCTCCTTACTATGGTATGCGTGTTGCTCTTCCGCCACTGGTTCTCACAATCGGGTCGAGTTTTCTGAAGGAGGTTTTGGTGAAGCGGCTAAGAAAACTCTCGCTCACGGCTTTGCTCGTTTTGACGCTCACCGCCGCCCTGATAGCGAGTTTGACGTATTTCTCCGACGTCCTCGCACAAGGCGCCGGAGAAGCGCCTCAGGCGGGCGCTCCGGCCGCTCCGGCTGCCGCGCAAGCGGCGCCAAAGATCGACAAGGGCGATACCGCCTGGATGCTTACGTCGGCGGCGCTGGTGCTAATGATGACGATTCCAGGCTTGTTCCTGTTCTACGGCGGTCTCGTGCGTAGAAAAAATGTCCTTGGCACGATCATGCACAGTTTCATTATTGTCGCCGTGATCAGCATCCAGTGGGTGCTGTGGGGCTATACGCTGGCGTTTGGGCCGGATGTCGGCGGCGTGATCGGTAGTCTCGCATGGTTCGGCTTAAGCGGCGTCGGAGCCGAGCCCAATCCCGACTATGCTGCCACCATTCCCCACGCCGCTTTCATGATTTATCAGATGATGTTCGCCGTGATCACCCCGGCATTAATTACCGGGGCGTTTGCCGAGCGCATCAAGTTTAGCGCGTTTCTCCTTTTCATCGTTCTTTGGGCGACCTTCATTTATGACCCGCTTGCGCACTGGGTCTGGGGCGTGAACGGATGGATGCGCCAAATGGGCGCCCTGGATTTCGCGGGCGGCACCGTTGTCCACATCAGTTCCGGCGCCTCCGCTCTGGTGGCGGCAATCATGTGCGGCCGCCGTATAGGTTACGGCCAGGAGGCGATGCCACCCCATAATCTCCCGTTCAGCGTCATGGGTGCCGGTTTGCTCTGGGTCGGCTGGTTCGGGTTCAATGCAGGCAGCGCACTTGCGGCTGACGGCCTGGCCACTTCTGCTTTCGTCGTGACCCACGTCGCGACCGCGGCAGCTACGTTGTCATGGATGGCGATGGATTGGATCTTCAGAGGCAAACCCACCGTACTCGGCGCGGCCAGCGGCGCAGTCGCCGGGTTGGTGGCGATCACGCCCGCTTCAGGTTTTGTAGGTCCGCTTTCGGCGATTCTGATCGGGATCGGCGGCGGAGTCTTCTGCTCGATCGCCTGCAACATCAAGCCGAGGCTCGGTTACGATGATTCGCTCGATGTCGTCGGCGTGCACGGCGTCGGTGGCACCTGGGGGGCGCTCGCGACCGGTCTCTTTGCTTCCAAGGCGATCAATGCCGCCGGCAACGACGGCCTTTTCTTCGGTAACCCGCAGCAGCTCTGGATCCAATTCGTCTCAGTTGCCGCGACCTGGGTTTTGGCCGTGGTGGGCAGCTACGTTCTTCTGTCGATCGTCAAGTCCGTGATGGGGCTTAGGGTCACCGACGAAGAGGAGCGCATGGGATTGGATCTGACGCAGCACGATGAGCGGGCGTACGAGTAGCCGGGGAAAGCGGATCTGGCGGCGCCGCCAAGAATGTGGTAACAAAATCACCGTTTTCCAATAGCGAATCCAATTCACTGTACCAAAAGAGGAGAAGCCCTATGGCAGTCAAAGATGTTTTGGAAATGGCCAAGAAAAACAAGGTTGAAATCGTCGATTTCAAGTTCGTCGATGTTCCGGGGCTGTGGCACCATTTTTCGGTCCCGGCGAGCGAGCTTACGCCGGAACTTTTCGAAGAAGGAATCGGCTTCGACGGTTCGAGCATTCGAGGATTTCAGACGATCAACGAATCGGACATGCTCTTGATTCCGGATCCGGATACGGCCTTCATGGACCCGTTCACCGAACATCCGACATTGAGCCTGATCTGCAACGTGATCGACGCGGTGACGCGCGAGCCCTATACGCGTGACCCTCGCTACGTCGCGCAAAAGGCGGAAAAGTATCTCAAATCGTCGGGCATCGCGGATGTGAGCTACTGGGGTCCGGAGATCGAGTTTTTCATTTTTGACAACATCCGATTCGACCAAGCCGCGAACCACGGCTTTTACTACATCGACTCCGAAGAAGGTTTTTGGAATTCCGGCAGCAACGACCGGCCGAATCTCGGCTACAAGATCCGCTACAAGGAGGGGTATTTTCCCGTTCCCCCGATGGATCAGTATCAAGACTTGCGCTCCGAGATGATCAAGAACCTCGAACGGTGCGGTATCAAGGTCGAAGTGCATCACCACGAAGTCGGCACCGCCGGCCAAACCGAAATCGACATGCGCTATACCACGCTTACGAAGATGGCCGACCAGGTGTTGCTGTACAAATACATCGTGAAAAACACTGCGCGCCGGCGCGGCAAAGTCGTAACCGTCATGCCCAAGCCGCTGTTTCAGGACAACGGCTCCGGCATGCATACGCATCAAAGCCTCTGGAAAGGCGGCAAGAATCTCTTCTACGACAAAAAGGGGTACGGCCTCATCAGCGATACGGCACGCTACTACATCGGGGGGTTGATCCAACACGCGCACGCGCTCTGTGCCTTCATCGCACCGACCACCAACTCCTACCGACGGCTGGTGCCCGGTTACGAGGCGCCGATCAATTTGGTGTATTCGGCACGCAACCGGAGCGCCTGCGTTCGCATCCCGATGTACTCGACCAGCGAGAAGGCCAAGCGCCTGGAGTTTAGAACGCCCGATCCGAGCTGCAACCCCTACTTTGCGTTTCCCGCGATGCTGATGGCCGGCTTGGACGGGATCCGCAACAAGATCGAGCCGCCCAAGCCGATCGACAAGGATCTTTACGAGCTCGAGCCCGAGGAAGCCGCGCAGGTGAAGTCGATGCCCGGCTCACTCGACCAGGCGCTCGACGCGCTTGAGAAAGACCACGAATTCCTGCTGCGAGGCGACGTGTTCACCAAAGACGTGATCGAGACCTGGCTCGAATACAAGCGCAAGAAGGAGGTTGACGCGATCCGGCTGCGGCCGCATCCTTGGGAGTTCGCGCTCTACTTCGATATCTAGAGATGAGGCACGCGGGCAGCAATCGCATGCGCCTGGCCGCTGTGAGTTTCTCGCGGCGAAGCGGGCTTCGCGCGCAAGCGCCTCACGCTCAGGAACGCCGGTAAAAACGGGAGTCGATAATCTCGGGACCAAGAACGCGAACCCGGTTGCACGCGCGCTTGCGCAACAGCGCGGAGGAAGATCCGATGAAGAAAATCGAAGCGATCATTAAGCCTTTCAAACTCGACGAAGTGAAGCAGAAACTTACGGCGTCCGGGATCACCGGCATGACGATCAGCGAGGTCAAAGGCTTTGGTCGCCAGAAGGGTCATACAGAACTCTACCGCGGCGCGGAGTACACGGTCGATTTCCTGCCTAAGGTGAAAATCGAGATTCTCGCGCCCGATGAGATGGCGCCGAAAATCGTCGAGGCGATTCTCGAATCGGCTCAAACGGGCAAGATCGGGGATGGAAAGATTTTTGTCTCGACGGTCGAAGACGTGATCCGAATCCGGACCAAAGAGCGGGGCGAAGAAGCGATCAGTTGACGATTCCGTTTCCCGCCGGGCGCGATTGCGCCAGCGCGCGTCACTCTGTTCGCGCCGGCCGCCGTCACAGCAGAGAACTCCGGTAATCCCCTTCCCAGAACCGCAAACCCCGCGGCAGCTCCTCAGGAAGCCGCGGGTGGCTGATGTGAAAACCCTGCGCCAGGTCGCATCCGAACTTCATCAACAGACGCATCGTTTCACGGTTTTCTACGCCTTCGGCGACCACTTTGAGACCGAGGTTGTGGGCGAGGTAAATGATCGATCTCACGATCACCGCGTCGTGAGCTTCGGTGGCCAGTTTCAAGACGAACGATTTGTCGATTTTGATCACATCGACCGGCAAGCGGTGGAGCAGGGCGAGCGAAGAATAACCGGTGCCGAAGTCATCGATCGCCAGGCGCAGGCCCATCTCCTTGAGCACGGTGAGGATCTCGGTCGCCTGCGTCGGATTCGCCATGATCGCGCTTTCGGTGATTTCCAGCTCCAACCGTTCAGCCTGGATTCCCGAGGACTGAAGCAAGCCACGAATCTGCTCCGGCAGCGCGCTCGATTGCAGATTCCAGGGCGAGAGGTTGACCGCGATGTTCAGCCGGAGCCCCTCCCTATTCCACAGACTACACTGCCGTAACGCCTGGTTGAGAACCCACAAGGTGAGCGGCATGATCAGGCCGGTCTGTTCGGCCAGTGGAATGAAATGGTTCGGCGCGAGAATGCCGAAAGAGGGATGCTTCCAGCGAACCAGTGCCTCGACCCCGGTCACTTCGAGGGAGCTGAGATCGATCTTGGGCTGATAGAGAAGAAACAACTGGTTTTCGATGATCGCGCGGCGCAAGTCGCCGACGAGCGTCAGCTGGTGCTGGCTGCTTTCGGATTGTTGAACCGAATAAAACGCGTGCTGGCGGCGGTCTCGCTTGGCGGCTGCCAAAGCGATCCTGGCTCTTTGAATCAGGAGATCGGCGGTCGTGGCATGGCCAGGGAACAAAGCGATGCCGAACGTCACCTGCGCCTCGGTCTTTAATCCATCGGCAATAATGAAAGGTCGCTCGAGGGTTCTATTGATGTCGCGGACGAGCTGCAGCGAAGCCTTCGAGCCGCCGTTGGCAATCGGAATCAGCACGGCGAACTCGCTCCCGCGTAAGTAGGCCAACGTTTGCGACGGCTGCAGCACCTCCTTGATGCGCCGGCCAAACTGCATCAACAGGACATCAACCAGCTGATCGCTCAGGGTTTCGTTCAATGTCTGGAAGCGGTTGATCTTCATCATCAACAGGGCCGCTTCGTGGCCGTGTCGCTCGGCATTGAGAATTGCCTGTTGGAGGCGGTCGTGCAGGAAAGCATAGTTAGGCAGATCCGTCGTGACATCGTGATACGCGAGATGTTGCAGTCGCTCCTGAGCGCGTTTTTGCTGCCGTCGGGTTTCGGCGTGAGCCAGCTCGCGCTCGACGACGGGAATTAGCCGGTTCAAGTTGGGGCCGACGACATAGTCATGGGCTCCGGCCCGCATCATCGCCACACCGGTTTCGTCCGGGACGGCGGCTGAAACGAGCAGGAATGGGCAGTCGAGGCTGGCCTTCTTAAATAGCTTTAAAGCGTCGTTCGCGTTCAACCCGGGAAGTTTGTAGTCCGAGATCACGAGATCCCAGTCCTTCTCCACAAGCGCCTTGGAGAGAGCTGCGCTGCTATCGACGCGCTGGTACTCAAGCGCATAGCCTCCTCTGCGCATTTCCCGAACCACGGGATCGGCATCGGCTTCCGAAGCGTGCACCAACAAAGCGCGAAGAGACTTCTGCATCGCAAGTTCCTGCCCGATCCCGGGCGAAATAAACGGCGCCCGGCCCGGCGCCGGCAAATTAGCCCGGCGGAGGGGGGCTAATCGACGACCGATCGTGTTCTCGAAAATGCGGCTCGAACATGCTGCCGGGCATGGTTGTCGTTCCCGCTTCCATTAGAGCGAGTTTCGTGCCAAGGAGTCGCTTCGGAAAGTTATTGATCTTTAAGATGAATTGCCGCGAATGGTAAACAGATCAGCGCTTTGCTTTGGCGATTTTGGCAAGCGTTTTGACAAGAATGGACAATCGCTCAAACGGCAGGATGTGCCCGATAGCCGGTCTTCGATGGCGGTGGCCGAGAGCGCGCTTGCGCTCCGTTACCCGTTGCCCGGTTGTTTGCCAGGCTCGAAACCGCCGACCTCGTGGTAGACGATCTTTTTTTCTTCTTCAAAAGCGCGCACAGGCGGGACCTGCCCGGGCAGGCCGAGCTTTTTCCATTCGCCGGCCACCTTTTCGTAGATCTCTTTACGTAGCGCGGTGCGCTTGGAGAACACCGGCAGGTGGCGGTGTTCCTTACAGGCGTTGATCAGCGCCTTCGATCCGTAGGGCCGCTTCTCAGGAGGGTTCTGCGTCGGATCGAGCCATGTGCTCCAGGTGTTGCGCAACAGGTCGATATCGTCGATCGGGTTGCACCGGCTGCTCATCGCCCAGATCACCTGGTCCATATCGGTTGGATCCACGTCCTCGTCCACCGCGATGATCCATTTGGTGTAGTAAGCCCCGCCCGGCACCTGCGCCGCCAGGGCGAGCGCCTGCGCCGCGTGTCCGGCGTAACGCTGCTCGAGACAGATCACCGTCATGCCGAAGCCGCCGGCACCCGCGGGATGACAGTAGATACCTTGAATCCCGGGCACGCCGAGTTTATCGAGGTCGTCCCAGATGCGCGCGGAGCGGATCACAGAGAAAAACCCGCTCTGTTCATTGGAAGGGTAATCCGCCATCAATGCGTTGGTGAGGATCGGGTTCGTGCGATAGTGCACGGCGGTGATCTCGACCAGCGGGCATCCCGCTTCCGGCCGTCCATAGTAGCCGGGGAACTCACCGAAGGGCCCCTCCTTTTTGACAGCGTTGGGCTTGATCACGCCTTCGATGACAAACTCGGCGCCCGCCGGTAGCAGGAGATCGGTGGTTTTTCCCTTGACCACCGGAATCGGAGTGCCTTTGACACCGCCGGCATACTCGTACTCGGAAACGTTCTTGGGAAAGGTTTGCGAGCCGATGACCATGAACAAGGGATCGATGCCCCACGCTGCGGCGACTTCGACCGGCTTGCCCATTTGCCAGGAACGCGTGATGTGCAAGCGCGCGTCCTTTCCGGGCGAAAGGTAAAGCCCGACTTCCCGCTTTCCCTGGAGCATCATCCGGTAGGTGCCGACGTTCAGATACCCGGTATCGGGATCGCGCGTGATTACCGCGTCGGCGGTGCCGGCGTAACGGCCGCCATCGAGCGGCCAATGCCGCGGGATCGGGAGCTGGGTTAAATCGATCTGATCCCCGGTGAGTGTGTTTTCGTAAAATCCCGCCTCCGAAGGCGAGACCTCGCGTGGGGGCGTGCGGTGTTTCAGTTTGTCTTTCACGCGCCGGATGAGCTCGAGCGTCGGTATATCGGGCGGCTCCTCCAGTGTCAGCGCGATGCGCCGGAGGCTCGGGCCCAGAATGTTCCACAAAAGGCGGGCCCGGTAGGGGCTGTTCTCGTAGCCCTTGGCCGACTCGAAAAGTACCGCCGGCGAAGGAGTCTGCTTCGCTACGAGATAGCTGATCGCGCTCATCTCCTCTTCGCAGCTCACGGCATCCTTGATCTTGATGAGTTCGCCAATTTGCTCGACGCGCTCGAGCCATTCGCGCAGGTCTCGGATCGGGCCTTTGACGCGCTCCTGAGGCGCCGCGACGATTTTTTCTCCTCTTTTCGCCATGAAACGAATCCTCCGTTCTCTACGCTATTCGGCCGCCCCTGGGCAGGAGCGACGTGAAGTAAGCAAAGGCATCGTACGCGCGGTAAACCATGTTCTCCTTCATATAATCGATGTCTTTGCGCGGCATGATGACCGGATTGCCGACCGAACTTGCAACCCACTGCATGTAAGCGGTGCGCTCGAGATAGATCGCATGCACGGTAGCATATTCCAAGCTATCGCCAACAACAATAATGCCGTGTCCCTGAAGGAGCATGGCCATCCGATCGCCTAACGTCTGGCACACCTCGACTCCGTCCTGCACCGTGTAGATCAGCCTCGGACTTGGAAAAATCGGTGTCTCCGGGGCAAACGCCGCCGCCTGATTATAGATCGGCCGCAGCGGCACACCGGCGACCGAAAAAGCGGTCGCAAGCGGCTGGTGGGTATGGACAACCGAGTTGACATCCTGGCGCGCGTTGTAAATCGCCGCGTGAATCATCGTCTCACGCGGCGGGAGTTTTAGCTTAGTCACGGCGCGCCGGTTTCCGGCTCGCGCCCAATTCTCCTCGCACACCTCCATGTACTGGTCGATATCGACCAGGATGATATCCTTGGCCGAAATCTCGCCCAGCGGAGCCAGCACCGGCTTAATGAAAAACTTTCGGGTGCCGGGGATGCGCGCGCTTACGTGCCCGTGATAGTCGGCCAATCCCTGGTGGAACATGATTCGGTTTCCCAGGGCGACTTTCTTTTTGAGTTCCGTAAGATCCCTGTTCTTGTTCGCCAACTTTATCCCCTTTCGAGCGCGTCTTTATGGTCTTTCACCGATACCCCACCTCGCCTCCCGCCCGCTTCCCAGACTCGGATGTTCATCCAGTTCCACTGCTCGGGCTCCCGGCTCACGGTTCCCTCGAGCCAGCGCGTCATCCGCGCCGTGTTCTCTTTGATCTCGGCCCTGCTTTTTCCCGGGCGGCAGAGATCGAGCTCGGGTTGAATGATGAGCTTTAGAGAGTCATCCGGTTGGCGCGTGACATAAACCGGAACGACCGCCGCCCCGGTGCGCGACGCAAGCGTTGCCGGTCCTCGGCGCGCCAGCACCGGCCGGCCAAACAACGGCACCTCGAGCCCTTCGCCTTTTCGATACTCGTCCGCGATCATGATCACGATCTCATTGCGACGAAGCGCGCGATGGAGTTCGCGCAGCGCCTCGCGCCGCGGCTTGGCGTGAATCGTGCGCTGCCGGATACGCCAGCGGTACTCGTCCATGAGCCGGGAGACTTGGCCGTGACGCGGTTGATTAATCAACACGTGAACCGGGTAACCCTCGAGCGCCAAACGCGTTCCCAGTAAAAAAAAATTGCCGAAGTGAGCGCTTAACGCGATCACCCCTTTGCCCTTGGCCAGGGCGGCATTCAAATGCTCTTTGCCCGAAACCGGAATGCGCCGGCGAATCTCCTGATCCGAGGAGGCAAGCGCGATTGCGATTTCGACGCAGGCGCGGAAAAAGTTCCGAAGCGAGCGCCGAGCAATTCTTTCGGCGCTGACGCTATCGAGCCGGCCCGCGAGCGCCAGGGTCAGGTTAGCGACCGATCTCGTGCGAAAGCCGTGAAACAGATGGAAGCCCAGGCTCGCCAGGGTATCGGCGATCCCGA
>DATMBL010000417.1:0-7562 GCA_035559295.1 Candidatus Eiseniibacteriota bacterium
CCGCCGCTGTGAGAAAGGCGCCCATCGAGAGCTCCGAGGCATCGAACTCTTCGTACTTCATCATGCGCCAGAAGATCTCTTCGACCGGCATGACGAGGTAGTTGAGATCGATGCCTTCCGGCTTGATCAGCCCGTCTTTGAGCGCGCGCGTGCGATCGTAATCTTCGCACGCGAGCGTCAGCGGCAAATTACTCATCGGCGCTTTCTTTGGGGGGTTCGAGGGCTCGTTCGACGAGCTCGACGTATCCCCCGACGGTCGAACTGAAACCGGCCGTTCCCTCGGTCGCAAGCAGGCGCTCGAGGAAAGCGCTGCCGAGACAGATCCCGAGGACGCCGAGCCGCACGTAGTCCTGCACGTTCGATCGATCGACCCCGCCGGAAACCACGAAGCGGACTTGCGGAAACGGCCCGAGCATCTGTCGGACAAAGCCCGGACCTCCCAGAAGATCGGCGGGAAAGAGCTTCACCAGATCGGCGCCCGCACGCCAGCCGGCAACAATCTCCGTCGGCGTCGCCGCCCCGGGAATGCAGAGGACGCCGGCGGTCCGGCAAATCGGAATCAACTCCAGTTCCAGCGACGGCGCGACGACGAACCTGGCGCCCGCGCCGATCGCCCGTCGCGCGTGATCTGCCGACAGCACGGTGCCCGCGCCCACCTGAAGCCCGCCTTCCGCCGCAAGCTCCTCGATGACACCGAAGGCTTCCGGCACCGTCGTGGTAATCTCGATCAGCGAGATTCCCGCCCGAGCGGCGGCGCGCGCGAGCGACAGCGCGTCATCGCGAGTCCGCGACCGGATCACGGCCACCAAGCGCCGCCGGCGCATCACCTCGAGCAGCGCTTCCTTCGAGCCTTGCGCTTTTTCGTTTCCGATGTTCCGCACCGTGGCCGCCTCGCCAGAACGTTCTCGCAAGCAGGCTACGTCAAACTCAAACCGCCGTCCACGACCAGGGTCTGCCCGGTGACAAAGTCTCCCCCGGTGACGAGTCCGATGATCGCCGAGGCGACGTCCTCGGGCCGGGCGATCCGCCGAAGCGGATACGCTGTCGATGCCGTGGCGATGATCTCCGGGTAAGCCGCGCCGAAATGCCCGCTCATCCAGGGGGTATCGGTAAACGCGGGAGCGACCGCGTTAACACGGACCTCGGGCGCCAGAGCGACCGCCAGCGCGCGCGTCATGTAGATCAGCGCCGCCTTGGCGGTACCGTACGCGAGCGACGACATCGTCGCCGGTGCAAGGATCCCGGAGATCGACGCCACGTTGACGATCATGCCGGATGTCGCTTTGAGCAATGGCGCCGCGGCGCGCGCGCAGCGGAAAGCTCCTTTGACGTTGACGTCGAGGATTTCGTCCCAGACGCCGTCGGTCAATCCTTCGAGGTTGCTCAAGTCGACCCAGCGCGTTACCCCGGCGTTGTTGATCAGGAGATCGAGTCGGCCAAAACGATCGCCGACCGCCGCAACCATCTTCCGCACCTCGTCGTCGTTGGCGACATCCGCTCGAATTGCAAGCGCCCGGGGCCCGAGCTCGTGCGCCAGCTCTTCCGCTTGGCGGGCAGAGCTCCTGTAGTTGATCACGACGCCTGCGGCGCCCAGCGCGGCGAGGTTGCGCGCCACGGCGGCGCCAATGCCACCGGCTCCTCCCGTCACCAAAGCAACTCGGTTAGCGAGTTCCATGCCGTCTCGAACTTCAGGACTGCCGGAGACGCAACGCCCGCGTGCGTGCTCGATCGATGACCCACTCGCCCGGAAGTTTGACCATGGCTTCTGCGTCGCCGGTGTATCTTACCGCGACCCCGTAGTTGCGTTCGGCTTGCTCGACCGTGACGTAGCCTTCGATCACGTCCCAGAGGACCCTCTCCGGGTCGCGCTGCAACGGATCGCCGTAGCCGCCGCCCCCCGGCAAGTTCAAATGAACGGTGTCGCCGGGCCGGAGATCGACCAGCGCTTTCGGGTTCGGGCGCTCGCCGGTTGCCAAAAACACTTCGCCCGGAGCGCCCGCCTTGCCGCCCATGAGCCCCGGCGCTGGATAGCGCGTGCGGTCGGCAATCGAGCTGACGCTCCAACGGCCCTCGCCCCGGCGAGTAAACTCCGTGAGCTGCCCCAAGCCGCCGCGCCACGTTCCAGCGCCTCCCGAATCGGCTCGCAGCTCGCGCCGCTTCAACACCACCGGGGAGAGGCTTTCGATGACCTCCGCGGGGACCCCGGCAACGCCGCTGGGGAATCCGACCGCGCTCAACCCGTCTTTCGTCGGCCGTGCGCCCGTGCCGCCCACCTGAAATACCGTGAGAGTAAACGAAGGATGCTCGCCGCGCCACACACTCAACCAGATCGGATCCGCGCCCGGCGCCATGAGCCGCCCGGGCAACGCGCCCGAAAGCGCGGAAAAGATTGCGCTCGGAATAAAGTGACCGATCACCTGACGGCTCGCCACGGGGGCCGGCTCGAGAGCGTTCAGGATGCTTCCGGGAGGCGCGCTCACGTGAACCGGCCGGAAGCTTCCCTCGTTGTGCGGCACCTCCGGACAGATGGCCGCTTTGATCGCAAAGCTCGCATACGCGTGCGTGTAGTTCAGGACTACGTTGATGCCGCGGGTGCTTTGCGGCGACGACCCGGAAAAGTCGATAAACAGCTCGTCGCCCGCGACGCGCACGGCACAGCGGATGACGATCGGCTCTTCAAAGCCGTCACTCCAGGTTTCGCTGTGCCATTCGCCGTCGGGAAGCTTGCGAATCTCCGAACGCACGGCGGCTTCCGAACGGCGCACGATCTCATCGGCGATCGCCTCGATGTCGTCGAGTCCGAATTCGTCGAGCATTTCGAGCAGCGCCCGGCCGCCCGTGTCATTGCTCGCCGTCTGGGCGTAAAAATCCCCGATCACTTCGTCGGGCTGGCGCACGTTGGCGCGAACGATCTCCATCAACGCCCGGTTCGGCTCGCCGCGGTCGAAGAGCTTCATGATTGGAATACGCAGTCCTTCCTCGAAGACCTCGCGCGCCTCGGCCGAGAGAATCCGCCCTCCGATATCGGCGCTGTGGCAGGTATTGGCGAACAGGGCAACGAGCCTGCCGCCCTTGAAAACCGGCGTCGTGATCGTGATGTCGTTGATCTGCCCGGCGGTCATCCAGGGGTCGTTGGTGATCAACACATCGCCGGGCGCCAATTTTTCCGGAGGGAATGCGCCCAAGAAATGCTTCATCGAAGTCGCCATCGCGTTGATGTGACCCGGCGTGCCGCTGATCGACTGCGCCACCATGCGGCCCCGGGTATCGAACAGGCCGCATGCGAGATCCTGGCTTTCGCGCACGATCGTGCTGAAGGCGGTGCGGATAAGCGCGTCTTGCTGCTCGTTCGCCACCGCCAGCAGACGGTTCCAGATCACCTCCAACGTGATCGGATCGATCGCTTCAGTTTTCATCAGCGAACTCCACGATGACGTTGAGATCACGATCAACGCGCGCGCGCCCGCGGGCGCCGATGATCAGAGTCGATTCGCGCTCTTCGACAATCGCCGGCCCGTCAAATCGCATGCCCGGTTGCAGCAGATAACGATCGTAGACGTCGGTTTCGATGTAGCGGCCGGCTTCGGGAAAATAAGCCGGGCGCCTTCCCTTGCCCGGCTCGCCGCCGCGCGCTTCGGCACGGGGGAGTTTGAACTCGACCGAAGGTTCGGGACCGCGGGCGACCACGCGCCAATTGATGATCTCGAGCGGCACGTCGGGTCCCTTGCGCCCGTAAAGCGACCGGTAAGTCTCCGCAAAAGCCGTCTCGATTTCCGGCAAATGGCGCTCGCTCAATACGCCCTCCGGCAGCCCCACCGAGACCTCGTGACCTTGCCCCACGTAGCGCATATCGGCCGTGCGCTGGTAACGGACCTCGCCCGCTCGAAGTCCGGAGCTTTCGAGCACGCGTCGCCCTTCGTCCATCATTTCGCGCAAAAGCGCGTTGGCGAGCCCCCAGTCCTGGCGATCGAGCCGGCTGTAGGCGCTGCGCACGAAATCGAACGCCAGAGGCGCTGCGAGCAAGCCGAACGTCGATCCGACCCCCGCGCCCAACGGCGAAATCAACGCACCCAGGCGGAGGATCTCCGCCACGCGGTAGCCATGAACCGGTCCGGCACCGCCGAAGGCATAGATCGGCATCCGGCGCGGATCCTTGCCACGCTCACCGAGATGCGCGCGGGCCGCGTTCGCCATGTTTTCGTTGACGATCTGGTGAATTCCCCACGCCGCCTGCTCGACGCTCATCCCCAGGCGTTCCGCCAGCCGCGCCAGCGCGCGGCGGGCGCCCTCCAGATCGAGACGCATTTTTCCGCCCAAAAAGTAATCGGGATTCAAGTAGCCGAGAACCAGGTCCGCATCGGTCACCGTCGGTTCTTCGCCACCGCGCCCGTAGCAAACCGGCCCGGGATCGGCGCCGGCGCTTTCGGGCCCGACTTTTAACAGACCCAGCGAGTCGATCCGGGCTATGCTGCCCCCGCCCGCGCCAATTTCAATCATGTCGATCACCGGTATCCGAATCGGGAGGCCGCTCCCTTTTCGGAAGCGGTACACGCGATCGACTTCGAACTCGTGGGTCTTGAGCGGTTGTCCCCCCTCGACGACGCAGAGCTTTGCCGTCGTCCCGCCCATGTCGAACGACAGGAGATCGCGATAGCCCGCCAGCTTCCCGGCGCGCGCAGCCGCGAGGGCGCCCGCGGCAGGTCCCGACTCCAGCAATCGCACCGGAAAGCGCGATGCGGTTTCGCGCGTGCCGATGCCGCCGCTCGAGAGCATGACGAAGAAGCTGCCGGTGAAGCCCAGTTTGTCCAACCGGTGCTGCAGCGCCGCGAGGTAATCCGAGACGCGCTCCTGAACGTACACGTTCGCCAGTGTCGTGCTCGTCCGGGGAAATTCGCGGATCTCGGCGACGACATCGGAGCTTGTAGAAACCCTGATCTCGGGCGCAGTTTCGGCGATCAACGCCGCCGTGCGCCGTTCATGCTCGGGATTGCGAAAACTGTTCAGATAAGAAACCGCGATCGCTCGGATGCCTTTGTTGCGAAGCTCGACGACCAGGCGCTTGACGAAGGCTTCGTCCAGCGGCTGCAACACCGTCCCGTCCGCGGCGATACGCTCGGGGACATCGAATCGGAGATGGCGCGGCACGAGCGGCTTCGGCAACTCCAAGTTCAAGTCGTACAGCTCATAACGATGCTCGCGGCCGATCTCCACCGCATCGCGAAAACCCGCCGTTGCCAGGAGGGCGGTGGGCGCGCCTTTGCGCTCGATTAGCGCGTTGGTGACCAGCGTCGTCCCGTGGATTAGCATGCCCCGCGCGCCAGGTCTCAATCCGCCGCCGCCGAACACCGGGCGGAGCGCGTTTTCCACCGCTTCGCTCGGGTCATCGCTCGTCGTCAAGGTTTTGGCGATAACGGCGCTTCCGTCCTCGCCGACCAGGAGCATGTCGGTAAACGTGCCGCCGATATCGACGCCTACGCGGTACATAACATCGGTTCAACGGTCCATGGTCAAAAGTTCAATGTCGAATGCGGCCCCGTTCGACGTCTCGGCGTTCGTTGAGCGCAAAATCCCGCGTTTCGGCTTGAACACCTTGAACTTTGAACCTGGAACTTTGATCTCTCTTTTTAGTCTAGCGCGTCGCGAAGAGGTCCATTACGCGCTGCGTTTGATGCGCCGCCGCCGGCCTGAGCAGCGGAAGCTTCACGCCGGCGTCGCGGTATTGCTGCACTCGCTTTTTGACCTCCTCGGGCGTGCCGCTCGCGGTCATGCCCTCGACGTACGAGTCGGGCACCGCTTTGATGAGCGCTTCCATACCGCCTTTCTCATACGCCCTTTCGAACAGCGGAATGTCTTCTTTGCGAATATAAGGTTCACCGACGCGCATTTTCGGGCCGGCGATAAACTTGATCTGCACCGGGTCGAGCTTGGTTGCCACCTCCCAGCGCACTGCGTCCAAAGCCTTTCGGTGATCGTCTTCCACCGAACAGTTGATGATCTGGGCGACTTCGAAATGGGCCAGGTCGCGCCCGGCCGCCTGCGCCGCCTCGCGGATGATCCTGAGCGCGTTGACCGTGTACTCGGGCGAGCAAACGGCGTTTAATACCACGCCGTCGCCGATCGCGCCCGCCAGCTGTAGCCCGACGGTTGCGGTTGCCGGAACATACAACGGAATCTTGGGGCGCAGAGGTTTCCAGGGCAGGCCGACGTTATCGAAATGAACGAACTTTCCGTGATACGAAACCTTCTCGCCCGTGAGCAGGAGGCGCATGGACTCGACATACTCTTTGAGCACTTCCGAGGGCGTGGCGCCGACCTCGAGGGGCAGTGCATGCACGCGGGCATGGCTCTTCGTACACGCGCCCGGCGCGAGCGTCATCCTGCCGCCGGTCAACTCGTCGAGGGTCGCCAGCGTTTGCGCCATGACAACCGGGCCGCGGAGCCGGACGATCTGCGTCGAACCGAGCGTCATCTTGCTGGTCGCCAGGCCGATGGCGGCAAGACACGTCACCGAATCGCGCATGAGTTCAATGGTTTCCGAGAAAAACGCCATTTCGTAGCCGCGCTCTTCCGCCTGCTGCATCAGTGTCGCAATCTCGCGCGCGTTGGTAAACTTGCCGTATCCGAGTGCAAATCCGACTCTAGTCATGAGCAGCGCTCCTGTTCCGGAGCATCCTATCGAGACACGTACCCGGCTCCGGTGCCGCGATTATAGGGGGTTTCACTTTCAAACACTATAGCCGCATGGCGCGATTGCAATGACCGTCGCTTCGCTGATACCTTTGCGCCAGGGGTTCCCGATCATCACTCTACGCGCCCAAGAGCATGCCGTTCAACGACCTACGAGAATTCATCGAAGCGGCCCGAAGGCTTGGGCAGGTTAAAGAGATTCACGGCGCGCACTGGCGCCTCGAGATCGGCGCGCTCACCGAGATCTTCGCGTACAAGGAGCCTTCGCCGCTCCTCCTCTTCGATCAGATTCCCGATCACCAGCCCAACTTTCGGGTTGCAGCGAATATCATCAGCCATCCCGTGCGCTCGGGGCTGACGGTGGGAATGCCCGCGGACGCGACCCCGCTCGAGCTGGTTGTAAAATGGCGCGAGCTGTTGAAGGGCGTAAAACCTCTGCCGCCGCGGGTGGTCGCGGACGGGCCCATTCTGCAGAACGTCAAGACCGGAAGCGATATCGACATGACGATCTTTCCCGCACCCCAGTGGCACGAGCTCGACGGGGGCCGTTATATCGGCACTGCGGATTGCGTGATTACCGCCGAGCCGGAAGAGGGCGGCTGGGTCAACGTCGGTATCTATCGCGCGCAAGTCCACGACCCAAGGACCCTGGGACTCTATGTCTCGCCGGGGCACCACGCGCGCATCATGCGCGAGAAATACTGGCAAAACGGCCAGAGTTGCCCCGTGGTCGTGACTTTCGGCCAGGACCCGCTGTTGTTTCTCGTCGCCGGGCAGTCCGTGCCCTACGGCAGCTCCGAACTGGACTACTGCGGGGGACTGCGCGGCGCGCCCGTCGATGTGATCCGGGGCGAGGTCACGGGCCTTCCGATCCC
>DATMBL010000418.1:0-2628 GCA_035559295.1 Candidatus Eiseniibacteriota bacterium
TGCATAATTTGGTCCGTCAGATTCCTAGCGGAGGAGAATCCCATGCTCTCAAGGGAAGACAATGAGCTTTTGACGCGCACCGATGCCGGGACGCCCATGGGCGAGCTGATGCGCCGCTATTGGTTGCCGGCGCTTCTGTCCGAAGAAATCCCGGCGCCGGACTGCCCTCCCGTGCGCGTCAGAATGCTCGGCGAGGAACTGGTCGCGTTTCGCGACACCCAGGGGCGCATCGGTCTTCTCGGCGAGCACTGCGCCCACCGCGGCACCTCGCTCTTTTACGGCCGCAACGAAGAGTGCGGTCTGCGCTGCGTCTATCACGGCTGGAAATTCGACGTCGAAGGCCGCGTGCTCGACACGCCGGCCGAGCCCGGCGACAGCGAGTTTAAAAATAAACTCCGCCACACGGCGTATCCGACCCGGGAAGCCAACGGCGTCATCTACGCCTATCTCGGCCCGCGCGACCGGATGCCGCTGTTTCCCAACTACGAATGGACCCAGGTGCCGCTCGAACAGAGCTACGTCACCAAATCGCTCTTGGAGTGCAATTACCTTCAAGGGCTCGAAGGCGAGTGCGACTCTTCGCATCTCTCCTTTCTCCACCGCTCGTTTACCGACGAACGGAACCAGCTGCTTTACAAAAGCGACACTGCCCCCGCCTATGAAACCGAGGAGACCGACTTCGGCGTGCGCCTGATCGCCACGCGCACCCACGACAACCGGCACTACGTCCGCTTTTCCGCCTTCGTCATGCCCGTGTACGGCTGCGTGCCAGCGGGCCGGCCGACCAACGAGATGGAAGGCTATGAAATCCACACCTACGTGCCCGCCGACGACACCCGCTGCTGGCGCTACGACATCGGTTTTCGCCGCGACCGCGCGGTGCGCGACGACGAAGTGCACCGGAAAAAGCAGATCAAGGCCGACTACACGCGCATCCGCAACGCGCGCAACGACTATCTCCAGGACCGCCGGATGCAAAAGACCGTCAACTTCACCGGCATCGAAGATTTTCTCAATCACGACGCCTGCGCGACCGAAAGCATGGGGCCGATCTGCGACCGCACGAAGGAGCACCTGGGCGTGAGCGACAAGGCGGTGATCGCGGTGCGCAAATTTCTCTTGGCCAGCGTCAAAGCGATGCAAAACGGCAAGGAGCCGCCGCATATCGTGCGCGACCAAGAGCGCAACTGGTTTCCCCACATCGACTGCTTCGCCTGCCTGCTCCCGCGCGACGCGTCGTGGCGGCAGCGCTTTGACTATTTCACCGCCACGGCGGTCAAGGAAAACCCGGCCTCCTACGCCGCGCGCCGCAAGGCGGCGTCCTAAGGGCGGGCGGCCAGCGAATCATGCTCATGAAAAACCGCCCCGAGAAAACCAAGCCGCCGGCGTCGCCGAGCGCGCGCGTGGCCGCTCGCCGCCTCGAGCAAGAGTTAAACATCGCGGCCCAGATTCTCGAATGGGAGATCGGCGATATCTGGGGCCACGTGGGCGCGCGCTTGCCGGGCCACCGCGGCATCGCCGTGCGCATGTTTCGCCGCCCCGAGATCGGCAAAAAGAATTGGCTGGTCCATTTCGATTTCTCGCTCAAAAAACTTTCCGGAGTCGGCACGATTCCGCGCGAGGCGGTGATCTACACGGAAATCTTCAAAGCGCGCCCGGACGTGAACGCCGCCGTCCATTGCCACGCGCCGATGTGCGTGGCCTTGAGTCTCGCGGATCTGCCGGTGGACTGGGTGCACATGCAGTCCGCGCGCTTCAAGGGCGGGACGCCGATCTTTCCGCGGCCGATCTACATTCTCGACCAGTCCGAGGGCGCCGAGCTGGCCAAGGCGCTGGGAAGTGCTTCGGCGGTCATGATCAAAGGCCACGGCATCGTCACCGTCGGCGCGACGATCGACGAGGCCTGCATCAACGCGCTCTACATGGAGCGCACGGCGAAGATCATCTCGGTGGCGCGCCTGCACGGCTATCCCGGTCCGACCCCGGAATCGATCCAAACTCAAGCCGAAAGCAGACAAAAGCTTTTCCGCCGCCCCCGAGACGAAATCTTCCACTCCGCCGAATGGAATTACTACGCGGACAAGATCAAAAAGGGCGAGCGCTGGAAGCGCGGAATGGCGTAAAAACGTTTCGAGTTGACCGAGGAGCGGGGAAAACAAAATTGTCAACGCACCAGGGCCGACGGCCCCCGAGAAGTCGCCTGGGGCGGTTAAAATGCGCAGGAACTGCATGGGAGGAAGACCGCGTTTATGAGACGATTCGTCGCCTTCGTTGTTTTCATGCTGTGGCCAGCCGGCGCGCCGGCGCAAGAGAGTTATCTGGTCGCCTACGCGGGCTTCGCCGGCTTTCAAGCGCCGGTATGGGCGTCCAAGGACCTCGGCCTGTATGACAAATACGCCTTCAAAGGCGACGTCGTGCTCGTGCCCGGTTCGGTGCGGCAGATTCAAGCGCTCCTCGGCGGCAGCATCCATTTCGCTCAGATCGACGCCGCCACCGGCGTCAACGCGATCCATCAAGGCGCCGACCTGGTTATGCTATCGGGGACGCTCAACAGCTTCCCCTATAGTTTCGTCACGCAGAAAGAAATTCGCCGGCCCGAAGATCTCATCGGCAAAAAGATCGGCATTC
>DATMBL010000419.1:0-20921 GCA_035559295.1 Candidatus Eiseniibacteriota bacterium
GCACCAACTCGCGCCTGACCGACCTGCGCGCGGCGGCGGCAATCGTCAAGAACCGCCGGGTGAGCCCCGGCGTGCGCGCGCTCGTCGTCCCCGGCTCCGCCGAAGTGAAGCGGCTCGCCGAAAAAGAGGGTTTGCACGAGATCTTCCGCTCGGCGGGTTTCGAATGGCGCGATGCCGGATGCTCGATGTGCTTGGCGATGAATCCGGACAGGCTCGAAGATCGCGAGATCTGCGCGTCTTCGTCGAATCGGAATTTCATCGGACGTCAGGGTAGCCCCGGCGGGCGCACGTTGTTGATGAGCCCGGCAATGGTGGCCGCAGCAGCGCTGCACGGCAAAGTGGTGGACGTGCGCGAGGTCGCGTAACGGTCATGGCCGGGATTGTAAAAATCACGCGTGTCACAGGGACGGCGGTGCCCGTTCGCGGTAACGACATCGACACCGATCGCATCATTCCGGCGCGCTACCTCAAAGAGGTGACGTTTGCCCGCATGGGAAACTACCCGTTTTTCGACGAGCGCTACGATGCCGCGGGGCGCCCCAAGGCGCATCCCTTCAATGACGAGCGCTTCAGGGGCGCGTCGATTCTGCTCGTCAACAAGAATTTCGGATGCGGGTCCTCGCGCGAACACGCGCCGCAGGCGCTGCATCGCTTCGGCATCGACGCGATCGTCGGGGAGTCCTTTGCCGCGATCTTCGCCGGGAATTGCACGATGATCGGCGTACCGACCGCGACCGTCGCCGCGGCGGACGTCGAATGGTTGATGGCTGCGGTCGAGCAAAGCCCGCGGACCCCGCTCAGCGTCGACATCGAGAATAAAACGGTGAGCTTCGGCGCGCGCAGCATCGCCCTCGAAATGCCCGAGACGCACCGCCAGGCGCTAATCACGGGCTCGTGGGACTCGACGGCGCTCCTCAGGGCCAATCTCGAAGAAGTGAGAAGGACGGCGGCGAAACTGCCC
Source organism: Candidatus Eiseniibacteriota bacterium (assembly GCA_035559295.1). Lineage (GTDB taxonomy): Bacteria > Desulfobacterota > Binatia > UBA9968 > UBA9968 > DATMBL01. Next base: position 962 of record DATMBL010000419.1, read on the forward strand.
TACATGAGCGGTTTTGGCGCCTGATCACCCAAAGAAAGACGGCGTTCAAAGCGGCTTCCGACGGTTACGTGGCCCTGCGCCACGGTATAAGCGCACGGGACCGTTTAGAGAAAGGAGATCGCCTTGGCAAACAAGTGGGACGAGCGGAAAAAGGCGCAGGAGGACGAGTACTTTATCAAGCGGGAACGCGAACTGCTCGCGAAACTCAAATCCAAGCAGGACGCCGAAGCTAAGGAATCGGTTCAGAAAATCTGCCACATGCGCTGCCCGAAGTGCGGCGAGCCGCTCAAGGAGCGGAGCTTTCAGAAGATCCTGGTCGATCAGTGCACGGGATGCAACGGCATCTGGCTCGATGCCGGCGAGCTGGACACGGTTGCCGCGCGCGAAGACGAAAGCTGGTTGGGGAAGTTCTGGAAGAAAAACGTCTAAGCCCGCGGGTTCGGCATGACAAACGTGAAAGCCGCTTTACGGACGTTTTGGATCGCCGGCGCAATGGCGCTTGTTTCGGCGCTTTCGGTCGCGCCGCTCGCCGCCCAGCCCGCGCGCGAGTCGGACGAGGGCAAGCGCATCGTTCCCTATGTACCGACGCCGCAAGATGTCGTCGAGCGCATGCTCGAGCTGGCGGAAGTAAGGAAAGGCGATGTGGTTTATGATCTGGGATCGGGAGACGGCCGCATCGTGATCACGGCCGCGCGCAAGTACGGTGTCCGGGCGGTCGGTTTCGAGATCGATCCGGACCGCATTAAAGAGTCCCGCGAGAATATCAAAAAGGCCGGCGTCGAGAAGCTCGTTGAGATTCGCCAGCAGGATATCCGGACGGTGGACTTGTCGCCGGCATCGGTCCTGACGCTGTACCTCCTGCCGGAGGTGAATCTCATGATTCGCCCGAACATTTGGAAGCAGATGAAACCCGGCTCGCGCGTGGTGTCACACGACTTCGACATGGGCGACTGGAAACCGCTCAAGGTAGAAAACATCAAAGACTCGTCGGGCTGGGATCACACGCTCTATCTCTGGCGCGTCGAACCCGGAAAAAAATGACGCTTTCGCAATTATCCATGCGCATATGAACACACCCGGCTGCTTCAGTCCCTCACGGGCGAGGCTTCCCAGCCGCAGGCGATGGGCCACTGCTTTGAGGAGGCCTTCAACCCGTGGCGGTGGAGCAAAGAAAGTAAATATCTTTAGACCTTCCTGCCAAGCACCGAAAACGTCATTGGACCTCACTCCTCCCTGTGCCTGCGGCTTTCAGCCTCGCCCCTCCGGAGCCGTGGCACAGAGGAGACGCTTTGGCCGAGAGGGCGAACTCGAAAGGCGGAGGGCACGGGGACGTGGAGTTTACATTGCAGGCCCCGGCCGCTGGAGTAAGCAGCCTTGAAGAGGCGTGGGAGGTGGCCTTTCTGGCAGAGACCATGACCGGAGCCCGGAGTGGCTCGCCCGCATGGCCAACGGCTGTGCGCATGAATAATCCAGGCCCAATATGAACGCTCTTATAGCCGTCATTCTCGGCGCCGCGACGGTTTATTTGACCTACACCCGCTACGCCCGTCATATCGATCGAAACGTGATTCAGTCGGACCCGAAGCGGGCGACGCCGGCAACACTCTACATGGACGGCGTGGATTTCATGCCGACCAATAGAAACGTCCTTTTCGGTTATCACTTCAAGTCGATCGCTGCGGCCGGACCGATCGTCGGCGCGATCGTGGCGGTCACCTTGTGGGGCTGGGTACCGGCGCTCCTTTGGTTGATCGGCGGCGTGGCCCTGATCGGGTGGGTGAGTGACTACACGGCGATCGTGCTCTCGGTGCGCAACGAAGGGCACAGCCTGTCCGCGGTCGCGCACCGTCTGGTCTCGCCGCGCACGCGAACGATTCTCTTCGTGTTCATATTTTTCTACCTCCTGCTGGTTGCCGGCGCATTCGTCGGCATCATGGCGAGCGTCATGGAGGCGCAACCGCGGACGCATCTGGGACTGATCGTCCTGGTGGCAATGGGGCTGCTCCTCGGGCAAATGCTCTATCGCTGGCGCGTCGGGTTGGTTTTCGCCACTTTCGTCACCGTCGGCGTCACGCTGCTCGCCATCATCGGCGGCGGTTACGCCGAGCCGCTGTTCAAAGCGTTGAACGACGGTCTCAACGGCCTTAGCGGCGGAACGCCCCTTGTGACCTATTTCGATCCCATGCGCGCCGGCTTCAAAGGTGCGGAAGCGAGGATCATGCCGAGCCTGCTCTTCTGGGCGCTGGCGATCTGCCTGTTTTGTTACGCCGGCTCCATTTTGCCGATCTGGCGTATGGCGCAGCCCGTAGTTTACGTCGGTTTCTGGATTACCGCGCTGGCGATGCTGCTGGGCCTTGGCGGCGCAGCTTTGGGCACGGTGCTGAAACCGGAGGTAGCGTACTTTTCAGTGCCGGCGTTCAAAGGCTGGAATCCGCAAATCGGTCCGGCGGGCGTGATGCCGCTGTGGCCCATGCTTTTCGTCACGATCGCGTGCGGCGCGATTTCAGGTTGGCACGCGCTTTTCGGCACGGTGGGCACCGCGCGCCAGATTGAAAACGAGGCCGACATGCTTCCCGTGGGCGCGGGATCGATGCTCGCCGAATTCCTGCTCGGCTTGCTTGCGCTGCTGGCGGTTTCAGTGGGACAGAAAGGCGAGCCGGTGGCCGCTTTCGCCAACGGTCTCGGCGGGTTCATTGGCGTTTGGGGCGTGCCGCATGATTTCGCCGTCTCGATATCGTTTGCGGCTTTCATCGTGATCGTGCTCGTGGTCACGCAGCTCCTGTTTCGGGTGATGCGCGTGACCCTCAGCGAGTGGCTGGGAGACGTGATTCCGCCGCTTCGCAACCAACATGTCGCCTCGTTCGTCTCGGTGGCCCTCGCGATTCTCCTGGTGATGACCGGTACCTGGATCTACCTCTGGCAGCTCTTCGGGGCGGCAAACCAGCTGATGGCGGCGCTCTCGTTATTGCTCGTGACGGTCTGGCTGGTGTCGGTCGGCAAGAAGTGGCTGTTCGCCGGCCTGCCCATGCTCTTCATGTACGTTACCACGGTCGCTTCGATCGTGGTAACGGCGTACAACCTTTACGCGAACGTTTACGTACCCAATTTCCAAGCCGGCCGCGCGCTTCCCGCGGCCGGTTCGGCGCTCATGATTCTGGTGGCGGCGCTGCTCGTGGCGGCCGCCGGTCTGATCGGCATCGACGGATTTCGGGCCTTCACGAGGTATCTCAGCAAGCCGGCGCCTTCGCCTCGAGCCGCGCCGGCGAAAGGCTGATCGAACACCATGGCGTGGAGCCGCAATACACGGGATCGACTGCGGCGGGGGAAGGCGCTCGAAGCCGTGAGAAATTTCATCTATGGCCTTACCGGTTATGAGTTCGCGCGCCACGCGTCGGAAATGAAGCGCGAGGCGGAGGCGCTGTTCATGCTCGTGACTCTCGGCAATATGATCGGCCTGCCGCTGTTGGCGCCGATGTATTCGCTCCGGCTGCTGCCGTATCTCACGCCTCGGATTTCCGCCTGGAAGCGCCAACTCGCCGGTAAGGATGGGGCCCGGGAGGCTGCGGAATACCATCATCTACACGGCCTGTGAGCGCGTTGCCGCAGGACTCCTCTCCGCCGAGGCAACGGATTTAATCGGAGGGCGCCACCATGGCAGACGACAAGACTCCAAAGAAGAGCGGCGTGCTTCAGGCGCTCAAAGACATCATCTACGGGTTATCGTCGCACGAGATGACGCGGCACGCGGTCCGCAGCCGCGCGAGCATGGAACACCTCTTCATCTTGATCACGATGGGCGACCTGCTCGGCGTTCCGATCCTGCCGCCGTACTACTCGCTCAGGCTCCTGCCGTACGTCACGCCTCAGATCAGCACCTGGAAACGGCGCATGCTGCGCGAACGCGACATCACGGACACGATCGGCTAACCGCGATGAGCTTGCGCGAGGTTTTTGAACGACAGCCGCAGCGCCGCTACATCATGTTTGGCGGCAAGGGAGGCCTCGGCAAGACCACCCTTTCGGCAACGTGCGCGTACTGGCTGGCGCAGCAGGGGAAGCGGGTGTTGCTTTTTTCCGTCGATCCTCAGGCGAGTCTTTCGGACATTTTCGAGAGAGACATCTTCGGCAAGGGACCGGTCCCGATCACGGAAAACCTTTGGGCTCAGGAGATCGACGCCGACAAGCGCATCCAGGAATACCAGGACGAAATCCGCCGAAAGATTCTCGAGATGTACGGCTTCGATCGGGTTCCCGAAGAGATCGAGAGCTACATCGCTTCGGCTTCCGCCGAACCCGCGATGGAGGAGAGCGCGATCTTCGATGCGGTCGTCGACATCATCGTCAAAGGGGATTACGACTACTACGTTTACGATCTCGTCCCGCTCGGCCACGCGCTTTACTATTTGTCGATGGCCAAAGTGTACGACGAGTGGATCAACAAGATCACCCGCCTGCGCGAGGAGATGCGCCGTTACGATCAGGTCGCCGCGACCCTGCGGCGCCAGAAAACGTTGGAAGAGGACCAACTCCTCGAGGAACTGCGTTACATCAAGAGCCGGATCAACGCCTCATCCCAAATCCTCACCGACCGGCAGCGAACCGCTTTCTTTTTCGTCCTTGTGCCCGAGGAGATGATCATTCTCGATACGCGCCAAGCCGCCGAGCTGTTCGCTCGATTTGACGTGCCGATCTCCGGTTACGTGGTCAACCGGGTGCTTCCCGCTGAACTGGAGGGCGACGGTGTCCCGGGATATCTCAAGAACCGGATGCGCATGCAACGCGAGCGGCTGGCGGAAATACGCCGTGACCTCGGCGAGCAGATTCTGGCGTACGTTCCCGAAATGGAGCGCGATATCACCGGCCTGCCCATGATCGAGCGGCTTGCGCGAACGCTTTTTGGATCCGTTTCATGAACCGCGTGACGACCTCGATGGCCGCTTACGTCGCGGCGCATCCTGGACTGAAATATTTTTTCTTCGGGGGCAAGGGCGGCGTGGGTAAGACCGCGCTCGCGGGCGCGACGGCGCTTTGGCTCGCGGAACGCGGCCACAGGACGTTGCTGGCATCGACAAATCCCGTTCACAGCTTGTCCGGACTGCTGGAAAAGTCGGTTTTCGGTGCGCCGACGCCGGTCGCCGATCGTCTCTGGGCCTACGAGATCGACACGCGCGAGACGATCGAGCGATCGAAGACGGAGATCCGCGAAAAAATTCAATGGTTTTTGAAATTTGCCGATATCGGCGCCAAAGCCGACGAGTTCGTCGAGTCCGCGACCATGAACCCCGCCTTCGAAGAATCGGCGATGTTCGAGAATATGGTCGATCTTATGCTCGGCGACGATTACGACGTTTATGTCTTCGACACCGCGCCCGCCGCCAACGCGCGCCGGCTGCTCGGCATGTCGAAGGTTTACTCCCTCTGGGTCGATAAAATGCTCCGGTCACGTGAGGAAGCGCGCAGCCTCCGTGAGATGCTGTCGTTTACGAAAAAGAAGGAAGAGGATCCGCTCCTCACTTACCTGTTGTCGTTTCGTGACCGGATGAGCCACGCGAAAGAACGGTTGACGGACGAGCAGAGGACCGCCTTCTTTTTCGTCACGCTCGCCGAGGCGCTGCCGATTGCGGTGATCGCGCGCTTTATCGGCTGGTTCCGCGAGTTCGGGATTCCCGTCGGCGGCGTGATCGTCAACATGCTGCTGGACAAGGAAGCCCTGGGATCACACGCGCCGGAGTTCGTCCGCAACCGTGTCAAGATGCAGGACGAATACCTGCAACTCATCTGGGAAAAATTCGACGGCTCGGTGCGCGCGTTGATCCCGCTATTCGACCAGGAGCTTCGGGGCCTACCGATGCTTCGCCAGGCAGCCGCGAGACTGCTGGCTTGAGCCAAACACGGTGACAGTTTTGGATAGCCGCCCTCCCGACGGTTGTCATCTTTAGCGTCCTTTTCGACCGCGCGGCGCCAAAATTGCCGTCGTTGTCCTCCGATATCCGGAGAATTCCCACGCTCGCATCCTTTACGATTGGCACGGTTCGTGCCCACGAGGACGATCGCGTATCGAAGCATCGACCCGCCTACGGGAGGCCGCACACATGACACACCTGGCGCTCTCAGTCCTGTTCATGGCCGTTTTGAGCGCTCCAGCGACCGCCGCACCCAAGGTTTACTTCGTGGGATCGCTCAACACCTCGGATCAGTTCATCGACTCGTTCGAAGGATTCCGGAGCGGCATGGCCGAGCTGGGTTACCGCGACGGCGAGAACGTCCGGTACCATTACTACAACTCGCGAGGCAACGACGAGCTCCTGCGCATCGCAACCCAGAGGTTGATCCAAGACGGTGTCGATCTCATCGTGACCTCTTCAACGACCGCTACGGTCGTCGCGGCCAAAGCAACGGAGGGAACGAACATCCCGGTGCTTTTTCTCAGCGCCGGAAACGCGCAAAAACTGGTTAAGAACTTCTCCAGCTCCGGGACGAATTTGGCCGGCATTAGCTCGGCCTCCGTGGAGCTGACAGGAAAGCGGTTCGAACTCTTGAAGGAGCTGTCGCCGCGCGCCAAGCGTGTTGCCATTCCGTTGAATCCGAAAGGGGTGAACTATCAGACGATTGTGGCGGAAACGACGGATGCGGCCGGCAAGCTGGGCCTCTCGATCACGGAGCTTCACGTTCGGAGCGTGCAGGACGTTGCCAGGATAGCGGCCGGCATCACGCAAAAGCATTACGACGCGGTCTTCCAACCGGCCGACAGCCTGATTTCAGAAGCACTCGAGCCGTTGGTAAGCCAATCCATCAAGGAGAGGCTGCCGTGTATTGCGTCCCTCTTGGTGAACGTGAGACGCGGTTGTCTGGCGACGTATGCCGCCGATTACGTCGCGTTGGGCCGGCAGGCGGCGGTTCTGGCGGACAAAATCCTCAAGGGGACGCGGCCTGCCGATCTTCCGATCGAACTCCCCCACCGGCTGAATCTGATCATCAACCTGAAAACGGCAAGAGCGATCGGCATGGCGGTTTCCAAAGAGATCTTGCTCCGCGCGGACGAAGTCATCGAATAGGCGGTCACCCGCATGGCTTTCGCGCTTCCACACGCTGCGGCGCGCAACGTCGGCCTTCGGCGCCGCTTGCTCGTCTTGGGCCTCACGTTTTTCGGCGCCGCGCTGTTCATCAACACCGTTGCGGGCACATACTACACCCGAAGCCTGATCAAAAAGAGCGCCGCCGCGTTACAACGGGAGACCGCGTACAGACTCAGCCATGAAATTGAAGAGTTCATGGAGAGCAAGCAGCGGCGGCTCGTGGATTTTGCAACGACGGCGAGTTTCCTGGGACTCAGCGGGGAGCAGCAACGGGTGTTGGCGTTGCTGTTGCTCAAGAACGACCTCTCGTTTACTGAAATCGCCGTTCTCGACGCCAATGGCCGGGAGGTCCTCAAGGTCTCGGAGCGCACGGTCCACCTTCGCGAAGATCTCTCGGACCAAAGCGGTAGCGAAGAATTCACGAAGGCGATGGCCGGCCACGCTTACATCAGTCCGGTTTACAGCTCGGAGAAAGCCGAGCCGTTCGTAACGCTCTCTGTCCCGATCAAGCTCGGGCCGAGCCGGATCATCGGCGTGGTTGCAGCCGAAGCCAACCTCAAAACCCTTTGGGAGGTTATCGGCAGGGTGCGGTTCGGCAATGCCGGCTACGCTTACCTGGTCGATGGTCACGGCAACCTGATCGCGCACCGCGACTCATCCCTGGTGCTCAAGCGGCTCAACCTGGCGCATTTGCGCGAAGTGCGGGAGTTCCTGCAGACTCCCGGGGCGGCCGATCCGACCCCGTCGGAGGAAAGCACTGGCCTTGCCGGCGACTCCGTGATCACCACCTACGCTCCGCTGCGCAAGCTCGGCTGGGCGGTCATTCTGGAGGAGCCGGTGGCGCTGGCGTTAAAGGAGATGGAAACGCTTCAACGCTACGCGATCGTCCTGCTCTGCGCCGGTCTCGTGGTGGGAGCCCTGGTCATCAGCTGGGCGAGCCGGAGAATCACCAATCCTATTCGAATGTTGCACCATGGAGCACGGCTTGTCGGCGCCGGCGACCTCGATCACCGCGTGACAATCGACAGCGGGGACGAAATCGAGGAGCTGGCGGATGCTTTCAACCGAATGGCCCTCGAACTGAAGAACTCCTACTCGAATCTCGAGCAGAAGGTCGAACAACGAACGAAGGAGATCGCCGCGCTCTACGAGATCACGACGACGGTCAACCGATCGCTCGATTTGGAATCCGTGCTTCAGGCGGTGATTCAGAAAATCACCGAGATTTTCAAATTCGACGTCACGCGCATTTTTCTGCTCGATCCGGAAACGGGAGAGCTCAACCTGCGGGCTTGTTACGAAGCGCGCGCGCCGCACCACAGAAGACTGGAAACCACCACGCGCCACACAATCGTGGGCAAAGTCGTAGCCGCGGGCGAGCCGCTCTTTTTCGAAGACGTCGAAACCGATCCTCGGTACCAGCAGTGGAGCTTGAGCCGAAACAGTTTCAGCGAGGGCCTTCGCTTCTTCGCGGTCTTTCCCGTCAAAACCAAGTCGCGCGTGATCGGCGCGATTTCGTTCAAGGGAAGAGAGCGGCGCAGCTTGACGGAAGAGGAGATTCGATTACTCGAGTCGATGTCCGAGCACATCGCGGTCGCGGTGGAGAAAGCGAGCCTGTTCGAAGAAGTTAAAAAGCGCTCGGAGCACCTGGCCGTCCTGCATACGGTCGCGGCCGCGATCAGCCAGTCGCTGGACCTGCACGCCGTCCTGAGGGCCGCGATCGACAACGTCGTGGCCGCTCTGCGGTTCGACGCGGCGTGGATCTATCTGCTCGATTCGACCGGAAGAGAGCTTCACCTCAAGGGCTACAAGGGCCTGAGCGATGAAGCCGCGCAGCGGATGTCCAGACGCAGTCTCGGCTCCGGCATCACCGGTCGGGTGATCGCTGCCGGCGAGCGCATTGTGTTCGAGGATATCGGTGCCGACACGAGGTACGCTACCCTCACGTCCGGCCATACGGTTCGTTCGCTCGGCTTTACGGCGACCGCTGGCTTCCCGATTCGGGCGAAGGACCGGATCATCGGCGTGCTCCACGTTGCGAGCCTGGCCAAACGACACTTCGCCCACGACGAGTTGCAGCTGATCGAAGGCGTTGTTCAGGAAATCGGCGTGGCCGTCGAAAACGCGATACTCTTCGCAAAGATCAAAGAGCAGAGCGCCGAACTGGAAAAGGCGAACCGAGAGCTGCAGGAGGCGACACGGGTCAAATCCGAATTCATTGCCGCGATGTCGCACGAGCTACGAACGCCGCTCAACATCGTGCTCGGCAACGCCGAATTAACCGGAGACGGCTTCTTTGGCGCGGTCAACCCGGAGCAGAGGGAAGCAATGCGGAAGATCTCGTACCACGGCCGCTTTCTCCTGAAGCTCATCAACGACGTCCTGACGCTGTCACGGCTCGAAGCGAAGAAAATGACGCTCGACGTCGAGCCGGTAGATCTTGCCGAGATCATCGCGCACGTGCAAAATTACGTCGAACACCTCAACCGCGACAAACGCCTGAACGTGCGTTGGGAAGTCCAGGAGAACCTGCCGCCGGTGGTCACGGATTCGACCAAGTTGGAGGAGATCCTGCAAAATCTCCTGGGCAATGCCTTCAAGTTTACCGCGCGCGGCGAGGTGCGCATTCGCGTGCGGAAAATCGAGCCGGCGGAACAGATCGAGTTCGCGGTCGCCGATACCGGCATCGGCATCGAAGCCAAAGATTTAGAACGGATCTTCAACGAGTTCGAACAGCTCAACGATGCGCACACGGGGACTTACAACGGCGTCGGCCTGGGATTGAGCATCGTGAGAAAATACCTCGAGCTCATGGGTGGCGCGATCCGCGTCGAAAGCGAGGTCGGCAAAGGCTCGACCTTTACGTTTACTATCCCACAGGTGCTGGAGGGCTCTCCACGAGCGGCAGCCTAGGTTCCCGTTCAAGCCGTTCCAACGGTTCCAGCCGTTCCCCAGCCGTCCCAGCAGATCAAACCGTTTCAGCAGTTAAACCGCACCGATATCGGCTTGAACCGAGCGAAGCGATTGAACCGTTTGAACGGTTGGAACAGTCTGGAACCTTTGGAACGACTGGAACCACTGGAACATAAATTGGCAGCGCCTTCGGTCTTGACTCTCTGCGGACTCAAAGTTAGGTAAAGGCGAACATCGTTCGGTGGAGAAGCAGCTATGAGCGGCGCTCTCGCGGGAATCCGGGTTTTGGAAGCGGCGAATTACGTCACCGGTCCGTTCGCTTCCCAATTGCTCGCCGACATGGGCGCCGAAGTGATCAAGATCGAGGAGCCCGGGCGCGGCGATCCGTTCCGCGGCTGGGGCGAGCGGAACTATGCCGCCACTTTTTGCAGTCTCAACCGGAACAAGCGCAGTCTGACACTCGATTTGCGCTTCGATGAGGCGCGTGACATCGTACTCAAGCTCGCGCGCCAGGCGGATGTCTTCGTGGAGAATTTCCGGCCTGGCGTGATGGAGAGGCGCGGCCTCGGGTACGGCGCGCTCAGGGACGTCAACGCCCGTTTGGTGTACTGTTCGATTTCAGGGTTCGGGCCGGTCGGCCCCTACCGTGATATGCCCGGCTTCGATACCATCGGGCAGGCGAGAAGCGGTCTTTTGAGCCTACTCACCGATCCCGGGAAACCGCAGGGCATGGGGATTTCCTTTTCGGATCACCTCACGGGCATGTACGCGTGTTACGGCATCCTATGCGCGCTCGTGAACCGTTCGACCACCGGGGTGGGGCAGCACGTAGAGACCTCCCTGCTCCGGGCTTCGGTATCGTTCGTCAGTGAAAACGCGGCGCGGTATTTTGAAACCGGTCACGTGCCACGCCGCAAACACCGGACGACCACCGCCGGAGTTTTTGCTTTCGAGGATCAGGAGGGCAAACCCTTTGTGCTCCATCTGTCTTCCCCGGACAAGTTCTGGCATGCGCTATTCGAGGTCGCGGGCAAACCGGAGTGGATCACGGATGAACGGTTTCGCGATCGCAAGAGCCGGATCGAGCATTACGACGTCCTCTCGGATGAGCTGCAGGCGATCTTCAAAAAAGGCCGGCGCGACGAATGGCTTCGAGCCTTGACCGCGAAGGACGTGCCCGCGGCTCCGATCAACACGCTCGACGAGGTTTTCGCCGATCCGCAGGTTAAACAATACGGATTTCCGCTCGATATCGAACACCCGGTCATGGGGCCGATGAAGTTGGTCGGCAACGCCGTCGATATGAGTCGGACGCCGCCGCGCATCGATCGACCGCCGCCCGTTCTCGGGGAACACACCGAAGGAATCCTCAGAGAGATCGGCTACGAGCCTGCACAAATCGACTCTCTAAGAGAGAAAGGCATCGTCTAGAGAGAACAACATCGTTCCCGGGCGGTCTCCAAGATGCGTCATCCGGCGCTGATCCCCCTTTCTCACGACCACCACCACGCGCTGGCGCTGGCGCTGCGCTGCCGGAAGCAGGCGCTCGGACAGCTCAAGCCTCTGGGTAAAGCAGGGCTGTGCGAGCGCGCTCGAGAGGCGCGCAATTTTTTCTCGCTCCACCTTGCGGCGCATTTTCACGCCGAAGAAGCCGCGCTTTTCCCGATGATCGAGTCGCTCGGAGCCGAGCAGGGGCCGTTGATCGACCGTCTCAAGCACGAACACGAGCGGCTGCGATCCCTTGTGGACGCCATGGAAGCGAGCGACGGCCTCGGCAAGGTTCTTTTCGAATTTGGGGATTTGCTGGAAAGCCACGTGCGGAGAGAAGAGCGCGAATTGTTCGCGCTCTTTGAAGCGCGTATCGAAGAAGCCGAAGCCGATGCGATCGGCCGGAGGATCAAAGCGCTGCTAGCCGGGCACGGGTAGCCGGTTATGCTATTCGTCCGCTTCCGGCTCGATGATTTTCAGCAGCACGTGCCGGCGGTTTCGGGTGAACGGCCGTACCTCCGAGGGCCAGCGGCCCCGTTCCACGGCTTTGTCCCAGGCTTCACTCGTCAATACATCCGGGCTGGCGAGCTCGTAAATCGCAGTGTATTTCGGCTCGTTTTCGAGGCGGATTGTTTTTCGCTCGCCGCCGATGTTCATCACCAGCTCCTCCCGAACGCACCGCTTAATCGACAGAACGCCCGGAACCCGGCTGAGAAACGGGACATGCTCGGTGTCGTAGATTTCATTGAACGCCTGTTCGTGCTCCGGATCGACGTCCATACTCGCGATCATGATGTATCTCGCCCGCTCAGCCACGGCCGATCGCCTCCTTCAAGAGATTCTCACGTCCCCAAAAAAGAGTCGATATCAGGGGCCGGCGATTTGATTTCGACGACGACCGATTCTTCGATGCCTTCGACGGCATGCGGGACGCCTCGAGGGTGGCGGCACACATCCCCGGGGCCGAGGGTGTAGACGTCTTGGCCGACCGTCATTTTCACCTTGCCTTTGACGACGTAGGCCAGCGACTCGTGCGAATGCACGTGCATCGGCGCGCCGACGCCCGGCTGGTAATGGATTTCGAGGAACGTCATCTGATCGCCCTTGATCAGCGGTTTCACGAGAAGCTCGCCGTTCATGGGTTTGCCTTCGATGGTCTTGACGATCAAGCCCTTGACGTCGGCGTTTTTGGAAAGATACATGGGCGTCCTTTCTATAAGACCTTAACCTCAGCCACACGCCGCAGCCCGTCCTCCGTGCGCCGAGGCCAGCATAGGCGAGGAGCGCTGCCGAAGTCAACGCTTCGAGCCGAGGTACTTGGCATAGAGATCCGCGCGGCGGTTTTTTAGTAACGGCAGCTTTTCTCGGACGTTGCGCACCATCGCCGGGTCGATCGTGACCAGCTCGAACCCTTCGCGTTCATCCATTTCCACGATCGTTCTGCCGAAAGGATCCACGGCCATGCTGTGCCCGATATAGGCGTTTCCGGTTTGATCCGGAGCCAGGACATAGCAGCCGTTTTCCAAGGCTCGCGCCCGGACCATCGTCCGCCAGTGTTCGAGTTTCATCTCGCCCGCGACCCATCCCGACGGCGCTGCCAGGATTTCCGCGCCCGAGAGATTCAGGATGCGCGCCAACTCCGGAAAGCGAAGATCGTAGCAGATCAGCAGCCCGACCCGCCCCGCTTCAGTCGATACCGGCGCCGCGATCTCATCGCCGGCGACGAATTTGTCGGACTCCTTGAAGCCGAGCGCGTCATAGAGGTGAAGCTTGCGATAAGCCGCGGCGCGACCGCCGGTGGAATCGATCCATACGGCGGTATCGTAAACTCGATCAGGCACCGGTCCGGTTTCATAAATCGTCGCAAGCACGTGTACGCCGCCGGAACGCGCAGCCTTGCAAAGGGTTGTGACAAACGGGCCATCGATGGGTTCGGCGATGGCGCAGAGATCTTCGGCCGGCTGTGCATTGGGCGAAAAGGCCATCAGGAATTCGGGAAATAAGACCATGCGGGCGCCGCACCGGGCAGCGCTCGCGACGGTTTCAACCGCCTTGTGGAGATTGGCGCCTTTTTCCGTCGAGGCTCGGATCTGGGTGAGAGCAATGGGATACATAGATTAAAGCGTTGAGCGTTGAGCTTTGAGATCGGAGCGGGAGATCGGCTGCTGGTTTCTACTCAATGCTCAGCGCTTTTCTCTCCACGCTCTTCATCTCTCTCAACGTTCTTCATAATTCCAGAACCTCACCGGCGCCGCGATTCATGAGCTTCGCAAGCACGGCGGCTCCAAGCGCCACGTCCGCAACGCCCTGACCGGCGTTGTTTTTAAAGAACGTGATCTGATCGTCGTTCGCCCGACCCGGTTTTTTGCCGACCAGGATATCCGCGATCTCCACGAGCTGATCCCAGCGAATCACGCCACGCTGGACCGGATCGTAGATGTCGGCCTGCTCGTCCTGGACCGCCTGCTGAACGGATACGATCCCGAGAATCTGGCTTCGCGCCAATGTCGCGTCGTCGATCTCACGTCGTTTGGCGGCGGCGAAACCGCCGCGCACGAGGCCCACGTTGCTGCCGACGATCGTGGTAACGTGCACTCCCGGTTCGAGCCAATTCCCTTCGAATACCGGAACGCTCGAGTTGGTCGCGGCGAGCACGATATCGACCTCGCGGACCGCGTCGCGCGGCGAGTCCACCGGCTCGATATCGATGCCGAGAAGGGCGCTCATCTCACTGGCGAAGCGTCGTCGGTTCTCGGACGTCCGGCTGTAAACCTTCACTTCGTTGATCGGGCGGATCTTGGTCAGAGCCACCAGGTGATTTTTCGCCTGCCCGGCGGAACCGAAGATGCCAAGCCGCCGCGCGTTCGGCCGCGCCAGCAGATCGGTGCCGAGAGCGCTCGTGGCGGCGGTGCGGAGACCGGTGACAGCCACGTTATCGGGCAGTTCGGAACAGGTGATTTCGCCGATCATGAGCGCTTTCAACTCGCCCTCGGCCGCATCGTACAGAACGGTCACCGGATGATTGAGGCGCGGGTACTCCTGGTGGTCGGCCATTGGTTTCACCCATTCGCAATGCGTCATGAGCCCCGTGGCCTTCGCGCCCGGAACGCCGCCCTGGTGTACGCTGACCCGGACGCCGGTCGGGAGATGGATCCGCCGGCGCGGCGCATTGAGTTGGCTGTTCGAGCCCCATTCTCGAAACCCCAAACGCACCGCTTCGATCGCTTCGGTCATGGCAACGATGCCGCGGAGTTCCCGCGGCCGAACGAGGATAGGTCGCATCGTCTTGAACCTCCGAATCCGCTCTTCCCTATTAGCAGTCTTGACGCCCGCACGCCATCATTGCCAGGCGATTATCTCATTCGTTCGTGTGAAGCAATCTCGCCTGGAGCGCATCGCCGACCAGATTCAGCGCCAAGACCGTGGCCATGATCGCGAGACCAGGATATGCGGTCAGGTGCGGTGCAACGAGCAGAAACTGTCTGCCTTCGTTCAACATCGATCCCCATGAAGGCGCCGGCGGCTCGACCCCCAGGCCGAGAAAGCTGAGGCTTCCCTCGGCGACGATCGCGCCGGCGACACCGAAGATAGCCTGGACCAGGAGCGCCGGCAGGAGATTCGGCAGCAGGTGCAGAAAAACGATTCGCGCCGGCTTCGAGCCGAGGGAGCGCGCCGCCTCGATGAATTCCCGGCGCTTGAGCGACAGGATCTCGCCTCGAACCAGTCGCGCATAGCCTGTCCAGCCAATCACGCACAAGGCCAAAACGACGTGGTCGAGACCCGGTCCAAGGACCGCGGTAAAAGCGATCGCCAGGAGAATGCCGGGAAAGGCCATCAGGATATCGACCAGTCGCATGATCAGGTGGTCGGTCCAGCCGCCGAAATAGCCGGATGCAGAGCCGGCCAAAATGCCGAAAGCCAACGAGACCGCGACGCTCGTCACTCCGACCAGGAGCGAAACCCGGCCGCCGTAGAGCACCCGGCTCAGAACATCGCGACCGAGCTTGTCGGTGCCGAGCGGGTGCTCGCGCGAATGGAACTGCAGATCGGCTCCGAGGTTTTGCCGAATCGGATCATGCGGCGCGAGCCAGGGGGCCGCCAAAGCGCCGACCGAGAGGAGCAACAACACCAACGATCCTGCGGCAAGCCGGCGGTTAGTTTTCATAGGAAATCCTCGGATCGACGAAACGGTAGATGACGTCGGTCAAGAAGTTGATCACGACATAAGCGATCGCGATGACCAGGACGCAGCCCTGCACGAGGGGGTAATCGCGGGTTTGAATCGCCTGCACCGTGAGCCGGCCGACACCGGGCCAGGCGAAAATGGTTTCGGCAATGATCGAGCCGGCGAGAAGACCGCCGAGCTGAAGCCCGAGGATGGTGATGACCGAGATGGAGGCGTTGCGCAGGATGTGCTTGAGCCATACCCTGGTCTCGCTCAAACCCTTGGCGCGCGCCGTTTGAACGTAGTCCTCGCGCTTGATCCGGAGCAGGCTCGCCCGCAACATGCGCACCAGAATCGCAGCCATTCCCATGCCAAGCGTGACCGCCGGCAGGAGCAGATGCTCCGGGCCACCGCGTCCGGAAACCGGCAACCAACCGAGTTGAATCGAGAACAGAATCATCAATAAAGGACCGAGCCAGAAGTTGGGCATGGAAACGCCGAGAAGCGAAAAGAACAGCGCCATCCGATCGAACCACGAGCCGTTCTTCGCCGCGGCGAGAACCGCGAGCGGAAAAGCCACGAGCACGGCAAGGGCCACGGCGCTAATCGCCAGCTCGACGGTGGCCGGCAGGCGGGCGGCAATCAAACCTGCGACGCTTCGGCGCTCGTAGAGCGAGCGTCCCAAGTCGCCGACGGCGAGTCCGGCGAGGAACTCGCGGTACTGAACGAGCAGCGGTCGGTCAAGACCCAGATGGCGACGAAGGGCTTCGCGGTCGGAAGCGCTGGCGCTCTCGCCCAGCATGACGTCCACCGGATCGCCGGGAACCAGATGGATGAGGACGAAGACGACGGTGACGGCGCCCAGCAACGTGGGAAGCAGAAGCAGGAAGCGCTCGGCAACGTATCGCTTCACGTCAACCGCGGCCGGGGAAGTAAGCTGCGCGCTTGAACGAGACGAGGTCTCCGTCAGGCCGAGGCGTAAACCCGACGAGCGAGGGTTTTCGCACCACGGTGTTCTTCCACCACCAGAGCGGCACGTAGGGGAGATCCTGCGCCACGATGCGCTGAACTTCGGCGTAGATCGCTTTCCTTCGAGCGGGGTCGGTGACGGTGCGCCCGGCCTCGAGCAGCTCGTCGAGCGCGGCGTTGCTGTAACGACCGCGATTATCGCCGCGGGGCGGGACGCTGGTCGAGTGAAACAGGTTGTAGTAAACGTCGGGATCGAGAACGCCGACCCAGGCGAGCGAGAAGAGGTGAAAGTTGCCGTTTTTCACATCGCTGTAGAACGCCGCCCACTCGTACGCCCGAACCTCCAGCTCGACACCGATCGCGGCGAGCTGTTCTTTGAACGCTTCGGCGATTCTACGTCGGAGATCGATTTGGGTGGTTTTGAACGACAGCTTGAAGCGGGGCTTCGGACCCGGTCCGTCCGGGTCCGGATATCCCGCTTCGTCCAAAAGGAGCATCGCGCGGCGCGGATCGTACGGCCAGGTCGGAACCGCACCGTTGTACGCCCAGTGATCCGGCGAGAGCAGCCCCGTGGCGGCCGTGACTTGGCCTTTGAGGAGATGGCGAATGATCGCGTCGCGGTCAATTGCGTGAGCCAGTGCCTGCCTGACCTTGGCGCGGGCGAGGATGGGATGCTGGAGGTTGATTCCGATGTACTGGAAGGTCGTTCCTTCGATCATGTCGATGACCGCATCGGTATGGCGCTCGAGCCACGGCAGCATGTCGGGTTCCAAATCGTTTTGCAGCATGTGAATCGTGCCCTTCTTGAATTCCAGAACCCGAACGACGGCGTCCGGAACGATCCTGAACTCGATTCCGGGTAGTGGCGGCGCGCCTTCCCAATAGTCCGGGTTTGCGCGCAGCAACAGTCGTTCACCCGGATCCACGGCCTCGAGGATGAAAGCTCCCGATCCGACCGGCGGCCGCGAGTCGCCGCCAGCCGCGGTTGTGGTGCCTTCGGGGACGATGCCGATCGTGCAGTGCTCCAAAAAAGCCGCGTACGGCTGGGACAGGCGAAACTGGATTTCATACGTTCCGAGGAGCTCCACGGTCGAGAGCGCGGTTAGCGCCGCTCTCCGGGGCGAGCCGCTCTTCGGATCGAGGATGGAGTCGTACGTATACTTGACGTCCCTTGCCGTAAGGAGCCGGCCATCATGGAAGCGCACGCCGGCGCGGAGAAAAAAACGATAAGTAAGGGAGTCGGGCATCGTCCAGCGCTCGGCCAGCTCGGGTTCCCATTGCGCGCCTGCGCCGGGGCGGAGCAGCGAGTCGTAGAGGAGCCCGCCGACGCGCACCGAGTTCGCATCGGTGGCGTACCGGGGATCGAGGCGCGTCGGCTCGCTCTCGATCGCCACCGCCAGATAACGGCCGTTCCCGCCGGACTTTGGCGAAGACCAACAAGCGCTCAACAACCCGCTCAGAACCGCTACGGCGGAGAGTAAGCACAATCGGTAAAAGACGCCGCCGCGGCTACGCCGCACCGAAAGAGACTGCCAGATATCCCTCGTAAAGAACGCAAAGGTCGCCAAGGAGATTATCGGAGTTCTGGAGGAGTGGAATACTGGAGTATTGGGACCATCACTCCGCCACTCCATTCCTCCAATACTCCGGTCTCTCTTGCCTTTGCGCACGTGGGGTCCTCGGGCGCGAGGAGGTTTGCTTTCCGACAATTGCCGTGCGGGAAATTTTGACTGAAGATAACCGTTTTGGTAGCATGGGTCAATTTTTCCTGCCATGGTGGATGAGCATGCTTCGTCGCAGAGCGCTGGGTGACGCCAAATGGTTCGTGTCGGTTGCTTCTATGCTGGCCTTCGTCGGTTCGACATCCGGCTCTGCCCGATCCGAGGCGCCGCGGTTTCCGGTTTTGCCGGGGCTCGAGCGCTCGGTCGAATTCTGGAAGCAGATTTTTACGCGCTTTAGCACGGGCGAAGTCGTTTTTCATGATCCGCAGGATCCGTTGAGAATCTATGGCGTGATCGCGGTTCCCGAAGGAGAACAGGCGCGCGCCGTCATCGAAGCGGAGCGGGTGCGCATAATGGACGAGCACGAGCTCGGGGAAGAGGAGGGCCGGGTGCGGGCGCAACGCGGTGTGAGAGAGCGATTTCTGGCGGGACTCAAAGTGTCGGGCCGCTATCTCGCTCAAATGCAGAAGATCTTTCGCGAAGAGGGTGTGCCCGTGGAACTCACCTACCTCCCCATGGTCGAGTCGAGCTTCAACGTGCACGCTCGATCGAGCGCGGGCGCGGTCGGCATGTGGCAGTTCATGCCCGAAACCGGCAAGCGCTTTTTGCGTGTGACCGACGCGATCGACGAGCGCAAGGATCCGTTCGCCTCGACCCGGGCGGCCGCGCGGTTGCTGAAAGAGAACTACCGGATTTTGGGGGACTGGCCTCTGGCGATAACCGCTTACAACCACGGCGCGGAGGGCATCGCGCGCGGTGTCGCCGTTGTCGGATCGCGCAATCTCGTTGACCTCATCAGGCAGTATCAGTCGCCGTCCTTCGGTTTTGCATCGAAGAACTTCTACGCTGAATTCCTTGCCGTGCTCGAGATCATGGAAGACCGCGAGCAGCACTTCCCCAGGGTGCGGCTCGAGCGACCGCTGGCGTTAAAAGAAATCGAAATTGAAAAGCCGCTTGCGGTCCAGCCGCTGCTCCGGCCGTTAGGCATTACTCGGGAGCAGTTCTTCGAGTGGAATCCGGCGGTCAACTCCTCGGTTGCGGTTTTGCCCGCCGGCTACCGGGTACGGCTGCCCTCGGCCGCCGCCGGCCGTTTTCCCGGGGTCAAGCGCCGCGTCGAAGCGGCCGCCGCCGCCGTGAAACGGGTCGAGTATCATCGCGTGTCGCGGGGAGACACGCTGCTCAAGATCGCGGGTCGTTACCGCGTTTCCGTGCAGGCGTTGCGTCAAGCCAACGGACTTTCCGGCCATTCGATCATCATCGGTCAGCAGTTGAAGATTCCCCGCGCTTGAACGGAACCGTCAAAAAGCGTTGAGAGAAAAGCGTTGAGTCCTCCCCCTAGAGTTCCGCAACTCAATGCTCAACGCTCAAAGCTTTTCTCTTAAAAATACGCCACTTGCAGCCGCCCTGCGTTGTCCTATAATGACCGCTGTCCTTTTATGGAGCGGCTCCTTCTCGATTTGACCGCGGCTCTCTATCTCCTCGCGGGAGCGGGCTTTATTTTTTACCTGCTCGTGCGCAACGATGCCTCGCGCGCGCCTGCATGGGTGTTGCTTTCGGGTTTCAGCTGTCACACGGCAGCACTGGCGGTTTATTTTTTTCGCGAGGGTTATCCGGCGGTCACCGCGCTT
>DATMBL010000420.1:0-5231 GCA_035559295.1 Candidatus Eiseniibacteriota bacterium
ATCTTCCGCAGCGTTGCCGTCAAGAAACGCCCAGATATTTTCCCACAGCCGCTGATTATTGGTCCCCGCACCATAACCTCCGGCGGATGACCACATATCGATATCGGTGGTGGTCGCCACCTTCCCTTTGCCAAAAGACGCGACCGCGCCGGTGATGGGACCTTCAGATGAACCGGCTCGGGCAAAAATCGTGGCTCCTTGTGGGATATCAGAAGAATCAAACTTGCTGTTAGCCGCTCCGTTGAACGTAAGGTTTTTCAGATTGTTGGGATTCGTCGCGATCGGATGATCGCTCAATATAAAGTGGTTGTTAGAGGCAGACCCATCAGTGGCACCGAACCCGTAATCGCTCAACAACGCATTGGCCGGCTGGTACCAACTGCCGAAGGTATGGTCCTGCTGAATGAACAGACGGCCGCCGTTTTTTACCCAATTGCTAAGGGACGATCGCTCGGCGTCGGTCGGAGTCGAACCAAGAAGGCCCATGTAAAACGATCGGATCGGTGACAGATAACTGTCGGTGATAGTTTGTGTTGGCGCAACAAGTGTATGACCAAAATTGACCAAATCGGTTTTCGCCCCGGCGATGTAGCTCGAAGAACCCGAACCGCCGAAGGAATTGAGCCCGTATTGCTCTCTACCTCCGTCAGAGATCGCGCTATAGCTTCCTATACCTGAGCCGGTATTGCCTCCACCCCCACCGCCACCGTTACCACTGGGCGAACCGGGGCAACCCGCTTGGCAATTTTGCGTGGCACTGATCGGCGCGACGGCGTTGTTGTTTGAGTTGTTCGTCCCTCCGCCTGCTTGCTGGCTCCCCCCCCCGGTCTGCCCGCCGACGATTTCCGTGGCGGCTTGGGCTAAAGCCATGATCTCGCTGAACGATTCCTGAACCGTCCTCGCGGCACTCCCTTCTTCAGTCACTCCCTTGCCCGCATTCATCGCTCTGAGAATCTGTTGGTTTCGCCCGGGTGGGGTCGGCGTAGGCTGGTTGATCTGCACATTGGCTCCGGTCCCAGACGCCGTGGTGGTAAAGTTCTCGTCCAGCGGCACGTCCGGACATACCGGCGGCGCAGGCGGCGTGACGCCCGGAGGTAGCGGACACTGAAGCAGCGAGCTCCCGGTCAACTGCGTGAAAGCGCTCAGCGCCGGTTGAATCACCTCGGTAAAGACCGCCGAGCCTCTCACCGCGGCCACCGCGTTGGGCGTGCGAATCTGCACCTCGTCCCTGGGCCCCATAAGCTGGCGCGCCACGTTCACCAGTGCCGCGCCCGAATTGAGCTCGATCGTCGACCGCGTGCCGCCTCCGGGAAGATTCTCCTCCCTTACCTCAAACCGGCTCAGTTCGCGCACCGTCACCGTGGCCCGGCCCCCGAACAATATCCGCGTGAGCGAATTTTCCTGCGTGTCGATCACGTCGCGTATCACCACTCCGTCCTTGACACGAAGCGCCATCGGCGAGGCCACCGTGGGACGGGTGAGCTGCGCTCGCCCCTGCACCGCTGTCACCACTCCCGAAGGCTGTTGCTGGCCTGAACCTACCGCTGGGATCAAGGACAGGGCCAATACCGCGCAGCCAAGCGCGCTAACACGCGTTGAATAACTTCTCATCGGGTCCCCCTCCCTTGTTGTCTAAGCCAAAACCGACTCAGCAAAGCCAATGCCTTGTTAAACAACTGTACAATCCGACCGGCTCGGTTTTTTCCCGCCTGCTTGGACTGTAAACCTTAAATACACTCCAAAGTCGGCCGCGCCGCCTGCCGCGATTGCTTTGACGAAGAACAACTAGTCACTCTTTGTGAATAGTGGCAAACGATACTCCAGCGCAGGCGCGAAACCGCTCTAGCACATATCGTGAGACTGTTCAGAAAGCAAACAGAACCTGCTCGGAGCCGATTTAATTTTGGCGTGGCGGCAGCTGAGCCTGATCGCCAGCGGCATAGAAGCCGACCGGGCATAAAGTGCCGGAGCGATTCCCCTCGACAAGCTTATTCCGGGCGGGTTGTAAATAGATCATGCTGAGTTTCGCGCAGGCGACGCCGATTGCTGTCGCGCTTATTGCTGCACGAGGGTTCTGAGCCGCTCGATCTGTCCCAGGGAGCCGCAGACGATCAGACCGTCGCCTTCGCGCAGCGTCGTGTTCGGGGCGGGATTAAGTTCGTAGCTTTCGCCGCGCGCGATCGCAATGACGATGAGACCCGTTTGCTCGTAAATTCGCCCGTCATGGAGAGACCGCCCGATGAGGTGGGAACCGCCCGGAATTTTCGCTTCTTCCACTCGCAACGCTTCGCCGGCGGCGCGCAGCATTTTGTCGAGAAACGAAACCACCGCGGGACGAATCATCTCCGAGGCCAATCTCAGCCCCCCGATGGAGTCGGGACAGACGACGCTGTCGGCGCCTGCTTTGATCAATTTGGGACGCGATTTCGGATCGACGACCCTGGCTACAATTCTGAGCCGCGGGTTCATGCTGCGGGCGGTCATGGTCACGAACAGGTTGTCCGGGTCCTGAGATAGGACGGTCACTAGCCCTTTAGCCTCATGAATGCGCGCTTGCTTGAGAATCTCATCGTCGGTGGCGTCGCCTTCGATGTACAAAAACGGAGCGCTTCTTTCGAGCTGCTTGATCCGCTCGCGATCCAATTCGACGATGACAAAGGGGACGCGCGCCTGGAGAAACTCTTCGGCCACGTAGCGTCCGGTCTCGCCGATGCCGCAAAGGATGATGTGCTCTTTGAGTTTCTTGATCTCTGTCTCCATCTTTTTTCTCCCGATAATGTCGGTGAGGGTTCCCTCGATCACGAAGGCGGTGGCGGCCGTCAAGCCGTACGTCAGAGCGCCCACTCCGACCATGATAAGGAAGATCGTGAAGATCTTCCCCGCGGTCGTCAGCGCATGCGTCTCTCCGTAGCCCACGGTCGCCAGAGTGATGACCGTCATGTACAGAGCATCGAGAAAATTCCACCCTTCGATCTGCTGATAGCCGATCACTCCCGCAAGAATAACCAGCAGGATCATGAGAATGGCGAAGGCGAGCCTACGAGCGGAGGTTTCCATCAGAGGGGTTGGCGATTCGGTACCATTCCTGAGAAAGCGCGACAGACGGGGCTTGCGGAACTCTTCCGGCCAGCCACGACCGGACCAAACGTCCTTATCAAAGAACTTGCGCGGCGCCTATGAGGGAAGAGTTCCGGCTCACGGTCTCAACGGATTGTCAGGAGCTTGGAATCCTGCGGAATCGAGAGCGCCGAATTGAGCTGGAACAATGCGCGCTTCTCGGACGGGCTCGGATCGATGCGGAACAGCCATTCGTCAAAGCGCAGCCTGTCCACCTCGGTCCTTCGGCCGAAATAAAGCGTGATCTCCACTTCCATGGGCCGGTAAATATCTCTCGCCCCGAGTTTCTTGTATTTCTCAAAAGAGAATTTGTACATGTCCGCCCTATGGGCGCCCCTTTGGGCGAATAACCACATCTGATCGACGGTATAGGCCGGACCCCTTTGATCGAGGCGCAACTCTACATGAGGTAGTAAGAACAACGTAGAGGATTTTGGTCGTCCCATTAGCACCAACTGGGTGCTGCCCGTGGCGTCGTTCAGATCCCAGGCGTAACCGTTCAAGTAGCCATAAAGGTGCAGAAATATGAAAGGGAGGCGCGTGCCCAAAACTTGCGCCAGAGGCGACATCGCCACGCGAATTATCCTTTGCGGATCGACCTCGGGAACGACCGCGTTTTCTCGCGATGTGGCCTGGGGAAAGTCGAGTTCCTTGGCGTACCTAGCTCCCCGGTGCGGCCCGCTTATAAAGTCCACCCGGACTCTTTCGGTGCCGGCGCGGTTGTCGCTTTCCGTGATCGTCCTGGCGAGGACGAACCGCCGCTCGCTTTCACGGTCAAGCCCTCTGACGAATCCACCGCGCGTAAACTCGATGCATTCGTCCTTGGCGGCGACATGCTCGCAGTTCATCTGCTTTCTAAGCTCGCCAAAAACGGCGCTACCGTCTTTCGCCCGGGCGGGTATCGTCCAAACGCATGCCGCCCCACAGACAATGAAAACGCCTAAAACGCCCGACTTCACCAAGATCCCCCGGTGACTGCTATTAAGTCAATACCACAAAGCGCGCCAAATGGCGCTGCGAAACCGACTTCGTGCGGCCAAAAATAAAAGTTGACCAGCTGACCAAAATTAGTGTAAGTTCGGTTGCTCGGCTACTTTTAGACTACCATATCGCATGGAGATTTGCTCATGATAAAAGCAGCGGTAGGAGTGTTCTTCTATCTTATTTTTCTCGCGCACACATCTTCGGGTTGGACGCAAGAAGCTCAGCACCCGATGCTCGTTGCGGCGGCCGAGCCGGCAGCGGCGGCCGCTAGCCCCGCGTCGACCGACGACGATCCGGTTGTCAAATGGTGGCGCGAGCACGTCAAGGGAAGCATCCGCTTCAAGAACTTCGTATCTTTTCAGACCACGGTGGAGGAAAGGAGAAGCCTCCGGCAAGAGGGCGTATTGCGGCTTGAGGTGAACCAAGATCTGGCCCCAGGATTGAGCTTGTTCCTGGCGCCGCAGTGGAAGGTGGACACCGGCAATTATGTCAGAGAGCCGTGGCAGAATTTCCGCGACAGCAACTTCAACGACCCCTATTTTAGTTTTCATCAGGGCTATCTCAAGTACCGGGGCGAGAGTTATGATATCGCGGTCGGGAAACAAATTTACTCCTGGGGAACGGCCGACGGCTACAACCCGACCGACTACCTGCTCAATCCTTGGGACTACCAGGATATCCCGGATCGCGAGAAGATCGGAATGTTTTCCGTGTCGGCCAACTACTATCTTCCGGAAACCTCTTTCCAACTTATTCTTGTTCCGCTTTTCACGCCTAGCCGAATCCCGATGGTGAATAACCGCTGGCTCGGAGTCGGAGAGCCGTTGCGCGACGTGTTCGCCCCGTTAGGCTTATCGCCGCGCCTGGGGCTGCCGTTGGTCAACTTTCTCATTAAGGATCAGAGAAAGCTACCGGCGAAGCGAATCGGCAATACGGAAGTGGCGTTCCGTGCGAAAACCTCGGCCATTTCCGGCTGGGATCTTTCGCTGAGCTATTTCGACGGTTACGACAACCTGCCCGTCGTCTCGGTGGGCGGTCCGATCTGCGTCGCGATACCGACCTTGGGCCCGATCTGTGTCGGCCCGCCGAAAACGGTTTTCCCGCGCGTGCGCGCCCCCGGATTCGATTTT
>DATMBL010000421.1:0-12851 GCA_035559295.1 Candidatus Eiseniibacteriota bacterium
GGCGCCTTCCCCGGCCAAACCCGCGGCGTACGCCTTGCCGATGCCGACGCCGCCGCCTGTCACGATGGCTACTTTGTCTTTTAGTCGCATACCTTTCTCCTGAAGCTTCCTAAACCGAACCGTATTTCGCCAAGCCCGAGCACGATCGCACCCCTGTCCCCCTTTTTCAAACGGGAATTAAGGGGATTCGATATTCAGGCGGTAAAAGTTAACCGGGTTATCATGTAAAATCATTTTTTTTGTCTCATCGTCGAGGTCGCGACGCTCCAAAAACTCCGGAATATCCCGTTTGAACATGTCGGGGAGCCGCTCGTGCGGGTAATCCGAAGGCCACATGAGGCAGCGCGGGTTGAACTGCTTAATCACGTGGGGCAACGCCTGCTCTTCGACTTCGCACGTGGTCCACACCTGGCCCGAACGGATGTACGCGCTCGGCTTCATCTTCAGGAGCGGCGCCTGAAAACGGTAGGGCTTTTCGAACTCTTCATCCATCCGATCCATCATGTAGGGGAGCCATCCGGAGCCCGCCTCGAGAAACGCGACCCGCAGCTTCGGAAAACGGGCAAACACCCCTTCGAAAACCATATGGGTGAACTGGATCAGGATCGCAAACGGGTGTTCGAGGGTGTGGACGTGAAGAAATTTGTTGAAGAAATCGAAACCCAGATTGCGGCTCGGCGCGCCGTGCACGGCAAGCGGCATATCGAGCCGCTCGGCCGCCCGATAAATGGGATCGAAATCTGTGTGACCGTAACCCTTGTGCAGCACCGTCACGGCCGGCATGAGACCGCCGACGAGCCCAAGCGCCTTCGCCCGCTCCAGCTCTCTGGCGGCTTCGAGGGGCTCGTGAACCGGCAGGAGCGCGACGGCCTTGAGCCGACGGCTCTGCTTGGTAAAACGCTCGGCAATCCACGAATTGTAAGCGCGTGAGATGACACAGGCCCATTCGGGGTTTTGAATCAATCCGAGAGCGAGCCCGCCAGTAGGATAAAGAATCGTG
This sequence comes from Candidatus Eiseniibacteriota bacterium, assembly GCA_035559295.1. Classification (GTDB taxonomy): domain Bacteria; phylum Desulfobacterota; class Binatia; order UBA9968; family UBA9968; genus DATMBL01. The sequence goes on from DATMBL010000421.1 coordinate 1,001, forward strand.
CTGTGGACACCCAACTCGTCGAGAAATTCGAGCCACTTGGACGCCGGCGTTTCGTGAACTTTTCCGGGAACGCCGAAGCCGCGATTCCACCCGTCGAGCGATGGAAAATAGCTGTAGGTCTGGAAATGCGGCCCCTCGCGATACCGGCCTTCGAGGAACTCGCGCAGCTCGGTGTCTTTTTCCATCACGTGTCCGTCGGCATCAATGATTGGATAGTCTACGTTCATGATGTGTCCTCCTGAGAGTCGAGCGACAAAGATCGCACACCGATGATGCCGCAACCAACAGAAAGCGAACACCTCACCGCGTGGGTCACGAAGTGTGACATGAGCTTAGCTCGCCCGGAGAGCATGAAAAGCCCCGCACACAAACCTGTGGTCCTCGGACGATGCACCCTTTCGGGCCGGTGGCCATGGGCCCGTGCCTCGAGGTCCTTCAAACCGTCGGTTGCCGGGCGAAATGCAGACGTCCAAGCAGGTGCAACTCATGGTTGCTTTCACGCTCCTCGGCCACCGGGCCTCCAGGGTCCACCCTCCGATCGAGCTTTTGCTCAAACCATTGCATTAGGGCCAATTTTGAAGGAGACCACGAAGTCAAGACTTTACCAGGCTATTTTCCGAATCCTTCTTTCCGTCGTGTGCTTCGTGGTGAGATTTCTTTGTGCCATATCCGTGCTTCTGAGTTCGCTCATATGAACGAGATGCCGCCGTCGACGTTCAACGTTTGGCCGGTCATGAAGTCGCTCAGGGGCGAGGCCAAAAACAACATGGCGCCCACCAGATCCTGCGGCACTTGAACTCGCTTCAGCGCGCGGTTGCCGATCGACGATTGGCGAAAGCGGAGCATCTCCTCGCTCGGATTCTCCTCGGATAGCGTGTTGCCGGGCGCAAGCACGTTGACTTGAATGTTGTCGTCGCCGACTTCGCGGGCGAGGGTGCGCGTGAAGCCGATCACTCCCGCCTTCGAAGTGACGTAATGGATCCGGCCGGGGCTCCCGTTAAACACGGTGCCGGAGGCGATGTTGATGATTTTTCCCGACTTCTGCCGGCGCATCGCCGGCAATACGGCGCGCACGCAAAAGAATACGCCGCGCAGATTGACCGCCATCAGCCGGTCCCACTCCTCGGCCGAGATCTCCTCGATCCGGCCGCGGTTCATCGGCACGGTGGCGAAAATCGCCGCGTTGTTCACCAGGACGTCGATCCGGCCGAAGCGCTGCAACGCCGCGGCGGCCATGGCGTTCGCCGAGCGCTCGTCGGCGACGTCGGCATGAACCGCAATCGATGCTGCGCCGGTCTCACTGCCGACTCGTTCAGCGACCCGTTCGGCGGCGGGAAAGTCGATATCGGCGACGACGACGCGCGATCCGGCCCGGCCAAACCCAAGACAGTAAGCGCGGCCGATCCCGTGGCCGCCTCCGGTAACAATCACAATCTTGTCTTGAAGTCCTTCGATCATAGACTGGTGCCTCGCTCGCTTTAGCCAAGCGCGGGATTGATCAATGCTTTGGTCGGAAAGATTTCCGGGACCTCGCCCCCGACCGCGCGGATGCAACGCTCAGTTTCGGCGAGCGGAAAAACATGGCTGACCATTTGCTCGACGGGAAACCGCGTTGCTTCAAGAAAGCGCAGCGCGGCCTCCGTGGCGTCGTTATCCGCCGTAAAGCATCCCTGAATCTTGATCTCGCTCCAGACGAGTTTGTCCAGAAGCAACGGCGTGGCCGTGGCATCGCCCGTGAGTCCCGCCAGGACGAGCGTCCCTTGGCGCCGCAAGCAATCGATCGACGCCTGAATTGCAGCGGGGCTGCCGGAGACATCCACGACAACGTCGCACAATTCGCCGCCGGTTTCCTGACGAATCACCTCGATGAGATTTTCCTGTTCGACGTTGATGACACGATGCGCGCCGAACTTTCCAGCTAGCTCGAGCCGTTGGGTGTCGCGCCCGATGCCGCTGACGAATACCTTGGCGGCTCCGGCGTGGCGGGCGGCAAACGCGTTGGAGAGCCCTTGTTGTCCCGGTCCCTGGACCAAAACGTAATCGCCCATTTTGACGCCGCCCTTGCGAATCGCCCACTGAAATCCGTTCGCCATCACGGCGCCCACGAGCACTGCCGCCTCCGGTGGCAGCGCGTCGCTGACTTTCGTGGCGAGCACGTCGGGCGCCAAATAAACGTAGTCGGCGAAACCGCCGAACAGGTGGGGCGGACGGTCGCAGGGCGTGCGCCCCCCGTAGCTCGTGCGCTGCCTGCAAAAGCGCGCGCCGCCACGCCGACAATCGGCACAGCGACCGCAGCCCAAGGCGCCCTTCAAGATAATGCGGTCTCCTTCCCGTATGTGGTGGATCGCAGCGGCGTTACGTCCGAGCTTGACCACACGGCCGAGAACCTCATGGCCCAAAATCACCGGCAGCGGCAAGGCGATTTTACCGTGGTAGTATTTGACGTCCGTGCCGCAAACCCCGGCCATCTCGACCGCGACGAGTCCGCCGTCGGCCGGCACGTCGGGAATCGGGTAGTCGCGAATTTCGAGTTTGCCGGGCGCGAGTAACGTCGCGCCTCGGGCCGTAGCCATCAAGCCTCCGTGTCAACGCCGACCGAAAATGCTTCGGAGATCTTACCGCAGGCCCGCGACCCTACGGCGCATCTCTCTTCCTTCGTGCTCTTCACGTCCTTCGTGGTAAAACCCGGCTGCGATTCTCACAGTGACATGAGCTTGGCTCGCCCGCAGCGGATGAAAAACCCTCACGCATACGTATGGGCGGCGGACGCCGCTTATTTCACCTTGTACTCTTGCGTTAATTTGTCGATGAAGCCGCTGGCGTCGAGCTCTTTCACGAAAGACACATCGATAAAGCGTTCGGGATTTTCTTTGAGCACCTTGGGGTCTTTTTTGCCCACCTCTTGAATCGGCAGCTCGAAGTACTCTTTGGCCGGGTAGGGCTTCAACGGGAAATCATACTCGCGAAAGTTTTCTTCGAGCACTTCCCGGTCCTGGACTTTCATGTATTTGGCCAGGACCTTGAGACTGAACTCTTTATTGGCCTTGTAGTAGTGGATGCCTTCGATCATCGCCTTGGTGAAGTTCAACATATCGGCGCGGTTTTTGGACAGATAAGAGCGGCGCGCGACAAAGAAGAGGCTGGAATAGGGAATCCCGAGCTTGGACGCGTCGATCAGAAGAGGATAGCCCAGTTTGCGGGCCTGCAGCGTCATCGGCGGCGTGAGAATCGCGGCATCGGCGTTGTTCGTCTCGACGGCGGCGATGCGGTTCGACTGATTGCCGACCTGAAGGAATGCAACATCGAGGTCCGGGCGCAGGCCCTCGCGCTGGAGCAGAAAACGGGCGGCGAAATCCGCGTTGCTGCCGAAGCGGCTGATCGCGATCCGTTTTACTTCCTTGACGCTCTTGATGCCGCGTTTGCCAAATATCCGGTTGTCCATGGTGTTGCCGAGCCGGCCGAACATCGTGAGATCCAGCCCTTTCATGCTGGTTTCGATCACGACCTGAGGAGAAAACATGCCGACCTGAGCATCACCCGAGATCAGCGCCGCGGCCGCCGATGTCGCACCCTGAATGAAAATCAACTGCACCTGGTTGCCGTATTTCTCGAAGAGCTTGGCCTCGCTGGTGACCCAGAGGGGCGCGAATTGACCCACTTCGCTGGTCCAAACGACGTTGATTTGGGCCGCCCGCGCAGGCCCGGAGGCAAGCCCGATGGAGATCAGAAGAGCGCTCAGAAAAACCCGGCGATGACTTGTCATGCGGCCTCCCTTCGACTGAGACTTCACGGCCCGGCGCCGCGAATGGGAACATGACCGAACGCGTCCCGTCTCCCTCATACTGCCGAACCGCAACAAGAATCAAGCAGAGGGATACACGGGTTCTGTGCGAAGCCCCGTGCGGGCTGTCTTGTCAGACCGTACCGGTTTCCCCTTGTTCGTACGCGCCACCGGCGGAAATAACGCTCGGCAATCTCCCTCAGGGTTACCGACACTTTTAGGAGCGGACGAGCGCCAGCCCGAGCAGCGTTACGATCGGGCCGAGCGCGCCATTGATCTTCAGGAGAAAGAACCACTTTTCCCAGGCCGCGCGCAGGGCTTCGGGCCACACGGCGCTTTCCGCATCGACTTCGGCCATCGTCATTGAGATTCTCGGTCCATATTTCAGAACCTGCAGACAGTGGTGCGCCAGCATCGCCGCGAACAATACGAGTTTTACCGATAGCACGGTCAGGTAGTACGTCCCGACTCGAGCGCCCGTAATCTGACTTTGCAAGATAAGCGCGACGATTCCCGTGACCGTGAGCAATCCGATCGCGGTCCACGAAAGTGTCTCGAACGCAATCCTACCGGAGTTCAGCGTTCGAGCGGCTGTCGCTGGCGTGAGATCGCGCGCCGCGGGCGCGAAAACGATGAGAAAAAAAGCGATGCCGCCGAGCCAGAGTGCGAGTCCGGCGAGGTGCAGCAAAAGCGTGAGCGCGTGCCAAAAGACCATCGGGTGGAAGGCTCACTCTGCTGCTTATCATCCACCCAAAACCGTTGCAAACATGCGGGTTTGCCCCTTGAAAAGCCGGGGTAGCTGTGTTAGCAAGAGTTTGGTTTTTTTCCCTCGCGCCCACAAAGACAAGGATGGTTCGCTAGATGCTGCGCTGGCTCCCGGAAGATGTGTCTACCTACGGTCGAGAAATCGATTCGCTCTTTTACCTTATCTATTACATCACCGCCGCAACATTTATTCTCGTCACCGTCTTGATGATCGTTTTTCTCGTGATGTACCGCGAACGGGAAGGGCGACGCGCCACCTACACGCACGGCAATACCACACTGGAGATCATCTGGACGATCGTGCCGGCGGCGATCCTGATCGTGCTTTCTTTCATGAGCGTCGCCACTTGGGCGAAGGTGAAGCGCGAGGCCCCGCCAAGCGACATGGAACTGCAAGTCACCGCCAAGCAGTTCAATTGGGAGATCGCGTATCCGGGTCCGGACGGCAAGCTCGGAACCCAAGATGACGTGAAGTTCGACAACGACATGCACGTGCCCGTTAACAAGGTTGTACGAATCCACTTGACTGCAAACGACGTGATCCACAGTTTCTTCATCCCCAACCTGCGCTTCAAGCAAGACGCGGTGCCCGGCAGGACGGTCCTGGCGTGGTTCGAAGCAACGAAGCCGGGAAAGTACGAGCTGCCCTGCGCCGAGCTCTGCGGCTTCGGCCATTCCGGCATGAAGGGATGGTTATTCGTCCACACAGCAGACGAGTACGCCAAATGGGCGGCGGAGCATCTGGCTCCCAAACCCCAATAGCCGGCTTTTTCCTCGTCCGGATTATTCATGCGGAGCGGCAGTAAATGAACCGACTGTTCTCTTTCAGGTCCTCGGAGGCGGCTTTCGAGACCGAGGTCGGAGGCTTCGACCGTCGCGCGGGCGGGTGCGCTTCGAGGCAGCGTATCGACCGGAGCCCCGGAGCCGTGCGGCGCGCCTCCAACGGAAAGCGGGACAAGCGAGGCGCTCCAAGCGCAGCAGAATTACGGAGGATATTGAACGATGAGTGAGACAGTAGCGGCCGACGCGGCACATGCGGTGCACGCGCATCACCAGGAGCTGGGCTTCTGGCGCACGTACGTATTTTCGACCGATCACAAGATGATCGGCCGGCAGTTTCTTTTCTTGGGAATGTTCATGCTGCTGATCGGCGGCTTGCTCGCGATGATGGTGCGCTGGCAACTTGCGTGGCCCGAAACCGCCGTGCCCGGAATGAGCTGGGTCCCCGAACCGTACATGTATGAAGGCATCATCCCGCCCAACACGTATAACGCGCTCTTCACGATGCATGCCACGATCATGATCTTTTTTGTCGTGATGCCGATCATGGTCGGCGCGTTCGGGAATTTCCTGATCCCGCTGATGATCGGCACGCGCGACATGGCGTTTCCGAAGCTCAACATGCTGTCGTTCTGGGTGGGCGCGGTGAGCGGTATCGTGATGCTCGCGAGTTTCTTCGTTCCCGGCGGCCCGGCGGCATCGGGTTGGACCGGTTACGCGACGCTCTCGGCGAAAGCGCAGTACACGGGCGTGGACTGGGGGCAAAACCTCTGGATCATCAGTTTGCTGATTCTCGGCGTCTCCTCGCTGATGGGCTCGATCAATTACATCACGACGATCGTCAACATGAGAGCGCCGGGCATGACCTATTTCCGCATGCCGCTCACCGTGTGGTCGCTGTTCATCACCGCGATCCTGCTGTTGCTCGCGCTCCCGGTCTTGACGGCGGCGCTGGCGATGCTGCTCTTCGACCGAACCCTGGGCACGAGTTTTTTTCTCCCCGAAGGCGGCGGCGAGCCGCTTCTGTGGCAGCACATGTTTTGGTTCTTCGGTCATCCCGAAGTCTACGTGCTCGTCTTGCCCGCCATGGGCGTCACTTCGGAATTGCTTTCGACCTTTTCACGCAAACCCGTATTCGGGTATCACGCGATGGCTTTTTCCATGATCGCCATTGCGTTTCTCTCCTGGGTCGTATGGGGCCATCACATGTTCGTCAGCGGCATGAATCCGCTGCTCGGCACGGCCTTCATGATGACCACGATGGTAATCGCGGTTCCCTCCGCGATCAAGACGTTCAACTGGCTCGGCACACTCTGGGGCGGCAGTATTCGCTTTACCTCGCCGATGCTGTTCGCCCTCGGCTTTGTTTCGAATTTCGTGATCGGCGGGCTGAGCGGCATCTTTATGGCCTCGACGCCGGTGGATATTTTCATACACGACACCTATTACATCGTCGCGCACTTTCACTATGTGGTTGCGGGAATCATCTTCGCGCTCTTCGGTTCGGTCTACTACTGGTTTCCGAAGATGTTCGGCCGCATGATGAACGAGACCTGGGGCAAGGTTCATTTCGTGCTCACCTATATCTTCTTCAACTTGACGTTTTTCCCGATGCACTTCCTGGGAGTGGGCGGTCACATGCGGCGGATCTACAACCCGACGCAGTACGAATTCCTTCAGCCCCTGCAGGACTGGAACGTCTTTATCACGACCGCCGCTTTGCTCCTGGGCGCGTCGCAGATTCCGTTCCTGGTAAATTTTACCTGGAGTCTGTTTGCCGGCAAAAAGGCCGAGCGCAACCCCTGGCAAGCAAACACGCTGGAATGGGTGCCGCCTTCACCGCCGCCGCACGGGAATTTTGACGTTCAGCCGGTGGTGTACCGCGGGCCGTACGAATACAGCTCCCCCGAGGTGGAAGAGGATTGGCTACCGCAAAACCGGAGACTCGGAGCGGCCGCCGCGACTCGCGTGCATTGACCTAACCTGGAGGACCTCAGGCGTGAAGCAGTCAAGGACCGATCGCGCGCGCCGTCGCGACGCGCGCAACCGGGCAAACGGGTCGACCGAGAGCGCGTGGCCACACCGGCTTTCGATCGTCACCGCAATCGCCACCGTGCCGTTGCTCTTTGCCGGCGCCCTGGTAACCAGCAAGGGGGCGGCGCTGGCGGTGCCGGACTGGCCGACGACCTTCGGTTACAACATGTTTTTCTATCCGTGGGCGAAGATGGTCGGTGGAGTTCTCTACGAACACAGCCACCGGTTAATCGCCGCGGGAGTCGGGGCGTTGACGATCGTCTTGGCGCTCGCGTTCTGGTTTTATGAGCGGCGCAGCTGGCTTCGCTGGCTCGGGGTTGCCGCGCTCGCGTTAGTGATCGTTCAGGGGGTATTGGGCGGCCTGCGCGTGGTGCTTTTAGAGCATGATCTGGCGATCGTTCACGCCTGCCTGGCCCAGGCTTTCTTCGCCTTGGTTGTAAGCCTTGCGAGCTTGACCTCGCCGCCACCGGCTTACGACGCGGGCGCACCGGTTGTCGAAGCGCGCCTTTGGCGACTAGGCGCAGTCACGACAGGATTGATCTATCTACAAGGCGTCTTCGGTGCCGTACTGCGCCACACCGGCGAGCGGCTGGACGCCCATCTCCTGTTCGCCGCGCTTGTGATCGTCCACGTCATCCTGTTGGTGCGGCGCGTGGTTCGGCTCCACGCGGGTGAGCCCCGGCTACTCCGGCCGGCCGTCGCGCTGGGATCTTTGTCGCTGATCCAACTCGGGCTTGGCGTGCTTTCTTATTTTGCAAAGTTCGCTCCGACTCCGAAGTTGCCGGGCGCGGCGGTCTGGGCAACCACGACGCATCTCCTGGTTGGGGCGCTCATGCTCGCGTCCGCCGTCGTCATCACTTTGCGCGCTTACCGGCTCTCGCGCCGCAGCGCGCCAGTTTCCGGCCAGCCTTTGTGGAGCGAACCGTACTCGACATGAACTCGACCACCGAAGTTGTCCAGCCTGCGGTGAGCGGCGTGCTTCGCCGCATGGCGGACTACGCCGAGCTATCGAAGCCGCGCATCGTTCTCATGGTGCTGGTTACGGCGTTTGTCGGTTTTTACGTGGGTTCGGAGGCGGTGCCGGTCTACCGGACCTTGTTTCAAATGCTGTTTGGAACCGCGTTAGCCGCGGCGGGAACGCTTGCGCTTAACCAGTACCTGGAGCGCGATACCGATGGGATCATGGAGAGGACGCGACACCGGCCGCTGCCGGGCGGGCGCGTCATGCCGCGCGAGGCCGCGTGGTTTGGCACCTCCCTGGTTGCCGCTGGTCTCGTTTACCTTGCGGTTGCGGTAAACCCGCTAAGCGCGTGGGTGACGGCGCTGATCACGGTGAGTTATCTCTTTTGCTATACGCCGATGAAGCGGAGGAGCTCGCTTTGCATTCTAGTCGGCGCGGTTCCAGGAGCTTTGCCTCCCGTGATCGGCTGGGTTGCGGCGCGGGAGAGCCTCGATCTCGATGCATGGGTGCTTTTCGCCATCATGTTTCTCTGGCAGGTGCCGCACACCCTGGCGATCGCGCGCCTGTACCGCGACGACTATGCAAAGGCGGGAATCCGTTTTCTCCCGGTCGTGGAACCCGATGGCGGCAGCACCAACCGGCAGGTCGTTTCACATTCGGCGGCCCTTCTGGCGGTCAGCCTCTTGCCCACGCTTCTGGGTCTGGCGGGCCCGATTTATTTTATCGTCGCATTTGTTTTAGGATTGGGCTTGTTGGGAAGCGGGCTCAGACTGGCGCTCGAGTCGAGCATCGCGCGCGCGCGCACGCTGCTGTTCGCCTCGCTGATTTATCTTCCGGTGCTGTTGCTGGTGATGGCCCTGGATCGGGTGCCGTTATGATTGGACGGTTGGCAGTTGACGATAAAGCTCGAAGGCTCCGCCGCTTCGGGCTCGGGTTGGCGGTGCTCGCCGCGCTGTACATCGCGGCCGTGATCGCCTTCATCATTGCTTACTGAGCGGGTCGATGACGATGGCGCGAAGCTCGGCCGCAAGACGGCTCGATGACGCGGCGCCGGCGATCGAACGCCGGCGGCCCGGGTTCGGCGGCGGCGATCTGCCGCCGGTTGTTCCGAACCGAGCGGTGGTGAGCAACGCTTCGCTGGCGGTGGCGATGTTTATCGCTGCCGAGGTGATGTTTTTCGCCGGCTTGATCGGCGCTTTCCTCGTGTTTCGCCTGGGCAGTCCGGTGTGGCCGCCGCCGTTCCAGCCGCGCTTGCCTCTTGGCGTTACCGGCGTGAATACGCTCGTCCTGCTTCTCAGCGCTGTAACCATGGATGCGAGCGTCCGGCGCATGCGCGCGGGGGCCGTGCGAGAAGCGCTACGTGCTCTTTCGCTCACCGCGATTTTGGGCGGTGCCTTTTTACTGATTCAGGGCTACGAGTGGTTCCGGCTGATCCACTTCGGTCTGACGGTTTCAAGCAGCGTTTACGGGGGGCTGTTTTACACGCTGATAGGGTTTCATGCCGCGCATGTGCTCGGGGCTCTTGTCTGGCTTTTCGCCGTACTCGCTCACGCCAAGCGCGGCAAACTCTCCAAAACCCGGCACGCAAGCCTGGCGACTTGCCGCATGTACTGGACTTTCGTGGTTGCCCTGTGGCCGGTGCTCTACGTTTTGGTTTACCTTAACTAGGGCGGATGATTGAGAGGTCGATCATGATGCGGTTGTGCGCGGGCTATCGAATGACGGGAGGCGGAAGTCGAGCGTTCGTGGCGGCAAGCGAGGCGTGGGTTTTTCTCGCCCTCCGGGCGCCGGCGGTCTTTGCATGCGCCGTTTGCGTGACCGGCGGCGCGGGCGACCCGAGCGCCGACGCTTACGGGTGGAGCGTTCTCTTTCTGATGGCGGCGCCGTACGCGGTTGCGGGGTCCGTCGCGGCATGGCTGATCTATAGATATCGACGCGCGGCGCTTGAAGACCGGGCGCCCGAGCAGGCGGAGCCTGCTGGAGTTAAGTGACGTGCAAAAGGAGACCACTGGATGAGTGACGCAGTTGCAGTGCACGCGGCCGTTGAACCGCAAGAGTCCCCCTTGACCCCAGAGAACTGGGGCAAACTCGGGATGTGGCTTTTCCTCGCCGGGGACGCGATGTCCTTTGGCTGCTTGATCGTCGGTTATGGGATTCTCCGCTACGCGAGTGACAGTTGGCCGGTGCCGGCCGAGATTCTCGGCATCAATCTTACCGCGCTCATGACCTTTCTTTTGATCGTCAGCAGCGTGACCATGGTGCTGTCGCTTTCCGCGATTCAACACGGCGATCGCGCGAAGTTCAAAAAGTTTATGGGTTTGACGATTCTCGGCGGTTTGATCTTCCTGGGCCTGCAGGCTTACGAGTGGACCCATCTGATTACCGAAACACTACCGCACCATAACCTGTCGTTTTCCACGCATCTGTTCGCGACGACGTTTTTCGTCCTCACCGGCTTTCACGGCATGCACGTAACCGGCGGCGTGATCTACAACACGTGTGTTCTCGCAGCGGTCTTAAGAGGGCGGTACGGGCCGAAGCACGTCGAGATCGCCGGGCTTTACTGGCACTTCGTCGATCTGGTGTGGATTTTGATCTTTACGTTCGTGTATCTGCTCTAGAGATGTTCCAGCCGTTCCAACGGTTTGAACGGAGCGAAGTGATGGAACAAGTGGAACAGTCAGCCGGCTAATCTGAAGCACAGGGAGTTTGAAGATGGCGACAACGGCGCATAAAGAGCCGAACTACATTGGCGTTTTTTGGTGGCTGCTGGTGCTCACGATCATCGAATTGGGAGTCATTTATCTGCCGATCGCGAAAATTGCCATTGCCGCGATGCTGGTTGTCCTGGCGATTTCCAAGGCCGCCTTGGTGGCGCTTTATTTCATGCATCTCAAGTTCGAGCGACTGACGCTGGGGCTCGTCGCGCTGAGTCCGTTCATCCTTTGCGTCTTTCTTATTTTGATGCTGATGCCCGATATCTTTCCGCGTTGATCTCCGCCGCCGACTTGCCGACCCTGAACGCGACGCTGAACTCGCTCAGCGCCGCGTTCCTGGTTGCCGGTTATTACTTCATTCGATCTAAAAATACAGATGCGCACCGCGCCTGCATGCTCGCTGCGTTCGTGAGCTCGGCGCTCTTTTTGATTTCTTACCTCGTTTATCATTACCAGGTCGGTTCGGTGCCGTTCAAACGACACGGCTGGATCCGAACCGCGTACTTCACAATACTCTTGAGCCACACGGTGCTTGCCACTGCGGTCGTGCCTTTGGCCCTGGTCACGCTCGTTCGCGCGCTCAGGGGCAAATTCGACCGGCACAAAAAAATCGCGCGCTGGACCTTTCCGGTCTGGCTCTACGTCTCGATTACCGGTGTGATCGTCTACGTGATGCTCTACCGGCTCTAGCGATCGAACGGGCAAAAGGGGATGGGTAGCTTCGCCAAATGACCTCCAGGGTGCTTCACACAAAACGCGCCTATCCTTTACGTTGACAGTTCTGGTGGGTTCCGGCTACAAGATCAGTGGCGG
>DATMBL010000422.1:0-2763 GCA_035559295.1 Candidatus Eiseniibacteriota bacterium
TCGTTCCGTACAGGGGTCCCGGTTGAAACGAAACAGCATATGAGTCGGACAAACCAACCAGTACTCGTGCATGCTGTAGAGCTTGATGCCGCTTCCGTACTCGAGAATTTTGGGACCGCCGACGAGCGAAACATTGTGATAGTGGATAACGTCGAAGTTCTGCTCCAAAATTTGCCGGACACGTCTCGATTTGAGGAAGGGAAACCCGCTCTGGTGGGTCGCGATCGGAGAAAGCGGGCCGAAGGGACTTTTGAGAGCGTGGATGATCATATTGGGATGATCCTGGTATCGCGTAGCCGGCTTGCGGCCCGCCAACAGTCGGTAGGAATCGATGCAGTGGACTACTTCAACATGATGACCGCGTCGCGCCAGCTCATTGCTTAGCCTCTGCACGAAGATCCCGTCGCCTCCGAAGTTGTACGGGGGATAAAACGTAGTGACCATGCAAAAGCGCATCGGCCGAATATCTGTCATGAAGCTTCTTGTTTACGCCAACAGAGCGACCCGGCGGATCTGCCGCGGGATGTTACGAGCGCGGACATACCAGGGCAGAAGTCCGCTGGGCAGCAAGTTGACGAGAGCCTTTCCGCGGAGGTAGTAGGCGTCCAAGCGCTCAAGCGCGAAAATATCGCTCTTGGAGCCCACCAAACCGAGCCTGTCGGAGTAGGCGCGCGCGAAGTGACGCCGCACAATCTCGCGAACCCGAACGTCGTAACGACCGTAGGGGTACGCAAAGGAGTCCGGCGGGGCGCCGAGAGCATCTTCAATGATCCTTCGGCAACCGGAAATCTCAGCTTCGACGCGCGCATCAGACAGCCGTGTGAGGTCGGCGTGTGTCTGCGTGTGAGCGCCGACTTCGATCCCGCAGCGCTGCATTTCCCTGATTTCACCCCAGCTCAGCATCGTGCGCCCACTCATCGACGGCAGCCTCCGCCCGCCGGGGACACCATTGTTTTCTCCAGTCGCCAAAAACACGGTTGCGGAGAAACCATAGCGCTGCAAGACGGGAAAAGCCTGATCGTAAACGGATTGATAGCCGTCGTCGAACGTGACCGCAAAGGACCGCTCCGGGAAAGCTTCTCCACTCAAACACCTTGCCAGGGCCTTAGGCTCCAGAGTTTTATAGCCAGCGGCATGCAACCGCCCCATGGCCCGCCGGAAAAGCTCCGGCGGAAAAGAAATCGGCGACCCCTGATCGTCGATCGCATGAAAAGTCAGAATCGCGAGTCGGCCGGCCATGGTCAACATGATCGCGATTTGGACAGTCAGCGTCGAGCGCCTCGCAAGAACAACTGTTGCGATGCGTCGCCATGCGCTCCGAAAGCTTGGCGGCGCGCGAGGTGCAAGGGCAATATCTTTCCTCGCGGACTCGCGCGTGGAGGTTCTCGCCTGACCCTGAAGCTTCCCGCGTCTTCCCATACCCGGGTCATAAAAAGATTGGTCCGAGAGCCCTTGGCGAAAACCGTTCTTACGCAATCGAGCGCTCGACGCTCGTCGATGGGGCCGACGCTGGGATGAACGATAAGCGTGATCCGGGTTTGGCCGTTGTCGTCTTCCTCCTCCGCAATCTGATAGTCGCCCGGCTGCCCGCCAAATTCGGCGGGCAGGTTCTTCTCCACGAACTCAAAGAGATCGCCGTAAAAATAGTTCATACCTTCGCTGGTCAATTTTTCGTAGCTGCGAACGCGGTAAAGATGCAGGCTGAGCCCGGCTTTTTCCAAAGAGCAGCCGCAATCGCGCGCCGTAAAAAAGCCGTAATCCCCGCTTTCCACATTGACTAGGAGCCGCGGAAAGGATGGATGCAGGGTCGTGCAGAGGAAAGGATGCACCGCCTCGCCGCAGGCTTCGTGAGAGTAAGGCGCGGGTAGAAGCGCCAGCAAATGCTGATTGACATGCAACTCGTCTGTATACAGCGGATTGGCGCAGCCGTAACCGATGTTGATGCTGCCGCCGTAGGCGTAACGCGGGATTGCAACGGCACCTGTCCTCGCGATGACTTCCCGCTTCGCCTCGGTGAAGGGTTCTCCGGTTACGATAAACTTAACCCCGTCAAGAGATATGCCTAGACGAGACGCGGCATGCGCGACTCGGACGGCGTTGCTAGCGGCAGTGGTAACGCAGCAGGTTCGTTTGCGGCGTTGATTTTCCGCAATCCAACGCACGATTCGCTCGATTTCATCTCCCTCAACGAAAAACCGAGGTTCTGGCAATTGCGAACCGCATCGGTTGGCGGCACGAAGCACGGCCCTGGTGACAAGCGAATGATAGACAGGCTCTAGCTTGCCGACGGTCGGGATTCTCCGGGCAAACCAACGTTCGGCTGGAACTCCCATTTTTGCGTAGATCAAAAGGTTATTGACCCCGGCGGCCGCAGGGAGAATGGCCTCATACATCGCGTGTGAGCGCGAAAATAGACCGTGCGCGGCAAAGGTGACGCAAGTCGCCGGCGTTCGGATCGCCAGCAAATCGAGAGATACAAAGGACCGTATGGGGTCGTTGGTGGTGCCGCTGCTTTGGCTCCGGTATCCGGGTGATGAACGGTTACTGTCGAAGGATCCGGGTGATATACGGAATGACTCATGCCCCCGGATAACGTCTTTCTTCCCTTTGAACTCCGCCGAACTTACTAAGCAGTCCGCAATTTAGAGACTATGCGGCAGCGGCGTAACGGGTATCAGGTGCCTGAAAGAAAGAGCGAACGATCTTGGGACTCCTTTGCAGGTACCGAAGCCTTGCTACCACAGCCCGATGCAAATCACGTGG
>DATMBL010000423.1:0-3065 GCA_035559295.1 Candidatus Eiseniibacteriota bacterium
GGCTCGGCTGCCATGTCGCGGGCGACGGCGACTGGGGAACGGTGACCGACGTTCCTTGGGGCGTTGCGTACACCAATGCGATCATCGGCTGGGTTCATCCGCTTACCGGCGAGCCCTACCCGCCCGGAATTCGAGTTCATCCGACACCGATTTACGAGTTCCTCGGATCCCTCGTTGTCTTCGGCATTCTTTGGCGGCTCAGGCTCAAGGATCTCCCCAAGGGCACCGTAGCGTGGGCCTATCTGGTGCTATCCGGTCTGGCCCGCTTTCTGGTCGAGTTCTGGCGCGTCAATCCCGAGGTCGCCTTTGGGCTCACCGAAGCCCAGCTGTTCAGTATCGCTTCCATGGTGTTCGGCGGCGCGATGTTGATTGCTACCACCGCGGGTAGAACCGGCGTAAGATCCGCCGCTTGATTCTTCCGTAACTCCCTCCCGCGCCTTTGCCCGGCCGCCGCAGTCGAAAATTAAATTGACCCAGAGCCGCGTCTTTTAATATCATCGCCTCTCGAAATCCATGAACCATCGAAGGCTCCGTCGTCTCCGATCGGCACGCGCGCGCAGCGATTTTCGGCATCTTTTTACGAGAAATCGGCCGACTGCCGCATGGGAAGTGGCAAATCAAAAATCCGCGGAGGCGATAAGTGCCAACGTTGCTCGCTCCTGCCTCTACCCCTCCGGATAAGCTTCGAGGTCCGCCGATAACCCGCCTCCGCCGGGTGGTCCCGCCGCGTGGGCGATTACCCGCCCATACTGGTCGTCCGAAGACCGTTGGGCGGGCTGGGCGCTGCTCCTGTTCGTGGCCGCGCTCAGCCTGGGGATGGTTTATGTCAACGTTCTCTTCAGCTACTGGAACAACGCCTTCTACAGCGCGCTTCAGGACAAGAACCACGCAGCCTTTCTCAACGAGCTCGTGCGCGTAAGCTGGCTCGTTGCGGTTTTCACTCTGTTCGCCGTTTACCAGCTTTACCTCAGTCAAATGCTGGAGATCCGTTGGAGGCGCTGGCTCACCGAGCGTTACCTGCTCGCCTGGCTCGCAGACGGGGCTTATTACCGCATGCAGCTCGCGGGCCGTGAAACCTGGTTCGATTTCGTGAGAACAGCGAAAGCGTGGCGCTTTATCGCGGCGAAGAGGATGAACTCCGCGGCTTCCGCGAACGCTTTGCCGCGGTGGCGGCGAATTGGTGGGAAATCATACGCCGGCAGAAGCGGCTTACCTACTTCACCTCCAATTACATGCAGGCAACGTGGATCTTCCCGTGAGCGACGCGGCGTTGTGCGAAGCGCTCGATCTCGTGGGGCTGCCGGGGCTGGCCGAGCGCCTGGACCAGGCCGCTCATTGGGCGCTGCAGCTTTCCCCGGGCGAGCAGCAGCGGATCGCGTTCGCCCGCGCGCTCTTGCAAAAACCCGATTGGCTTTTTCTCGACGAGGCGACCTCCGCTCTCGACGAGGGTAGCGAGGCCCGTCTCTATCGAATGATACGCGAGCACCTCGGAGGAACCAGTGTGTTCAGCGTCGGGCATCGGGCGACCTTGCGTCCGTTTCACTCTCGCTATCTCCTGGTGCGAGCGAACGTCAACGGGCCGTCGTCGCTCGTGGAGCTGACTGTCGCGTCCGAGCCGGCTCAGGAGAATCCGGGTACGCTTGTGCTCGACAAAGTCGCCGCGATGGCGGGTTAGCGAGCCGGTCTGTAGCTAAGCGGACTGTCTGCGACAAACGTCCGTGGAATACGGCTCTAGCTTCGGCGATGGCTCGCCCGTACCCACCTCCAACAGCCAAATACGACGGTCGTTGAAATACGCTGTCAATTTACAATTCTGAGCGGGGTCCATGCCTCTTGCCCAGACCACTTTTGCGCGGTCGATCTCGGCGCCGTTGTAAACCCATTCGTCATTCACCGAATGGTGCGGACCGTATTTCACAATAATTAAGTGCCGGCTTTCGTCCCGGCTGAGTTGTGCCAACAGCCGAGCGCGCTGGAGATACCAAGCGGACAAGTTGTCTTTTGTCATTCCCGAGACCGCCTCCAGGACGAGCACGGCAAGCGCGAGACACGGCACGACCCAGAGCATGCATCGGCCGGCTCGTTTGTGGCGCCGGCGCCACAAACGCATCGCGGTCAGCACAAAAAAGTAGTTGAGGCCGGTAATCGGAGCTGCATAATGGACGGCGGTAACTACCGAGAGCATGAGGCCGAAAAGGAAAACAACATACGCGACGAGCCACCAACGCACCCAACAGCTGCGCGAAGCCCACCGCGTTAATGGATAGAAAGCCGCCACGAAGGGAATTGCAAACACATTGAAAGCGAATTTCACCCAGTTCCAAATGAAGCCGATGTTTTTCTCCATGAATCCAGAGAGCGAACGTTGCGCCACGTACAAAGGAACATAGTCGGCGTGAAAATCGCGAACGCGCTGGTGGCGATAAACGGGCTCGGGACGCAAGTCTTGCCAGATAAAAATCGGCGCGACCGCGTAGGTTTCTTCGTGGACCTGGTAGGGCAGGCGGAAGGGATCGCCTGTGACGCCAAAGTTGTACAATCCCATTGCCGTACCGGCGAGTATCAGAACAATACACATAGGCATCACGATTCGTCGGAGTGAAACGGCCAGGGACGGACCGCGGGCGCTCAGCATCCACGCGAGTAGCACGGCTCCCGCCGCCAGACTTAAGAGCAGTCCTTCGTAGGGTCGGCTGTTTGCGAGAACCACCAAACCGGCCCCGGTTAACAATCCCTCGGACATCCGCGAGCGGCGCATGAGGCGGTGAACGCCGCCCAGAACCAACGCGCCCCCGCCGGCTGCAATGGCGCCTCCCCAGTAACTTTGTGCCCAGTAGCTGGTGATGCCCAGCATCGGATTGATGATCGCAAGCACGCCTCCGAAAAGGGCCCAGCGGGGCGGCATCCAGGCATACAACATCCACCCGATGGCCGCGCACATGAGACCAAAGCTCATCCATACGCCCACAATGGGATGACCGGCCAAAATCTGTCCGATCGCCAACGCCAGGCCCTGCGCCGGCGGGTACTTGGACATGTACGTCGGCTGGTGGATGATGTGGAAG
>DATMBL010000424.1:0-6381 GCA_035559295.1 Candidatus Eiseniibacteriota bacterium
ATCGCCATTGGTGTCATCATGGCCGGCCCGCTGCTCGTCTTTGGTTTTATGGTCCTGCCGCCGCTTGCGGCGCGGCCTTTTGCCGCCGGCATCGCCTCTTTCTTTGCGCTTTCATCGACCATCGGTGCGCTCACCGCGATCGTGGGTTTTTATCTCTCGATTGCGCTCGATCTCCCGCTGGGGCCGACGGACGTGGCCCTTGGCTGTCTCGCGCTTTTTCTCAGTCACGCTCTGAGCCGCGCACGTTGGAAAGGGGCAGCGATCGCGCTTGCCGTCCTGACGTCGGCGGCTGGCGCCTCCGGTTGCTCTCAAGGCGAACCCGCCGGGCTCGCCTTGCCCTCGGTGCAAGCGATCGAAGAGGGCGTTGTTTGGGTTGCCCGGCCGAGAAACTCCACGGCCGACGCCCTGCGGCTGCCGAGCGGCAACCCGCTTCGCTCGCTCGCAGAAATGGCGGGGAAGATCTCGGTCGACGAGCGCCCCACGGTCATGGATCTGCTCCAGGAGGAGCTCCGCGCCGAATTGCACAGGCGCAAGATCGGCGCGCCGCTGCCCGAAGCGCGCGATGCGCGGCTCGCAAACCTCCCGCCCGATCCGGGGAAAGCCGCGCACGTCGCGCGGGAAGCCAAACTCTCCGGCTTGTTGCTCCTGAGCGATTTGCTGCGCTGGCAGAGCGACGGGCGCCTGCTCCGCGCCCGCGTCGGCTTCAGGCTCGTGAGGATCAGCGACGGCGCCGTGGTGTGGCAGAGAGATGTGCGGCGCGTCGTTGCCGCAACCGGCCCGGCCGATTTCGGTCAAGCCTCGGCCGACGGGGTGCAGGCGATCGTGCGCGAGCTGTTCGGTTCCTGATTCTGCCTCGATACCGGCTCCGCCCTCGTTTCTCGGCCGGGCGTTGCGCCTTTACTCCTCACCAAGCTCTGGTATAGTTCGACCGAGCTTACCCATGCCGTCGCTCTTGATCAAAAACATCGGCGCTTTGGTCACGGGAAAGTTGGAAGCCCCGCGGCGCCGCGCCGATGCGATCTTCGTTCGGGACGGCGTGATCGAAGCGATCGGCAGCGGTCTCGAGCGGCAGGCCGATCAAACGATCGACGCGAACGGCATCACGGCGATCCCGGGCCTCATCGATTCGCACTCGCATCCATCGATCGGCGAGTACACGCCGGCGCAAAACTCGCTGACGTGGATCACGAACTACATGCATGGCGGCGTGACTGCGTTGATCTCGGCCGGAGAGCTGCATTTGCCGGGGCTGCCGTTGCCGCCGGATCCGCGAACGGCGCTGTCGGTGGCGGTCGTGACCAAGCGCTGTTACGACAACCTGCGCCCTTCGGGCGTTAAAGTTTTCGCGGGTACGCTCTTGCTCGTGCCCGGTCTCGCGGAGAAAGATTTCGACGAGATCGCCTCCCTCGGTATTCGTCTCGTCAAGTTCATCTTCTATGACTACAGTTTGTTGCCGAACGGCGAAGCCGAACGTTACGTCGCGTGGGCGAGAGCGCGCGGCATCAAGGTGAAGATTCACTCGGGCGGGGTGTCGCGTTCCGGGGTGAGCCAGGTCGCCGGCTTCGACATCGTCAACAAGATCCAGCCCGACATCATCGGCCATATCACCGGCGGGCCGATCCCGATGCCGGAACAAGACATGATCCGGATCGTTAACGAAACCGAATGTTTCACCGAAATCTGCAGCTCGGGAAACTATCGCTTGGCCTTGAGCCTGATTCGGGCGGTCCGAGCGAAAAACGCGTTCGATCGCGTCCTGATCGGCACCGATACGCCGGGCGGTACCGGCGTGATCCCGCGCGGGATCCTGCGCGAGATCGCGTTCGTTTCCGCGGTTGGCGAGGTGCCGCCGGAGAAAGCGATCTGCATGGCGACCGGCAACGTGGGTCGCGCGCACGGCTTGCGCCTCGGCATGCTCGAGGAGGGGTATCCCGCGGACATCGTGCTGCTGCACAAGATCACCGGGTCGGTTGCGACCGATGCGCTCGATTCTTTCGCCAAAGGCGATCTTCCGGGCATCTCTGCCGTGATCATCGACGGGGAAGTTCGCGTGGCGCGGCGGAGCCAGCAAACCCCGCCGCCGGAACGGGAGGCGGTGATCGATAAACCAGTCTAGGGGAGCCGGGGTGGGGACGTCGATTCTCGATCTTCGATCCTCGGTTTCGACTACAGGAGTTGACCCATGAATTACGGCGTCGGACTTTTCCCCACAGAGGCACTGCCCCAAATGATTCACCTGGCGAAGCTCAGCGAAGAGCTCGGGTTCAGCCACGTCTGGGTGGGCGATTCGCATCTCATCTGGCGCGAAGCGTACGTCAACATGACCGCGGTTGCGCTCAATACCAAGCAGGTGAAAATCGGCACCGGCGTCACCAATCCGGTCACGCGCCATCCTTCGGTCGTGGCGAGCGCCTATGCCACGCTGGAGGAAGCGTTCCCGGGGCGCATGATCGTCGGCATCGGCTTGGGTGACAGCTCGGTCGAAACTATGGGCATGAAACCGGCGAGGTTGGGCGCTTTCGAAGCGGCGCTCGCGCAGATGCGCGAATTGTTCGCCGGAAGAGAGTTCCAACTCGAGACCGGCAAGATCCGCCTGCTGCATCCGTGCAAGCGCCGGCTGCCGATCTATGTCGCGGCGAGCGGGCCGAGGATGCTCGAGCTTTCGGGCAGGATCGCCGACGGGATCATTGTCCTGGTGGGTGTTGCGCGTGAGTACATTGCGCACGCGCGCGAGAAAATCGCCGCGGGCGCGAAAGCCGCGGGACGAAAACTCGGTGAGATCGAGTTGGTGCTGTGGGTGCCGTGCGCGGTCTCGGATCGGGCGCCGGCGAAGGACGCGGTCAAGGCACACGTCGCGCGCGTGGTGGCGCACCCCCTGCCCTATGTGCTCGACCCCGAAGAAAAGAAGGTGCTGGAAGAAATTCGCAGGACCTACGACTACTACCATCACATGGATCAGCAGGCGAACCACGCCGAAGTGATCCCGGATTGGCTCGTGGACAAGTTTGCGATCGCCGGCACGGTCGAGCAATGCCGGGAGCAGATCGAGCGCATCCGGCAGAGCGGCATCCAGCAAATCGCGATCATCCCCTACAGCGCGCCGGGCGGAAGCCGCGAAGAGACGCTCCGCGGCTTTGCCAAGGCGATGCAGGATTCGCGCTGAACAACGGCTTGGCCGCGCGCGCGTTCCGGCTTACCACAAGCGGGCCACGACAAAGATGCCGATCATGGAAAACGCGAGCGCGATCTTGACCGCGGCGCCGATGACCAAACCGAGAGTGGCTCCGATGCCGGCACGGGTCGCGTCCTGAAAACCGCGCTGCGCCAAAAGTTCGCCGACCACGGCGCCAATGAAAGGCCCGAAGAGAACGCCGGGAAAGCCGAGAAACAATCCGACAACGGCGCCGATAACCGCGCCGATCATCGCGCGTTTGGAGGCCCCGAATCGTCTGGCGCCGAACATCGTCGCCCAGAAATCGGCCGCGTAGCTGAGGAGCGCCAGCAGAGCGAGGAGCACGATTGTTCCCACGCCGACGTAAGTGAAGTCTTCCGCCCACGCGGCGAGCAGCAAGCCGGCGAAGATCAAAGGGGCGCCCGGAAGCGCGGGCAGGACGAGGCCGAGGAGCCCGAGCCCGACAAGGCCCGCGGCGACGACCAACAGAATCGCGGTGGGTTCCATCACTCGGAAGCCGTCAGTTTCAAGCCGGCGATGCCCGCGACGATCAACGAGATGCAAACCAGCCGCGGCCAAGACGACGATTCGGCAAAGAGCATGATTCCCAAAATCGCCGTGCCCACCGCGCCGATGCCGGTCCAGACCGCGTAACCCGTCCCGACCGGAATCGTTTTCAACGCCTGCGCGAGAAAATAAAAGCTCGCCGTCATCGCCGTAACCGTAAGTAGGGTGGGCAACGGTCGACTAAACCCCTCGGTGTACTTGAGGCCGATCGCCCAGGCGATCTCGAAGAGGCCGGCGATAAAAAGATGGATCCACGCCATCGCTCAATGCTCCTCAGCCGTCGAGCACTCGTCTTTCCGACCGCCGGCGCCACCGGTCCTGTCTCAAACTCCCGCAACCGGAGTTTACTTCGCGCGCCCCGGGAGTTTTGTCGCCCGCTTCGCTTTGCCGCCGGCGGAACTTTCCGCAGCGCGGAGCTGGGTTTTGAAGGGGTAGGGACAAAGCGAGCGGATCACGCACCGTGGACATTGGGGCGCTTTGGCGAGACAGATCCGCCTCCCGTGGTACTGCAGCAAATGGCAGAAGCGAACTTTGTGCCGGTCCGGGACCAATGCCGCGAGATCGGCTTCGATTTTGTCCGGGTCGCTTTGCTCGGTGAAGCCCAGCCGCTGCGCCAGCCGCATGACGTGGGTATCGACACCGATGGCGGGTCGGTGAAAGGCGTTGCCCAGGAGAATGTTCGCGGTCTTCCGGCCCACTCCCGGCAACGTCAGCAGGTCGTCCAGGCGGTCCGGCACGCGACCCTCGAAGCGGCGCACCAGCTCGCTGCAGCACTTTTGCACCGCGCGCGATTTGTTGCGGTAGAAGTTGAGCCGGCCGAGCGCCCGCTCGAGCTCGGACAGCGGCGCCCGCGCATAGTCGGCCGCGCTCGGATATTTTCTAAAAAGATCCGCCGTGACCTCGTTCACCAGGTCGTCCCGCGCCTGGGCGGCCAGTATGAGCGCGATCAGCAACTCGAGCGGAGTTTTGAAGTCGAGGTCGAGCCTGGCGTCGGGATGGACCTTTTCCAAAAGCGCGATGACGCTTTTCAGCCGGCGGCGCCTCGATGCCGCGCTCTCGCCTTTGCCCGCTCGGATCATTTTCGTTCAGTTGCAAATATGATAGCAAGAGAACAGTTTCAAGCGGAGGCAGGCGCCATGACCCTCAAAGAGCTGCAAAGGTTGACGTTGCCCAAACTGCGCGAACTCGCAAAGCAAGAGACGGATCTCGAAGGCGTCGGCGGCATGGAAAAGGAGGATTTGATCCGCGCGATCGCACAGGCGAAAGGGATCGCCTACGAGGAGTCGGCCAAGGACACCAATGCGATCCACGCGATCAAGCAGGAGATCCGGGCGCTCAAAAAACAAAAGGCCGAACTTGCGGCGACGGCGCCCGACCGGCGCAAGATCAGAAGGATCCAGCGCAAGGTGAAGCTGCTCAAGCGGCTCACCCGGCATCTGGCTCGCGAAGCGAAGGCCAGACCGGCGCCGGCTGCGGGCGCGGCGGCTTCTCCGGCGGGCTAATCTATGAAACTATCTCCGCCTCTGCGCGGGCGCGGATCGGCGAGCAACCCGAGGAATCGGTTCGAGCCGGTCGAGCGCGTGCCGGAGTTTTTCGATGAGCTCGATGAAACCTCGTCACCGGAGACGCGCTTTTACCCGGACGGATCGAAATCGATCATCGCCTACAACGACAGTCCCGACGTCGGGTTCGACGCGAGCATCAATCCGTACCGCGGCTGCGAGCACGGCTGCGTTTACTGCTACGCGCGCCCGACGCACGAGTACCTGGGCTTTTCATCGGGCCTCGATTTCGAAACCAAGATCATGGTGAAGGAAAACGCGCCCGAGCTTTTGCGCCGGGAGCTCCAGAGCCCGAAGTGGAAGCCGCAGGTGCTGGCGTTGAGCGGGGTCACCGATTGCTACCAGCCGGTGGAAAAAAAGCGCGGGCTCACGCGCGGCTGTCTCGAAGTGCTGCTCGAGTTCCGCAATCCGGTGGTGATCGTGACGAAGAACCATTTGGTCACGCGGGATATCGACCTACTATCCGAGCTGGCGCGCTATCGCTGCGTCGGCGTGACCATCTCGCTCACCACCCTCGATCCGCAACTCTCCGCGCGCATGGAACCCCGCGCGTCCCGTCCCGCGCGCCGTCTCGCCGCGATCGAGATGCTCGCGCGGGCGGGGATTCCCGTCGGGTACTTGCAGGCGCCGATGATCCCGGGGCTGACGGATGCCGAAGCGCCCGCGATCGCTCGGGCGGCCGCGCGCGCGGGCGCCACCTTCGCCGGCTACGTCGCGCTCCGGCTGCCGTACGCGGTAAAATCGCTCTTCGAAGCGTGGCTGGCGCAGCATTATCCCGAGCGCAAAGACAAGATTCTCAATCGCATTCGCTCGATCCGAGGCGGCAAGCTCAACGAGCCGAACTTCAACAGCCGGATGCGCGGCGAGGGCGTGTACGCGGAGCAGATGGCCGAGTTGTTTCGCCTCGCCTGCAAAAAAGCGGGCATCGGCAAGCGCTGGCCCGATCTGACGACCGAGCACTTCCGCCGTCCCTCGTCTTCTCCCCAGCTGGGCCTGTTCGATAGCTGACGTCGCGGACTCCAACGCCGGCTCAGTCGCAGTAATACTCGATCGAGTAGCCGTTCGGATCACGAATGTACA
>DATMBL010000425.1:0-20413 GCA_035559295.1 Candidatus Eiseniibacteriota bacterium
CCGCCAGTTCGGTGATCGCGGTCTCGACGTCCAGCCGGTCGTTTTGCCGAAACGTCTGTGCCGCAGCCTTGACCGCCTTCTGGTCGCGCGGCGTGAACGCGCGCAGGGCATGCTGGATACGATTGCCCAATTGCCCGAGCACGGCGTCAGGCACGTCGAGCGGATTTTGCGTCACGAAATAGACGCCAACGCCCTTCGACCGAATCAGCCGGATCACCTGCTCAATTTTATCGAGCAGCACCGCCGGAGCATCGTCGAACAAAAAATGCGCTTCATCGAAGAAGAAAACGAACTTGGGTTTTTCCGGGTCCCCCACCTCCGGCAGCCGTTCGAAAAGTTCCGCGAGCAACCAGAGAAGAAACGTCGCATAGAGTTTCGGAGCGTTAATCAGCTTGTCTGCGGCCAAAATATTGACGATGCCTCTACCCTTGTCGTCGGTCTGCATCATGTCGTCGAGATCGAGCGCCGGTTCGCCGAAAAACTGATCCGCGCCCTGTGATTCCAGAGCGAGCAAGGCCCGTTGAATCGCGCCGATGCTGGCAGCCGAAACGTTGCCGTACCTTGTCTTGAATTGACTCGCATTGTCGCCGACGTGCTGCAGCATTGCGCGGAGGTCTTTCAGATCGAGAAGCAAAAGTCCGTTGTCGTCGGCAATCTTGAAAGCGAGGTTGAGAACTCCCGACTGCGTTTCGTTGAGGTTGAGTAACCGGCCCATTAGCAGCGGTCCCATCTCGGACACCGTGGCGCGCACCGGATGGCCTTGGCGGCCGTAGAGATCCCAAAAGGCGACCGGATAGGCGGTAAACTCGAACCCATCGAGTTTCAGCTTTTGCAGGCGCTCATCGATCTTCGGACTGTGCGCTCCCGGCTTGGCGATTCCCGATAGATCGCCTTTTACGTCGGCCACGAATACCGGCACGCCGATGCTGCTGAAGCCTTCGGTCAGAATGCGTAGCGTGACCGTCTTGCCCGTGCCCGTGGCTCCGGCGATGAGCCCGTGGCGGTTGGCCATACGGGGCAGTAAAGAGTGCATCTGACTACCATACGCGACCGGAATCGGTTCCGACATCGGGCCTCCCTCGTTCTGAGTCCTCAAAGTAAAACTGCTGATTTTAAAGCGACTTACCGTTTGAGAATATTCCTGAGTTGATATATAACCCAGCACCGCCGTGAATTAAACGCGCTCGAGCCGCGTCTAACGGCCGGGAATTCGATCTCATGATGGTGTCGAGTGGGAGGGCGGTACGATCATAGATCGACTTCCTGCAAAGACAAACACACCAAGACCTAGGAGGGCTGCAAATGAAACGTTTTCTGAGCGTGTTGATCGCATCGATGTTCCTGGCCTCCGCGGCGGCTTATGCCCAAGAGAAGAAGGCCGAGGAGAAGAAGTCTGAAACGGCGAAAGACAAAGCAGCAAAGACCGAAGGCAAAAAGAGCGACGCCAAAACCACCAAAGAAAAGGGCAAGAGCGAAGAGAAGCCCGCGACCAAGTAAGGCCTAGAAAGGTGGCCCCTCCCCACCTTTTTGAGCTCGAGCAAAAACCAGCCGTTATATCGCCTAACCGGGTGCGCGAATCCAAAGCATCCGAAAGCCAAGAAACCCGAAAACCAGCCCGCGGCGCGAGGCAGACCCGGCCTGGCCGCTTACCTTCGGCCGGATCGTAGCGCGGGCGCGTCGCCGGCGTTGCAATTTGACGCGTGGCCCTATACTTTGAACCAACGTTCTCCGTTGCGGCAGCCATGACCATCCATCGGCGTCCCGAAGCAACCATCGTCCACAGCTCGGATCTTCACGTCGGAATCGACGATAGTTTCGCCCCCGAGCGGGGCTTCGCATCGTTGAACGTGCTCGAGCGGGTTTTAGGAGCAGCGGCGGAGGTGCGGGCGGATGTCGTCATCCTCGCGGGCGATACTTTCGACAACCACCGACAACCTGCCGAGCTGCTCGAGCGCGCAGGCGCAATCCTCCGCGCCTATCGCCGGCCCGTGGTAATTCTCCCGGGTAATCACGATCCGTTAACCCCTGATTCGGTTTACCGTAGGGCCGGCTTGGACGCGATCGACAACGTCAGCATCCTCGGTCTCAGTGTGGACGGAAGCGTCACGTTTCCTGCCCTCGAGCTGGAGATCTGGGGACGCCCGCACCTCGACTATGGAGACATGGCCCCGCTCGCTCATCCCAGGCCGCGCACGACCGTGTGGCAACTGGCAACCGCGCATGGCCACTACGTCAACGAAAAAGACCCCAATCGACTGATGGGCTCCTGGCTCATCTATGATGACCAGATCGCGGCGACCGGCGCCGATTATCTCGCGCTTGGCCATTGGAATCGGTCGATGCGGGTTGGCGACGGGCGCATCATCGCCCACTACTCCGGCTCGCCGGAATACACGGGCACCGTGAACGTCGTTCGACTGATGGCGGACGGCACAGTGCGGGTCGCAACGGCGCCCCTGCGGTAAGCGGGAGCTCGAGACATCAAGAATTGCACCACGCAGGACACGAAGACCACCAGGTTTAAAGAATCCTCACGTAACTCGTTTCGTGTGTTCGTGCACTTGTGGGCAAACCCTCTTCTGAATTTCCTTCGTGAGCGTCGTCACTGGGTGGTGGAATCCTAGAGCTCGAACACGGGGTTTCTGGGTCGCTTCCCTTCCAGGACTCGAATCACCTCTTCCGCCGCGCCCCACTCGCCCCGCTTAGCCGCTTCGAACGTAAGGGCACCGATGTGCGGGCTCAAAATCACATTGTCGAGTTTCGTCAGGGGATGGTCGTTCAGAAGCGGTTCGTGCGCGGCGACATCCAGCGCCGCCGCCGCAATTCGTTTGTCCGCGAGCGCCCGGTAGAGAGCCTCTTCATCGACGATGCCCCCGCGCGCGGCATTGATGAGATAAGCGGATTTCTTCATGAGCGAGAGCTCGCGCGCGCCGATCATCCCGGCGGTTTCACGGTTCAACGGGCAATGAAGGGTGACGCAATCGGAGGCTTGCAGCAGTTCGTCGAGATTCGCGAGCTTGCCGCCGAGCGCCGTGACGTGCGACTCGGGGATGTAAGGGTCGAACACGAGGAAATGCATTTCAAATGCGCGGGCGCGGATCGCAACCCGGGTACCGATATTGCCCATACCGATGATGCCGAGCGTTTTTCCGGCGAGTTCCGTCCCGATGTATTTCAAATAGTCGGCCCAGCGGTTCTCTTTGACCGCGCGGTCCGCATCGATCGTATGACGCGCCAGGGCGATCATGTGACCGAATACCAGTTCGGTGACGGACACCGCGTTACTTCCGGGCATATTGGTGACCCAGATCTTGAACTCTCGCGCGGCGTCGAGATCGACGCGGGAGACATCGACGCCCACGCCGGTGCGAGCAATGATTTTTAGCAGGCCCGCGCTTTTCTCCATTTGCTCCCTGCCGATGCGTCCTTTCCTGCTGATGATACCGTCAACGCGAGGCGCCTCGAGTTCCCAGCGTTCCGGCTCGGCCCAGGGGTTGACAACGACCAGCTCGACGCGCTCGCGCAGCCAGCGCAGCACGTCAGGTTGAAATTCTTCGACCAACACTCGGCCCATCGACATGTTTCACCTCGAAGACTCACAAACCGGCTGCGCCGCAACCAAAACTGGGACTTCGCGCGCGCCCCAAAGATCGCCAAGCTAAAAGAGCGCATTGACTTCGGGCTCGCGGATTGCCGCGTCTGTCCGCGCTCATCGGCCTTGGCGCGAGAAAGTCTTATCCTTTGTGCCACGCACCGTCATGTTTGCATGTCACGTTGCAAGCGTGATCGATCATAGCTCAGCTTTCCCTCGCCCGGCGCCGAGGGGCAGTATAACGGCGCGCCCCGAACCGTCAAGGTCCACTTTCGGAGTGTGTAGAAGCTCAAGCGCAAACGGCGGGTCAGGCGCTTAAAGATGTGGACAACGCGCGTGGCTCTGGAGTAGAAGGAACAAGGAAGGCCTTTAAGAGCCGGCTTCCCGGATAGGGCCTTTACCGGATGAAGGAGGGACTCCGATGGCTATAGGACTTTCCCACGGCGGCTCGAACGTCTATTCCTCTCAAGAGCCATCGCGGCAACTCTGGGCCGGGACGAAGGACGGGCTCGTGCTTTTCGAGCGTGAGGACAGCGGCGCGTGGCGCCTCGCCGGGCGCGCGCTCAAAGGAATGCACGTGAGCTCCATCATCTTCGAGCCGCGCAACCATCTCATTTTCGCGGGCGCGTTTTTCGGTTCCGTGTACTCAAGCAGCGACGGCGGCTCGAGTTGGGAAAGGCGCGACAACGGCATTGGTGTCCGCGACGTTTACAGCCTGGCGCGCGCCGATCACGGAGACAAAGTTCGGATCTACGCCGGGACGGAACCGGCTCAGCTGTTTTACACCGACGACTTGGGGCGGCACTGGACCGAGCTGCCGGCGCTGCGTTCGGTGCCGAGCGCCTCCGTGTGGTCGTTCCCGGCGCCGCCGCATGTGGCGCATACCAAATTCATCACGTTCGCCCCGGGCGACCCGAACACGATCTACGCCTGCATTGAACAGGGCGCGCTCCTCAAGAGCACGGACGCGGGCGCGAGCTGGCGAGAACTCAACACCGTGGGTTTCTTGCGCGACAAGAATCGCCCGGTTGAACATTTTTACGACGTCCATCGTTGCCTGATCGACCCGCGCGATCCCGCCAGAATCTTCGTAACCGGAGGCGCGGGCCTTTACGTCACATTCGACGATGGGGCCCGTTGGGAACGCTGGACCAGCCCGGAATGGGCCGCCGACGTTTATCCCGACGGATTCGTCTGGGATCCGCGCAATCCCGAGTTGATGTTCGTCGCCGTGGCCGAGCACAACCCGACGACGTGGCGCAAGGCGGGACCTGCGGCGTATGCCGGAGGCAGAATTTATCGCAGCCGCGACGGCGGCCGTACCTGGGAGCGGCTGGTCCACGGATTGCCTGAGCGCATGAAGCATGAATTCGGAGCCCTGTGCCTCGAGCGGTCGGGCGATCGTTGCGCGCTCTTCGCCGGCACGACCGGCGGCGAGATCTTCTATTCGGAGGACGACGGCGAACATTGGACCTCGATCGCTTCCGGCCTTGCGCCGATTTCAAAGAAAGGCCACGAGCGGCTCCTGGCAGCCGGCTAGCGCGGAGACATCGTAAAGAGGAATTTCACCACAGAGGAGGACGCCGAGAAAACACGATATCTCAGCACAGAGATCACGAAGTTGACGAAGGTAAGACAAGGTTGATGCGAAGGTTGAGCCCCGCCGGGACCTGAACTTGGCCTTCTTCCGACTTCGTGCTCTTCGTGTCCTTCGCGGTGAGATCGCCCTGATAAGATATGACGGATTCGACTGAAGACACCGGACGCAAGCTGGCGGAAGAGCTTCGCAGCCACAGCGAGGCGGACGCCAAAGCGACGGCGATGGACGCGGTTCTCGAAGCGGCGCGCGCCGGTCGTTTAACGGATGATCATCTTTTCCGGCTGGTCGGGCGGCTGTGGACGCTCAAGCGACTGATGTACTACGTCTACGGCGGCTGGGCGATGGGCATCAATTTGAACGAATACCCGCCGATGGCCGCCTATCTTTTCGGCAAACAGATTTACGACGAATCGACGCAGGAAATGCTGTATCTGGACGAGATCTTGCGGCGCAGATGGGTGCGCACGCAAGCCCAGGCGTTCGAGCATACCTACGGGCGATTCGCCGTCGCGAGCCGCGTCGGCTCCTACGTCTTTTGCCTGCGCGCGCTCGCGAATTATCCGCAGAGTCTCCGGATTGCGGCTCTCAACCTCGGCCCTAAAGTCATCGAGCTCGACTGGACGGCGCGGTTTGCCGAGGCGTTCCCGGACGAGACCGTGCGCCGAATCTTCGAAAGCCAGATCGCGGAAACTCGCAGTCACGTTTTGATGGGAAAACTTCAGGTGGAGCGCTTTGTTCGAAAAGAGGTCGACCTCGCGATCGCACGACGCCTTTGCGCAGAAACCAGGCGGGATTATCTGTTTGTCCTCGAAGAAATCGCCAGGTTTGTCCTCGCTTTGCCGGAGGAAAAGCCGGGGGAGGCCACGGCGTTCGCGGATATTGATTGAGCATGGAGCACGGAGCATAGAGCAACGCGCAAAAGCTAAGGGCCAAGACGCACCAGGAAGGACACGAAGTTTTGAAAATATCCATTCTTGAATTCCCTTCGTGAACTTCGTGACCTCGGTGGTGAAAATATGTTTTTGTCCTTCTCTGCGCACTCCGCATCTTTGCGAAATTTGAAGCAGGTTGGAGGTCAGAGGTTCGAGTTTTGCCAAATTTGTCGAGAGTGACATGGCAACATTGAAAATCGACCATGAGAAGTGCACGGAGTGCCGCATGTGCTATGTCGTGTGCCGCGAGATCAACATCAATGCCGTCGTGGTGTCTCCGACGGCCCGGCATCTGCTCGAGATCGACGAGCGATGCATTTATCCGAAGTGCACCGTCTGTCTGATGTACTGCCCGGCCGAAGGCTCAATCATCGAAACCGCAACCGGCCGTTCGCTCGTACCGCCCCCGCCGGACGTATGGAGCGAGGACCTTCGCTGGCCGAGAACCCAGAACCCGACACCTAAAACCTAAGACCCGGTACCGATGGAGCAGACCTATGCAACCGATCCTGAGAGATTTCTTGGAGAAATGGGTTTACCCGGTTGGCTTTAAGGGTCCCGGCGTCGATTTTCGGATGCGGCAAACCGAACGTTGCATTCCCGCCTGGGACAAGCTGGTTGTTCAGGCTCTGACAAGCGCCGAGCGCGATCTCAAATCGGCGGACGCCGGCTGGAAAGTCGCCCGGGCGGTCGCCGGATACGCCGCCGAAGGGCCTTTCATGTCGATAAAACAGATGTCCACGCAAATCCTTTCGGTCGGCATCGACGATCAGCCGAAATACATCGATCTCCAGCGCATGCGCGCGCGCCAGATCTGGGACGAGGTGAAACACGGCCAGCTTCACGCCGACGTGCTGCTACGCGGCGGCTGGATCAAGCGCGAGGAGGAACTGATGAGCAACCCTCAGGCGAACACGCAGCCCAAGCTCGCCTATTTCGGCATGACCGCCATGTTTCCGCACATTCACCCGCTCGCGCGCGCGGGCCAACACTACTTCAATGAAGCCATGGCGTGCCTCGGGATCATCGCCACACTCAGCGTCATCGACGATCCGTTGATCCGCCACCAACTCCGCAGCCAGGAGGCCGAGGAGATGATGCATTTCATGGAGGGGAAGTACCAGATCGACGCCTACGCGCTGACTCCGGAGGATCAGAAGCCGATCGAAGAGGTCTTCGACTTCCTGCTCAAGCCCTGGGCCCCAGAGCCGAGCCGCGCTTTGGGCGGCTCGGCGTAAAAGCATGGGGCACGGAGCATGGGCAGGGAGTAGAAAGCCGAAACGCTTTCTCCAAGCTTCCGGATGGTTCTTGAATGCCTCAGGCTGACTCCATTCTTCTATGAAGGTTCGAATCGTCGAAGCATTGTGCATCGCTTGCGGGCTTTG
This sequence comes from Candidatus Eiseniibacteriota bacterium, assembly GCA_035559295.1. Classification (GTDB taxonomy): domain Bacteria; phylum Desulfobacterota; class Binatia; order UBA9968; family UBA9968; genus DATMBL01. The sequence continues at coordinate 7,510 of DATMBL010000425.1, forward strand.
CCGCGAAGTCTGTCCCGAGGGCGCCGTGCACCCGAAAATGCAGGATATCCATCACAGCTTCGAAGTCATTGAGGACGAATGCACCGGCTGCGCCGACTGCTTGCCCTACTGCCCGGCTCCGGGCGCCCTGGAACAGATCGTAGATCATCCGATGGATTGAGATCTCCTCGCGCCAAGAGCGCCAAGGGCGCAAAGAAAATCTTTTCTTGGCGGTCTTTGCGAGCTTTGCGCGAGATATCCATTTTGGTTTCGGTGTACCGCGTTGCGGTGAGTGGGCCCGCGCATTGACTCGGAGCCCGTCCTTGGATTATGGACGAGATGGGCGTCCGGGTACTCACCAGACGGCGAAACCGACTGAAAGGAGCTTTTATGGAAAAGTCAATCCGAGTCGATGGTTTGAACATCTGCTATCTGGAGGAAGGCTCCGGCCCTGCGGTGATTTTCTTGCACGGCGCATCGCTTGGATCGTCCGCGCGTGTTTTCGAACGCAACCTTCCCGCCATTGCGCGCGCGGGGTTCCGCGCGATCGCCTACGACCAGCCCGGCTTCGGGCTATCGGACAACCCCTCCGACTACACCGTGTCCTACCGGACTGCTTTTATCTTGAAATTCATGGATGCCCTGGGCCTCCAGCGAACAGCGCTAGTCGGCCATTCACAGGCGGCCGGGATGGCGATCAGGGTTGCTTTACGAGACCCCGCGCGCGTCAGTCATTTGATGGCCGTGGGCGGCGGCACGGTCTTACCGCCCCTTCCCGGCAAAACGGGCGGCGGCCCGGGCGAGGGCCAGGAAGGAACCAGTGCCGCTCCAACGCTCGAGGACATGCGCAAGATTCTCGAAACCAACTTTTTCGACAAAACGCTCATCACTCCGGAGCTGTTGCAGAAACGGCTCGAGATGAGCGTCGGGAAAAACTTCAACGCGTTCCGCGAGCGGTCGAAAGCGCGCGAGCCGCAAAAGGATCCCGTGCCGCTGCACGAGCGGCTCAAAGAAGTCTCCGTGCCGCTGCTGCTTCTCTACGGCCAACAGGACCGCGGATCGGCGGCCGAACGCTGCGCGCTGTTGAAACAGCAACAGCCTGCCTTGCGGGTCGAGCTGATCGACCGCGCGAGTCACATGGTGATGTGGGAAGCGGCGGATCAGTTCAACAGAATTGCCATCGATTTTCTGAAGTCATAGCACCCTCGGGTGTGCGTACTGTGTCTGGTCATGTTCGCGGCTTTCTCAAATGATGTGCGACTGCAACTGTCGGGATGGATAAAATTTCCTCGCGCCAAGCACGCCAAGTTTAATCTTTTAACTTGGCGCTCTTTGCGGGCCTTGCGAAATTTCCTATTTTGGTCCGCACCGACGCGATTGCGGGAGTAGCTCATGGGCACAACCAACGGCTCCAAACAGGCACTGCATGTCGCCACGATGTCGGGATGGTACCGCTTCGAACAAGACCGTGGCGAATGGAACCAGGTCAAGCGATGGCTGACGTACTGGAACTTGACCTGCCTTGCCGTCGATCCGGAACATCCCGAATGGATCTACGCGGGGACCGAGCATTCCGGACTCTTCTTGACGAAAAACGCCGGCGCTCTCTGGATGCGCGCCAACCCGAATACTCCGCGCATGATGCTCTTTTCCGTCCTCGCGCTCGACGGCCACGTCATGGTCGGAACGATTCCGTCGGCCGTCTACCGCAGCAAGCGCGAAGGCGGATGGGAAGAGCTCGAAGGCGTGCGGGCGAACAGCGCCGGAGCCAACTTCCCGCCCAGTCCGGAGCTACAGTCCCGCACCCGCTACCTCGCATACGATCCCTTCGACCGCGACCGAATCTACGCGGGCATCGAAGTCGGCGGGCTGCTCGTAAGCAACGACGGCGGGCGATCGTGGCAGCCGGCCAACGACGGTCTCCGGGATCCGGACGTCCATGAGGTCTACCCTTCCGCGACCCGGGCGGGCGTCGTGTTCGCCGCGTGCGGCGAGGGCGTATTCCGCAGCTTCGACCGCGGCGCTCGCTGGGAAGAGATCACGCCCAAGAGCCATGATTACGGCATGTCCGTTGTCGAAGACGCCAGCGGCACGCTCTACCTGGGAAGCGCTCGCGGGCGGCCCAACACCTGGCTGAGGGAAGAAGGCGCCGATGGCGCCATTCTCCGCAGCCGCGATGCCGGCGCGCACTGGGAACTCGTCATCGACGGGCTGCAAGGCGGCGTTATGAATATGTGCCGAGCGCCGGGCGGCGGTATTATCGCCGGCACTTCCGACGGCACGCTGCTCGCCGTCGATGACTCGGGTGTCCGGAGGATCGCAAGCGGTCTTCCGGGTATCACGGCCGTCGAGTTGGGCGCGTAAATGAACTCCTCTTACGTGTTGCTCTCGCAATCGAAGGCGAGACCAAGCGATCGATGAAGCGTTACACGCTCGTGCACGTGCTTATCGCAGGACTCTTCTGGAGCGCGGCGGCGTGCGTCGTGCCAGAGCCCGCCCTCGGCGGCGAGGCACGGGCGGCCTGGCAAACCGATTGGGAAAAAACCGTCAAAGCGGCGGAAGGAGAAGGCGCGGTCGTGATCTACATGACCCAGGCCTTCGAACCGGTTTTCCGCGAGGTGTTTCAAAAGAAATATCCAAAAATCAACGTCACGGCCGTGACGGGAAGAGGCTTCCAGCTCGGCCAGAGGGTCATGAGCGAGCGGAGAGCGGGGAAATACATCGCCGACCTCTGCATCACCGGGAATGTCACGCCGTTGACCGTCTTTTACCGAGCAAAAGCGCTCGATCCCATCAAACCGCTGCTGGTTCTGCCCGAGGTCCTCGATCCGACCGGCTGGTTCGAAGGCAAACATCACTACAACGACCCCGAGAACCAATACATCTTTATCTTCGAAGGCACGCCGCGAAGCGGTGAACTCACCTACAATACCCAGCAGGTCAACCCTTCTGAAATCGCCTCTTACTGGGACTTGCTCAACCCCAAGTGGAAGGGAAAAATCGTCACGATCGATCCACTTGTCGCCGGGCCGATCAACTCGGCGCAGATATTCTTCTTCAAGCATCCCGATCTGGGACCCGACTTCCTGCGGCGCCTTTACGGCGAGACCGAAATGACGATCGTGCGCTCCGACGAGCAACTGGTCGACTGGCTAAGCGTGGGGAAGTTCGCCTTCGGCTTCGGCGGCAGAGATATCGATAAAGCGATCGCCCAAGGCCTGCCGATCAACCAGTTTCGCCCGGGCCACATGAAAGAAGGCTCGTCGGTGACGGCGTATAACGGCACATTGAGCTTCTTCAACCGGGCGCCCCACCCGAATGCGGCCAAAGTCGCGGCAAACTGGATCTTGTCCCGCGAGGGGCAGACGGCGTGGCTCGACTACAACCATAAAACCGGCGGGCTCTACGACTCCTTGAGGGAGGACATTCCCAAAGACAAGGTGTCGGATCGAGTTCGGCGGGTCAAAGGCGCCCGCTACGTGACGTTGAAAACCGAATGGATCGAGGAGCTAGACTCGATCCGAGAGCTGATCAAGCAATCGTTGAAGGCGAAATAGGGGGGACCCCCCTCTGTTTCGCCTTCGTTTGCAATGAAACGCAGCATCGAGAGAATGCTTGTCACGCACGCGGGCAGCCTTCCCCGGCCCGAGGACGTGATGCGGATGAACGCGGCAAAGAACGAGGGGCAGCCCTACGACCGGCAGGAGTATGCCGCGCGCCTTCGAGCAGCGGTTCGCGATGTAGTGGAAAAGCAGATCGAGTGCGGCATCGATATCGTGAACGATGGCGAACTAAGCAAGTCGAATTTTTCCCGCTACACGCGCGAGCGCCTCACCGGATTCGTCGAGCGGCCGCCGGACCCGAGTTACCGGCCGACCTCGATTTTTGGGCGTGACGCAATCGACTTCCCCGAGTACTTCAACCGCGGCGGCCGCACCTCCGTCGGCCATCACGCCCGCGTGTTTTCTTGTAACGCGCCCCTCGCCTTCGTCGGCCACGCCGAGGTGCGAGCGGACACGGAAAACTTAAAGGCCGCGCTTCAGGGCGCGCCCGTCGAGGAGGCGTTCCTGCCCGCCGTCGCGCCCGGCACGATCGAACATTGGATGAAAAACGAGTACTACCCGAACGATGAAGCTTACCTCTTCGCGATCGCCGAGGCGATGCGCGAGGAGTACAAGGCGATCATCGACGCCGGATTGATCCTGCAAATCGACGACCCGGATTTGGCCGATGGCTGGCAAATGCACCCGGGGATGAGCGTGAGTGACTATCGCAAATACGCCGCACTCCGGATCGACGCACTGAATCACGGCCTCCGAGACCTGCCGGAGGACCGCATACGATTTCACATGTGTTGGGGGAGCTACCACGGGCCTCACAAGCACGATCTGCCGCTCGGCGAAATCGTCGATTTGATTCTCAACGTGCGCGCGGGCGCCTATTCGATCGAGGCGTCGAATCCGTGCCACGAGCACGAATGGCGCGTTTGGGAAGAAAATCGACTGCCCGACGGCAAGATTTTGATCCCCGGCGTTGTGGGTCACTACAGCGACTTCATCGAGCATCCGCGAGCCATTGCCGACCGGCTGATCCGTTACGCAAAGCTCGCCGGCCGGGAAAACGTCATTGCCGGCACCGATTGCGGTCTCGGGACCAGAGTCGGCCACCCGAAGATCGCCTGGGCGAAGTTCCAGGCGATGGCCGAGGGAGCGCGCCTGGCGACGGCAGAGCTATGGGGAAGCAAGAGGTGAGCGCAGGTGCTTTGCGTTGTCGGCGTGCTTGGCGCGAGAAATCTCATCTTTTCAGCATTTGGCGGCATGGAAATTCGTCGCGGCTGACGAACAATTTCAACGATTAGCGGGCAAGAAGCATGAAACTCTACACGTTCTTTCGCAGTTCGGCTTCTTATCGCGTGCGCATCGCGCTTAATCTCAAGGGCCTCGAATACGAGCAGGTGCCGGTGCACCTGCGCCGTGGCGGCGGCGAACAGCACAAGGCCGGCTACAAGAAAGTTAATCCTCAAGCCCTGGTTCCGGCGCTCGAAATCAACGGTAGAACTTTGATCCAATCGCTGGCGATTATCGAATATCTCGATGAGCGTTATCCCGATCCCCCCCTGCTCCCGGGCGACCCGGCGGATCGCGCTCTGGTTCGGAGCATGGCGCTTATGGTCGCCTGCGAAGTTCATCCGCTTCAGAACCTCCGCGTGCTCAACCATCTCAAAGCAAGCCATCACCAATCGGAGGAGGACGCCAACCGGTGGGCGCGCCACTGGATCGATCTGGGTCTCGCGGCGCTCGAACAGCTGATCTCGAGCGCCGCTAAATCCGACTTTTGTTTCGGCGCGCGCCCGACGTTGGCCGATATCTGTCTCGTTCCGCAGCTCGCAAACGCGAGGCGCTTCGGTTGTGATCTGTCCCGCTTCCCGATGCTGCTCCGGATCGAGGAGCGGTGCGCCGCCCTGCCCGCTTTCGAGCGGGCGCGCCCCGAAAACCAGCCCGACGCCGAATAAGATAGGTCGAGGTTTAGGCTAAGGCTGAGGTTAGAGCCCTCGTCTTAACCTTCACCTCAGCCTCAACCTGTCTTACTTCACCTGTCCTACTTCATCGTCCAGCGCCGCCCCGCGCGCGACTCGCGAGCGCAAAAACGGGCGGGGCCGTCGAGCACTCGAGGCGCGCCTCCTACGTCGGCAACCACTTGAAAGCAGTGCTCGCGTGACCGAAGCCGGTACGCTCCAGAAGGTCTGAACTCAATGACATTCTTTCCCGGCTTTAATGTTTTTCTCACGCCCCGGGCGAGGGGCTCGCCTCCGGGGTCTTCTCTGAGCTCGAACGACCCGTCGCATTCGCTCAGGCCGTCGAGCTGCACTACCGCGCGAAAGCGATCGATTTTCTGCCCGCTCGCAAGCGGATGCGGCGAGATATTGAGATCCAAGATTCTCATCCCGTGTCCCGGACCGCAGCGCACGCGCGATCTCGGCTCGCCGGCGGCGAAAGCGACCGCCTGGCAAACGGCAATTCCGAGCAGAAGAACCGGATAACACATTCTTCTCATGACGCCCTCCGGGACCAAAACCGCGGCAGATTAATCGGTCGCGGCAACGCCTGTCAAACGTCAAGGAAGGCATGGAGTAATGTAGTATTGGAGTCTTGCGTTGGAAAAATTCCGGCTCATCGGTTAAACAGGAGCCGATGTTTGTTTTGAAGCAATTCCTGAAGCGATTGATTTTGCCGCCCACGCCTTGGATCGTTCTCCTGCTGATCGTCCTCGTCTTCTGGCATCGCTCGTGGGCGCGGAAACTGCTGTTCGTAACGGTCTGTTTAATCCTGCTGCTTCACAGCGGGCCGGTCAGCTACGTCCTGCGCTACTCTCTGGAGTCGCAGTACGCGCCGCTGCTCGACCCGCGCGCCGCCGAACCGTACGACGCGATCGTCGTCCTCACGGGCGGGATTACTCCCGCGACCGGCCTGATTCCATTTCCATCGATCAGCGAGTCCATGTTTCGCCGCCTGGACGAGGCGTTGCGGCTCTACCGGATCCGACCGAAGCCGATCGTCGTATCGGGCGACCACGTCGATCCTTTCACTCCGCCAATGGACGAAAACCGAATTCCGCGCGATTTTCTCATGCGTTGGGGCGTGCCGAAGACCGACGTCATCGCGGAGCCGAATTCACGCGACACATTCGAAAGCGCCGTCGAAGTTGACAAGCTTCTGAAACGTCGGGGCTGGAAGCGCTACCTCCTGGTTACTTCGGCCACGCACATGCCGCGGAGCATGCTGGCATTTAAGAGCCGCGCGCCCGAACCGATTCCGGCGCCGGCCGATTTCTCGGCCGGCGCCTATGAGCTGACGCCGCTCGAGTGGTTTCCGAGCCACGAGGCCGCTCGCGGCACGCTCAAGGCGCTCCACGAGTATGTCGGGCTGGCCAACTACTATTGGCGCAATCTCTGGGCCGCGTATTTCGCGAGCGCGCGGGGCCGGGTGAGCGGCGCCTCTTCCGCCGTTGCAAATCCGGCGCAGCGTGATAGAGAATCGGCCGATCTGGTCGTAACCGCCGGCAAGCCGTAAGCCGCGTCGTTTTCGAGGCGCCTATGCTTTCACACGAGGAGAACGACCTTCTCACCAGAGTCGGGCCCGGGACACCCATGGGTTCGCTCATGCGACGGTATTGGATTCCGGCGTTACTCGCGGAAGAAATCGCCGAACCCGACGGTCCGCCCGTCCGGGTTCGCCTGCTCGGCGAGGATTTGGTTGCGTTTCGCGACAGCCGGGGCGCCGTCGGGCTTCTGGCCGAGCATTGCTCGCATCGGGGAACTTCTCTTTTCTACGGCAGAAACGAGGAGTGCGGCTTGAGGTGCATCTACCATGGCTGGAAATACGACATCCACGGAGCCGTTCTGGAAACCCCCGCCGAGCCGCCGGGCAGCACGCTAAAGGACAAAGTGCGCCACACCGCCTATCCTTGCAAGGAAATCGCCGGCGTCGTGTTCGCTTACATGGGGCCGGCTACGCTCCTGCCGTTGTTTCCGAATTACGAGTGGACGGGTCTGCCGCCGGATCAACTCTACGTCACAAAATCGATCCAGGACTGTAACTACCTCCAGGGGCTCGAAGGCGAGTGCGATTCCTCGCACCTCTCTTTCCTCCACCGGGCGTTTACCGAGGAAAAACGCGGCGGCGGCGATCCGGACCTCTACGGCAGAGACGGCGCGCCGAAGCTTCAGGCGGTTGAAACCGATTTCGGAGTGCGGATGATCTCTTGCCGGAACAGCGGCGACGGCCAAACTTACTTGAGAGTCTCGAACTTCGTCATGCCGTGCCACGGATTCGTTCCCACCGGAGGCCTGAAAGGCAACCCGGAAGGCTATACGGTCCACTCCCACGTGCCGATCGACGACCAGCGCAGCATGCGGTTCAACATCCTTTTTCGCCGGAGGCGGCCGGTGCGCGAGGAAGAAAAGCACCACCGGCATGAGATCGGTCCCGATTACATCAAGGTGCGAAACCTCCATAACAACTATCTCCAGGACCGCGAGGAGCAGCGGCGCCAGACTTTTACCGGAATGGGCAGGACCTTTCTCGTCCATGATTCTTGCGCGACCGAAAGCATGGGTCCGATTTGCGACCGGTCAAAAGAGCATCTGGGCGCGAGCGATCTCGCCGTGATCGCGGTGCGAAAATACCTTCTCCGCTGTCTCAGAATGGTGGCGGCGGGAGAGGATCCGCCCCATATCATCAGAACTCCGGAGCAGAACGATCTCTCCCGGATCGCCTGTATCGTTGCCAAGCTCGACTCCGGAACGGATCCGCGAGAACACGTCGCACAAGTCATTGACCGCGAAACCCGGGCCGTCTCCTGAAACACAAGGTTTTCCAGGCCCCCGAGGCGCCGCCATGAAAGTCGTCGAAGCCGTTTGCGAGATACTCAAACGCGAGGGCGTCAATTTCATCAGCTGCTATCCGACCAACGCTTTGATCGAGGCCGCCGCGGCTGCGGGCATCCGGCCGATCGTTTGTCGCCAGGAGCGAGTCGGCGTCGGCATCGCCGACGGCTTCACCCGGGTTACGAACGGCAAACAAATCGGAGTATTTACGATGCAGGCCGGGCCCGGCGCGGAGAACGCCTTTGCCGGTATCGCGACTGCCTACTCGGATTCGGTGCCGATTCTGCTGCTACCCGTCGGTCACGAGCGCGCAACGTCGCAGGTGGACCGGTTCTTTCGCTCCGTGCGCGCTTACCAGCCGCTCACCAAATCGACGGAAGAGATCACGCTAGCGAGCCAGGTTCCGGATATCATGCGCCGGGCATTCAGCGCGTTGAAAATGGGACGGCTCGGGCCTGTTTTGGTCGAGATTCCCGCCGACGCGGCGGTCGAGGAGATCGGCGCGGCGACCTTGGAATACCGGCCGGTCAAGTTTGCCGCTGCCGGCGCGAACCCGAGAGATGTGGCGGAAGCGGCCAAGGTTCTCGTCGCATCGAAAGCGCCGGTGATCGTCGCGGGACAAGGCGTCCTCTACGCCGAAGCCAGCGGTGAACTCGTGCAGCTCGCCGAGCTACTCGAAATTCCGGTTACGACGACGCTCGAGGGTAAGAGCGCGTTTCCCGAGGATCACCCGTTGTCGCTCGGGACCGGAGCCGGTGTGATGCCGCAGCCGGTCAGGGATTTTCTCCACAAGGCCGACGTCATTTTCGCCGTGGGCGCAAGCCTTACGCGCCACAGCATCGTCGCCGCGCCCATTCCCGCGGGCAAGGTGATCATCCACGCAACCCACGACGAGCGCGACATCAACAAACACCATGCGGCGGATTATCCCGTCATCGGCGATGCCAAAGCGGTGCTGCGGCAGTTCCTCGAGGCCGTCAGGGACCTCCGCGGCCGCGAACAAAGGCCGGCGGCCGGCGCGATCGCCGCCGAAATCAACAAAGGAAGAGAACAGTGGCTCGCGCACTGGATCCCGAAGCTCACGTCGAACGAGGTCCCGATCAATCCCTACCGCGTCCTGTGGGAATTCATGCGCGCCTTCGATCGGCGTAACACGATCGTTACGCACGATGCAGGAAGCCCGCGCAACCAGCTGGTTCCGTTTTACCAAGCCCCCCTGCCGCGGAGCTACATCGGATGGGGAAAATCCCACGCGCTCGGCACCGGGTTGGGATTGATCATGGGCGCCAAGCTCGCCGCGCCGGACAAGTTCTGCGTCAACTTCATGGGTGACGCAGCGTTCGGCATGACCGGCCTTGACTTCGAAACCGCCGTCCGCTGCGGCATTCCGATCCTAACGATCGTGCTCAACAACAATTTCATGGCAGCCGAAACGCGCCACATGCACGTCTCGCACGAGCGCTACGGCACCATGCATATCGGCGGCAACTACGCGGACCTCGCGCGCTCGCTCGGGGGTTGGGCGGAAAGGGTCGAGGATCCCGACCAGATCGCACCCGCGCTTCAGAGAGGGAAAAAAGTAACCGACGAGGGCAAGCCCGCGCTGCTCGAGTTCATCACGAGCCGGGAAACCGCGTATTCGCGCATGTAGAGAGCATGCAGCAATGTTTTTGCTCTTTCATTTGGTCTCATGCTTGGGATTCGCTTCGGATTCGGAGCTTCGGATTTCGAATTTCAGGCTCCTTGCGCTCAGCTCCTTGCTCCATGCTCCTGGCTCTCTAGAGCCACGCCGTTTGCGGCCAACGCGGCCTGATAACGGCGCGCAATCTCCGGATCCTCGTCCTCGTACGGAATCATCCACCCGCCTTCGTCGACGCCCCGAAAGACGTCGTCGTCGGTCTCCTGATGGGAGACCTTGAAGCCCAGCGGGTGCAAGCGGCTACCGTAACGGACCGCCAGGTGGCGCGCGGGTTCGGGCCCGGCGTTGAAGTGCTGGTGAAACCAGTCGCCTGGTGGGCAGTAGATGCTGCCTTCGCCCCATTTGATTTCGATGACCTTGTCTTGGTGGCCGTTCTTGTACGGATGGACGCCCCACTGTTTGTGCCACAGCAGAACGTAGCCGACGGACTGGAGACCCACGATGATCGCTCCGGGACCGTGATAATGCGCTTTGTGATACTTCCCCACCGGCCACTCGCCGATGTGGCCGACCAGAGCGTTACCGGACATCTCGAACTGGCTCAGGCGCAAGCCGGCTCCCTTGACCTCGAGGCTGTCCAGTGACGCATGCTTGATGTCGGGGATGAAATTCGTCTCCCAGATGTTGATCATCCCATGAACGTAGCGCTTGTTCCCGACGCTGAAATAATCCTCTTCACCGCGGAATCGATCTTTGAAACGATATGGGCAATTGAAGACGAAATCCGGGTCGCGATAGATGTCGAAGGCAAGGGGCGCGTTGGTGACAGCCAGGAACTTCACCGGCTCACGCGAGCCGTTGACGAGCCGGTGCCAGGTGTTCATCGGCGGCGCGAACAGGCTCCAGGGACCCCACTCGAACAATTGCTTCCGCCCGCCGTCGTCCCACACCTCGGTCGCGCCCTGCCCATTCAAGACGCAAATGACCTCCTCGTAGAGATGGCGCTCGGGTTTGAGGGCATCGGCCGGCGGAATCTCGCACACGTACGCAGCCGTAATCCCCTGCATGCCGTAGAGCTGAATGAACCCCGCCCTCCCGCCCGTGCGGTGATAGGGCGCGACCGCGAGATCGCGGACATCGGGCAAGCCGTGGCCTGCATGGATGGGAAGTCCCTGGCTCCGCATCCAGCGCGCGTAACCCGTTTTTTCGTTGAGCGGCGCGATCTTCATAGTTTCCCCCGTTGCCCCAACGCGACGCCGGCGCCACGACCGCCCGGCGCTAGAGCAAGTGCTTTTCGACGTGATGGACGCGTTCGACCAGCCGCGCGAGGTGGAAGGGCTTGGGCAGGTATTCATTGGCGCCCAACGAGAGCACCTTGTTGCGGTCGCGTTCGGAAGCGGCCGCCGAGACAACGATGACGTACGGCGGCTTGTGCGTCGCGTTGCCGCGCATCTGCTTGAGCACGGTGAACCCGTCCAGGCGCGGCAACATGAGATCGAGCAGCATCAGGTGGATCGGTTCTCGATCGAGAACCGCGAGAGCGCTCTCACCGTCGTTGGCTGTGCGCACCTCGTACCCGAGCCGGGTAAAGTAAAGGCTGAGCATCTCGCAAAGCGAACTGTGATCCTCAACGATCAGGATCCTGAGCTTTTTGCTCCCGCGCTTGTTCTCATCGCCGTCGTGGCGGTCACGCGCGCGCTGGCGCGGCTGACCGCCGTTGAGGCGATTCCTCCCGGTCTCTACCTTGTGCCCGTCCATCGCCATCGCTTGCTTGTCGGCGAGACCCCTTCGCGCACCCGGCTTCTCCGTCGCTCAATCGCGCACCGCAAGCGCGCCTCCATCGACGGGCAAGTCGATCGCGTAGATGAAATCGGATTCGTCGGACGCGAGAAAAACGGCGGCCCTGGCGACATCCATCGGCACGCCGCGGCGTCCGGCGAGATTCCTGACGAACCGGTTCGCGGGAACCTCCTCTTCGCCGACGGGTGAGCCGATCCGATTCGGCGAAATCGAATTCACCCGGATACCTTCCGGGGCAAGCTGCACCGCGATCGAACGGGTCAAGTTCAATACTCCGGCCTTGGCCGTCGTGTAGGCCGTCGCTTCTTTCCGCCCCCAGTACCCCGAAGTAGAGGCGATGTTAATGATCTTGCCTTTGCGCTTCTGCTCGACCATAACCCGCGCCGCCGCGCGCGTGCAGTACCATACGCTCCGCAGGCACACGTTCATCGTGCGGTCCCATTCTTCTTCGGTGATGTCGAAGATCGTTTTGTGATCGGTCCAGGCGGCGTTGTTGACCAAAATGTCCACTCCCCCGAACGCCTTTACGACCTGTTCGACCATCTTGTCCACGGAAGAAGCGGACGCCACGTCGCACACGAGCGCGAGCGCGGCTCCCGGTCTTGTAGCATTGATCTCGGAAGCGACCCGGTTGCCTCTCCCCTGATCCAGATCGACGACGGCGACCTTCGCGCCCTCCTCGGCAAAGACCCTGGCGATCGCTTCGCCGATGTTTCTTCCCGCTCCGGTGACGATTGAGACCTGCTCTTTCAGGCGCATGCACTCTCCTCCGATCCAACTCGCGTGGTTCGTTCTCGTCCTCTCACGTCAGAGGCTCACTTTCTCGGTATAGAGATCCTTGAGAAATTTGCCGCTTCGAAGTTCCTCCAGGAACCGCTGATCGATCAAATCGGCCGGTTTGACGCCCTGGCTCCGGCGCTCGATCACGGCAGCAACATCGACGAGCGCTTGAACCGCCTCGAGGTTGAGATCGGGCAGCGGCCGCAGCTCCGCTGCAAACGAGTCGTACATCGCCTCGACCGAGTCCGCCTGATTGGGTGGAAAGTATTTTTTGATGATCGCGAGGCTCTCTTCGCGGCGGGTCAAAAGGTGGTGGGTCG
>DATMBL010000426.1:0-11572 GCA_035559295.1 Candidatus Eiseniibacteriota bacterium
CGATCAGCTGTCCCTTTTCCTGCTTGCCGCTGCGCTGCTGGAGAAGAGCGTTCAAGGGGACGATGAACAGGCCGGCGGAAAAGGCCATCGCGACGAGAAGCGCGCTCGCGACCGTAAAATCGGGGGGCGAAAAATAGAGCAGCGTTGGAAAGGCGCCCATGGCCACCGATCCGAGCGGTACCAGGCCGAGCTCGATCTTGTCTCCCGAAAGGCGACCGGCCGCGAGGCTGCCGGCGCCGATGCCGATCGCGAGAAACGTCCCGAGAAGACCGATGCGCGCCTCGTCGAGCTGCAGGATCTCCTTGCCGTAAAGCAAAACGTCCATTTGAATCAGCGCGCCGAGAAACCAGAAGTACGAGATTCCCGCGACGGCGAGCCACAAAGGTTTTTCGCGGGAAAGCCTCTTCATGCCGTGCCAGATCTCGGTCCAGGGGTACGGCTTGAATGCTTTGGCAGCGCCCGAGGCGGGAACCCTCGTGATCCCAAGGCTCGTCACCGTGCCGAGCATCGCGATGATCGTGAGCATCGCGCCGATCCAGCCGAGATGGTCCTTCCAGGCGCCGTAGATAAGGCCGCCGAGGGAGGTGCCGAGAATGATCGCCATGAACGTGCTCATTTCGAGCAGGCCGTTGCCGCGCGACAGTTCCTCCTCGGGCAGCATTTCGGGAAGGATGCCGTACTTGGCTGGGCTAAAGAAAGTCGAATGAAGGCCCATGAGAAACACAACGCCGAGCATCGGCTCAATCCGCCCGTAGAGAAACGCCACCCAGCCTAACGCCATGGCGAAGATCTCGAATATCTTCACGGCGATGAGCACGGTGCGTTTGCTGTATATGTCGGCCAGCTGGCCGGCGTAGCCGGAGAAGAGCGCGAACGGCAGAATGAAGAGGAAGCCGATGAGCGAAATGTAAAAACCTCGACTGCCCGCGGCCGAGGTTACATCGAGCGCCAGCAGCGAGAGGATCATCTTATAGAGATTGTCGTTGAAGGCGCCGAGGAACTGTGTCCAAAAAAAGCAGGAAAAGTCCCGCCGCCGAAGAATTTCGCCGTAGCCGTGTTGCGCCATCGAAGCGAGCTTAGCCTTTTGGCCGTTTCGGATCAAAACGCCGCCCGCCTATTCTCCGGTCAAAGGAACCGGCAATTCAAGGGGAATTTGGTTTCGCACGCAACGCATCCGCTTGGCAACTCCGCGTCCCAAGGCTCCTTTACGCGAGGCCGGCTTGAAGCGCTCGGCGTGCTTCCCTGCGTGCCGTGCTTGCGCCCTTTTCACGAAGAGGATAATCAGACCCTATGGAACTGACATGGCTGAAAGTCGGAGCGTGGGAACGGCTCGACGGACTGGTCCACGGTTTTTTGGGTCGGCGGGGCGGCCGCAGTGTCGGGCCGTACGCGGGGTTGAATTTATCGTTTCGCGCCGGTGACGACCCGGCGGTCGTGAAAGACAACATCTGCGACGCAAAGAAGATGCTCGGCCTGCACGACGCCCGGATCATCACGATGAACCAGGTCCACGGGGACCGTATTATCGAGGTGACCGACAGGCACCTCAAGGAGGCGGGCGAGGCGGACGGCCTCATGACACGTACGCCGGATGCGTACCTCGGAATCCTGACCGCGGATTGCGTGCCGATCCTGTTCATTGCGCCTCGTGAGAAAATCGCCGCCGCGGTCCACGCCGGCTGGCGCGGCACGCTCGCCGGGATCGCAGCCCGGATGGTAAGCCGGTTCGGCGAGGTCTACGGCGTGGCTGCCGAGCGGATCGAAGCCGCCCTCGGGCCCTCGATCGGCCCATGCTGCTATGAAGTCGAGGAAGATGTCGCGGGCCCGATGGCGCAGCGCTGGGGTGCAACCGCTCCGGAGGCGATTGCTAGCGGAGGAAAAAAAACGTTTCTCGACTTGAGAGCGCTGAACCGCGGGATTCTCGAAGCGGCGGGCGTGCCGTCGGGAAGGATCTTTTCGATCGGCCCGTGCACGGCCTGCCACGCGGACGACTTCTTTTCCTACCGGCGCGCCCGCGGAAACACCGGACGCCAGCTGAGCTTCGTCGGCTGGCGCGGCTAACCGACTCCCGCAGTGTTCGCTTGACGGTGCGTGCCCGCCACGCGTCACAGAAAGTCGGTTCCGGACCTGCGCACCCTGCCGGCCGGTTCCCTGCGCCACGCTGCCACCGAGATTTTTTGTTGACTCTGCGGGCGCGGGTCCGTAGACTGAAGCCAGCAGGGAAAGGAGGTGGTCCAGACATGATTGATCCATGTAGTGACTGCGAGGTGGCTGAGACTTAGGCTCTAGGCGGAATCGTTGACGGGGATTCCGGCCTGGAGCCTGGGAATCCCCCTCAGCCCACCAAGAGGCCCGTTCCCACGCGCCGGCACTAGCCGGACGAGGGAGCGGGCCTCTTTTTTTGCAGTAAAGCCACCGCTTGCGCGGCGCACCTTCGAACGCGCGGGTCCGCGTCCGAACAGGCCTCGCTCAAGGCCTGCTCGAACTCGAGCGAGTCCGCGGCCAACAGGGCGAGGCTGATCAACGCCGCGTTCTTCACCCTGCTGTCGGGATCCCTGAGAACCAGGCGCAAGAGCGCGCTGGCTTGAGGGGGGCCGAAGTCGGCCCGATTTTTTAGACTGCTCACGGCCGCAACCCGCACCATCGGGTCGCGGTCGGAGAGCGCGTCCATCAGCGCTTGCAAGCTGGCGCGATCCGATAAATTGAGATCGCGGATGCAGTAAACCGCCATGCGCCGCTGCAGCTCGTTCCCTCCGGCGAGCGTTTCGAGCAGCCGGCGGGAAACGCTTTCCTCTTCCCGCGCAAGCTTGACGAGTAGAAGCGCAACCGCCCACCGGATTTCGGCGTCTTGCGCGCCGAGTGTTTGAAGGAGCGTCTCGATGGCGCTGCTACGGGGCTGCGGGAGATGGGCGAGCACGTAAGCAAACGGCCAGCGTTGCACCTGTTCCAGGATCTCGATCAAGGCGCCGAGCTTCTCGCCGACGTCCGAAGAGGCGCGCGCTATGGGAATCAACGCATCCACGGCGGCGCGAAGCGCGCGCTTGTCCTGGCGTTCCAGCGCTTGGAGAAGCGCGGCGATCTCGTTCATGTCGGACTGCTCGTTATCTCCGAGCGTTGCCCGGGGGGCTTCTTGCCGATTTTAAATTTCCAGAAACTGCGGGCAATCGGTCAGGTTGCGGTTGCCGTTTTCTTTGACCAGCACCACGTCTTCGAGGCGCACGCCGCCCACGCCGAGGTAGTAGAGGCCGGGCTCGACGGTCACGACATGGCCGGCTCTCAAGGTCGCGTCGACCGGCGCGATGCGCGGCGGCTCGTGAATGTCCAGTCCCAGCCCGTGACCGGTCCCATGGAAGAACCCTTGCATTCTCCCGTTGATCCGGCCCGTGGGAAAACCCCGGCGCGCGAACAGCTCGAGGATCTTCTGATGGATTTCTCTTCCGTTTACGCCCGCGCGGATCATATCGAAACCGATCTGCTGGCCCGCTTGCACCGCGGCGTACATCTCCTTGAGTTTTTCGGACGCCCGGCCGCGAACCACGGTCCGGCTCAAATCGCCGAAATAGCCGGTCTTCTGAGAACGGGGAAAGATATCGAAGATGATCGAAGTATCGGCCTTGATCGGCCCGCTGCCTTCGTGGTGCGGATCGCAGCACTGGTTTCCGGAAGCGATGATCGTGTGGCTCGGGAGCCAACCCTGAGCCATCATCGTCGTGTTCACCGCGGCTTTGAGCATCTCCGAGGTCAGCCGGCGCCCGTTGAGATAGAGATAGCGGTCGCGGCCGATCTTGGTCCGCCTGAGCGTGCGAATGCCCGCCTCCAGCCCCATGACCGCGACGTGAAGCGATGCGGCGATGTGGTTCACTTCGGCGGCGCGCTTGAGTTCGCGTTCGGCAAAGAACGGATCGCGCTTGGTTTGAACGCTAAAGCCTTTCGCGCGCAGTTGATCGGCAATCAGCACTGGAAAGTTCGCCGGCACGACCGCGGAGCGGATGCCGCGCTCGCGCAACAGCAGATCCAGGATATCGGCGAAAGTGGGTTGCGCCCGGCCGCTGTCGCGGAGTTGTTTTTGATATCGCGAAAGCGACAGGACCCGATCGACCTTGGCCTGTTTTTTTGCCCGGTCGATCTCGAGGTCGTTCATGACCACGTAGCTTTTCCGTTTGTGCTGGAAATAAATGAAAGGATCCGGAACGAACATGCCGGTCGCGTAAAGCATGTTCGCATCCCCTTCGCTGGCGGACACCATTAGGATCGCCTGATCATCCCGCAAATCGAAGGGCCGCCCCGGGGCTTCTGCTCGCTGCGCTGCTTTCGCGCGGCTGTTTCTTCTATCGAACATGAAAACGACGCGGCTTTTTTTCAGTCGAAAGCTAAAAGTACCAGTTTCAGTCCCCCACATCAACAAAACCGGACCTTGGTGCGGTCTCCCGCTCAAAATCGCGCGTCTTCTCCGAACTCGAAGCGGCGAGTTGCTTCCGTTCGGCGCGGCGGTCGGAGCACGGCCCGGTGGTCAATTTCCTTGACAGAACAGCCGCTTCTGTTATCATGCCGGCCACTCGTGGCCCGGCAGCCCGCGATAGCACTCCTCTAAGGATCTCCTTTTCATGACGACCACCACCAACTTTGAAAAGCTTCGCGAACTCAACCGTCTCGCGGAGGCCGGCGGCGGCGAACTCAGAGCCCACCGCCAGCACGAGCAGGGGAAACTGCTCGCGCGCGAGCGCCTCGACATCCTGTTGGATACCGGGAGTTTCGTCGAACTCGACCGTTTCCGAACGCATGACTGCACCGAGTTCGGCATGCAGGAGCAAAAATATCCAGGCGACGCGGTCGTCACGGGATACGGCGCGATCGAAGGTCGCCTGGTTTACGTTTATTCGCAAGACTTCACGGTCTTCGGCGGAAGCCTGAGCGCGGTGGTGGCCGAAAAGATCTGCAAAGTGATGGATCTGGCGATGAAGAACGGGGCGCCGATCATCGGCATCAACGACTCGGGAGGCGCGCGCATCCAAGAAGGCGTGGCGAGCCTAGCCGGTTATGGTGAGATTTTTCAGCGCAACGTCCTGGCCTCGGGCGTGGTGCCCCAGATCTCGGCCATTATGGGGCCTTGCGCGGGCGGCGCCGTCTATTCCCCCGCGATCACGGATTTCATCTTCATGGTGAAAACCAATAGTTACATGTTCATCACCGGGCCCGATGTGATCAAAACCGTAACCCACGAAGAGGTGACCAAGGAAGCGCTGGGCGGCGCCGAAACGCATACCGTAAAGAGCGGGGTTGCGCATTTCGCGGCGAATACGGAGAAGGATTGCCTGTTGATGATCCGCGAGCTGTTGAGCTTCCTCCCGAGCAACAACCAGGAGGATCCCCCGTTTCACCCGACGAGCGACGATCCGTTCAGGCGGGATAAGCGGCTGCGCGATCTCGTGCCCGACAACCCCACCCGGCCCTATGATATGAAGGAGCTTATCCGGGCGGTGGTCGATGAAGGCTATTTCTATGAAGTCCAACGCGATTTCGCGCCCAATTTGCTGGTCGGGCTGGCGCGGCTTGGCGGGCGCTCGGTCGGCGTGGTGGCGAATCAACCGGCGAACCTCGCCGGCTGTCTCGATATCAACGCTTCGGTCAAGGGAGCGCGCTTCATACGCTTTTGCGACTGTTTCAACATTCCTATCGTGACGCTCGTCGATGTGCCGGGATTCCTGCCGGGGACTTCCCAGGAGTACGACGGCATTATCCGTCACGGCGCCAAATTGCTCTACGCCTACGCCGAGGCCACCGTTCCCAAAGTCACCGTGGTGACGCGCAAGGCGTACGGCGGCGGTTACATCGTGATGTCGAGCAAACACCTGCGCGGCGACATCAACTTCGCTTATCCCACCGGTGAAATCGCCGTCATGGGGCCGGAGGGCGCGATCAATATCGTTTTTCGCGACCAGCTGCAAAAGGCGAACGATCCGGCTAAAGCCCACGAAGAGCTGGTACAGCAGTACCGTGACAAGTTCGCCAATCCTTTCAAAGCCGCCGAGCACGGTTACATCGACGCCGTGATCTACCCCGAAGATACCCGGCCGGCTTTGATCCGCTCGCTCGACATGTTGAAGAACAAGCAAGACAGCAACCCGCCGAAAAAGCATGGCAACATCCCGCTCTGAGCGGAAGCAACGATCGGCGGCGGAGCAGAGATGGCCGCGCGCCTCGAGCGCGCTTCCTCAATGGTCGACCCGCTATGTTTAAACGGATCTTGATCGCCAATCGCGGCGAGATCGCCGTGCGCATCACGCGCGCCTGCCGCGAGCTCGACATCGAGACCGTCGCGGTTTATTCGGAAGCCGACCGCGAGTCGCTGCACGTGAAATACGCCGACTACGCCTATGCGATCGGTCCGGCGCCGTCGGCACAAAGCTATCTCGCGATCGACCGCATTCTGGAGGTCGCAAAAAAAAGCGGCGCGGATGCAATTCATCCCGGCTACGGGTTCTTGGCCGAAAACGCGGAATTCGCCAGGCGCTGCCAGAGGGAAGGCATCGTGTTCATCGGCCCCTCGCCCGACGTGATCGACCGGATGGGCGATAAAGTCAAGGCGCGTCAAACCATGAAGGCGGCCGGAGTGCCGGTGGTCCCGGGGTCGGACGGGATCCTGACGTCGGAAGAGCAGGTTCTCAGAACCGCCCAGCTGATCGGGTATCCTTTTATGTTGAAGGCGGTCGCCGGGGGCGGCGGCAAGGGGCTCCGCCTGGTGCGCGCGCCGCGCGATGTCGCTTCCGCTTATCGCGCCGTCGGCTCCGAGGCGGCGTCATCGTTCGGGGATCCGAGGCTGTATGTCGAGAAGTATATTGAGAGGCCGCGCCATATCGAGATTCAGATCCTGGGCGACAAGTACGGCCGCGTCATCCACCTTTACGATCGCGAGTGCTCGATTCAGCGCCGCCACCAGAAGATCATCGAGGAGTCTCCCGCGCCGGGCCTGGACGACCGGACGCGACGACGCATCGGCCGCATCGCGATCCAAGGGGCGAGAGCCGTCGGCTACGTCGGCGCCGGCACGCTCGAGTTCCTGCTGGATCAGGATCGAAACTTCTACTTTCTCGAGATGAACACGCGCCTCCAGGTCGAACACGCCGTGACCGAAAGGGTGGTGGGCATCGATCTCGTAAAAGCCCAGATCGAGATCGCGGCCGGGGGCTACCTGCCGTGGCGCCAGCGCCACATCACGCAAACCGGGCACGCGATCGAGTGCCGGATCTATGCCGAGGATCCCGAGGCGGACTTCATGCCCTTTCCGGGCAAGATCGAAGGGCTTCGGTTGCCCGAAGGACTCGGTATCCGCAACGACTGCGGCGTTTACGAGGGCGCGGAAGTGCCGATCTATTACGATCCGATGATCGCCAAGCTCATCGTTTGGGGGGAAAACCGCGTCGAATGTATCCTGAGGATGCGGCGGGCGCTGCGCGAGTATCAGGTGCGCGGCATCAAAACCAACATTCCCTTCCACCAGTGGATCGTGCGCCATCCGCGTTTCATGTCGGCCGACTTTAGCACCGCTTTCATCGACGAGGAGTATCGGTCCACGGGCGAGAAAGAAATGTACCCCCACAAAGAGATCGCGCTGGCATCGGCGGCGATTGCGGCGCTCCACCGCGAGCAGGAAACGGCGCTGCGGCTGCTGGCCAAGAGCGCAACCGAACGGTCGCCCTGGCGCGAACAGGCAAAGACCCGGGCGCTACGCGGCCCGGTGCCCGCGCACGAACGCGGCTGGCGCCGCCGCTAAACACGCCATGATCTTCCGCGCGCGGCTGAACGAGCAAGACTACGCCGTCGAAATCGAGGAAATCGCCAAGTCGCTGTACAAGGTTGCGATCGACGGCAACGAGTTCCTGGTCGACGGGAAAAAGACCGGCCGGACCAATTACTCGCTCATCGTTGACAACCGATCGTTCGAAATCGAGGTTGACCGCAGCGACGACGAGTACCGTGTGCTCGTCGATGGCCGGAACTACCGAGTGCACTTGATCGACGAGCGCCGCGCGCGCATGGAGGGCGGCGAAAGCGGCTTTCGGCTTCAGGGGCGGCAAACCGTATCGGTGCCGATGCCGGGCCGGGTGATCGCGGTCCTGGTCGCGGAGGGGGAAGCCGTCGAAAAGGGGCAGGGACTGGTGATCGTCGAGGCGATGAAAATGGAAAACGAAGTGCGCAGCCCAGTCGCCGGCATCGTCAAAGAGATCAAAGTCAAAGCCGGCGACGCGATCGAAGGGGGCGCGGCGTTGGTGATCGTCGAGTGATGAGTTTTTCGCGGAAAGATTCTTGTCGGCTCGTTCCTTTCGTGCTATGGAGACACCCACATGATCCCGAAAAAATGTTTCTTCACGAAAGGAGTCGGCGTTCACAAAGAGAAGCTCGCTTCGTTTGAGCTGGCGCTGCGGATGGCCGGACTCGCTTACTGTAATTTGGTGCTGGTGTCGAGCATCTATCCGCCGGGCTGCAAGCGCATCTCGCGCGAAGAAGGGATCAAACTCCTCCGGCCGGGCGAAATCGTCTTTTGCGTTTACGATCGCGAGAGCACCAACGAGCCCAACCGGTTGGTTGCCGCGTCGGTGGGCGTGGCGATTCCCGCGGACGAAACCCAGTACGGTTACTTGTCGGAACACCACTCGTTCGGAGAAACGGACGAGAAAGCCGGCGACTACGCCGAGGACCTCGCCGCGAGCATGCTCGCGACCACGCTCGGGATCGAGTTCAATCCCGACACGGCGTGGGACGAACGCGAGCAGCTGTTCAAGATGTCCGAAAAGATCGTGCGCACCTCCAACATCACGCAGTCGGCGATCGGCAATAAAGACGGTCTTTGGACGACCGTCTTCGCTGCTTGCGTGTTCATCAACGACGACGCTCCGGCCGCAGAAAACCGTTAGCGGGTCACGGCACGCCTCGCCACGTAAAGATCCGAAAAGCCGTATATCCGAGCTTCCTCTCCCTCGTCACCTGCCGTCGGTCGCAACGAAATAGGCGATGCCGGTGCTGATCGCATAAAGCACAGCGAAGGGAATCATCAGTAGGAGCTGCGACACGCCGTCCGGCGGCGCCAGCACCGCGGCAACGACAGCGACGGCGACGGCGGCGTAGCGGCCGTGGCGGATGAGAAAGGTGTGGTCGATGATACCGGCGCGGGCGAGGAAATAAACCCCCACGGGAAGCTCGAACATGATCCCGAACGCGAGCACCAGGCGGGCAGCAAGCGACAGATAGTCCGCCACCCGAATCATGGGCTGCACGCCGATGACCTCGTATCTGTGCAACAAAAAGCGAAGGCCGTATTGCAAGACGATGACGTAACAAAACAGCGCTCCGGCGAGAAAGAAAACCGAGCCGAAAAGCACGAAGCTCCGGGTAGTGCGCTTCTCGTGCTCGTACAAGCCGGGGGCGACAAATTGCCATCCTTGCCATAACAAAACCGGCAGCGAGACGATCACCGCGGCCGCGAGCGCGATTTTCATCTTGGTGAAAAACGCTTCGGTGACCGCGGTGCCGATCAGCACGAGCCCCGGCGCTCGGACTCGAGCGAGCGGGTCGACCAAAAAGTCGAGGATCGGCTCGGCAAACTGAAAGCAGACGAGAAACGAGGCGGCGAGCGCGACGCAGCATTTGATCAGCCGGGAGCGCAGCTCCTCGAGGTGCGCGGTAAAGGGCATCTGGACATCGGTTGACTGTCCGGTGCCTCGTTCCGCGCTCACTTTTTTTCTGCGACAGGCGTAGATTCGGGCGGAGGGGTGGCGTCTATGGACTCTTCAGGAAACGGGTCTCTCGGGCGCGCTTGCGATTCGCTCTCTTCGGCCTCTTGCTCGAGTTGCCGGAACTCGTCCTTCAGCTCTTCGGTTGCGCGGCGCAGTTCCGCCATCCCTCGACCCAAGGCTCGCGCCAACTCGGGGAGCTTTTTAGGCCCCAAGACAATCAGCGCCAGGGCCAGGATGACGAGCAGTTCCGGCATGCCGATGCCGAACATCCAACCTCCCGTGCCCAATGTATTGAATTCATCCGAGCTTGGCAAGCAAACCCGGCCCGGGCGCGTGCGCGAACGCCGTTTTGCAGGCCCGAGCAATCGATGCTACGGTTAGGTATGGCGCGAACCGCAGTCGTCATCGACCGAGAGTACCTCAAACATGATCCAGGCGAAGGGCATCCGGAAAGGCCGGAGCGTATCCGAGCCCTGCTCGATCTGGTCGGCGACCTCGACCGCCAACGGTTCCAGTTGATCGCGCCGCGTCCGGCAAGCCGGGCCGAGATCGAGTCGCGACACGATCCCGAGTACATCGCGCTGATCGAAGCGACTTCACGGGCGAACCGGTATGCGCTCGACGGCGATACGGTCACGTCCCGCGATTCCTTCGCAGTCGCGCTCCTGGCCGTCGGCGGCTTTCTCGAGCTGCTCGATGCGATTGCCGCCGGAGAGAGTGACAACGGGTTTGCGCTGGTGCGGCCTCCCGGACATCACGCGCTCAAAGAGCGCGCAATGGGTTTCTGCCTGTTCAACACGATGGCTATCGGAGCGGATTATCTCAAACGCAAATACCATGCCGGCCGAGTCCTCATCGTGGACTGGGATGTGCATCACGGTAACGGCACGCAGGAGGCGTTCTACGACGATCCCTCGGTGCTCTTTATTTCGACGCACCAGTTTCCTTTTTACCCCGGAACCGGCGCAGCGGATGAAGTGGGGGCGGGCGCCGGTGAGGGTTTCACGATCAATATACCGTTGCCGGCGGGCTGCTCCGACGGCGAGTACGTCCAGGTCTTCAATGATCTTGTGCTACCCGCGGCCGAAAGCTTCCAGCCCGAGTGGGTTCTCGTTTCCGCCGGTTTCGATCCCCACCGTCGCGACCCGCTCGCCGGCATGGCGCTGACGGAGGAGGGATTTTCGGCCATGGCGCGCATGCTGCTGCGCATCGCGCGGCGCTACGCGGCGGGTCGGATCGCGTTGTTGCTCGAGGGCGGTTACGACCTGGCGGCGCTAAGCACCTCGACCGCGAGCGTGCTCGAGGTTTTGCAGGGCGCGGGTGGCGATGGTGGGCTCGCGGCACGCGGCAGTGAGAAGATCCAGCCTCTGATCCGCCGCCTCTCCGCGCTTCACGAGCGCTATCGATAAAAACTGTTGATCGTTGACGCGGTCTGATTTATCTATGGACGATAACGGAGAAGACGCCGTGGCAGAGTCGGGCTCTCGCAGGGTCGTCGTGACCGGTCTCGGGCTGGTCACGCCTTTGGGCACCGGGGTGCAAAAGAACTGGGATGCCTTGGCCGCCGGACGTTCGGGGATCCGAAAAATCGACCGGTTCGCGAACGTCGAAGCTTTCCCGACACGCATCGCCGGCCAGGTGCCGGACTTTCGGGCGGAGGAGTTCATTGAACCCCGAGAGATTAAAAAGATGGATCTCTTCATTCAGTACAGCGTTGCCGCCGCCGCCATGGCCATGGAGGATAGCGGGCTGAAGATCGATCCCGAGGAAGCCGAAGCGGTCGGCGTGATCATCGGCGTGGGGCTGTGTGGCATCGAAACGATCGAGACCACGGATCGGGC
>DATMBL010000427.1:0-4185 GCA_035559295.1 Candidatus Eiseniibacteriota bacterium
GCTCGGCCGACGGCGACCCGCTGTCTCTGCCCGCCGCTCAGCTCGTGCGGTTTTTGCTGGAGCCGGTCCTCGATCTCCAGCAGTTTTGCAGTCTCGACCACCCGCCGTCGAAGCTCTTCTTTAGATACGCGGCGAAGGCGCAGCGAGAAGGCGAGATTTTCAAAGACCGTCAAATGGGGATAAAGGGCATAGTGCTGAAACACAAAGGCCACGTCTCTTTCGCCGGGAGCGAGGGAGTCCACCTGGCGCGAACCGATGGAGATCGTGCCCGCGGACGGCGATTCGAGCCCGGCGATCAGCCGGAGGAGCGTGCTCTTGCCGCAACCCGAAGGACCGAGAAGAACACAAAACTCGCCATCCTTCACGTCAAAGGAAACGTCCTCGAGGACTTTCGTCCGGCCGAAGGATTTTGACAGGTTTCGCACTGAAAGGGATGCCATTGCCTTTACCTATGGAGCAATGAGCAATTGTTCAAGGTTCCAGGAAGAGCGAAAACCCGCGAATGACGTCGAACGGAGCGTAGCGGTTGAACCGAGCGCAGCGATTGAACGGATTGAACGGTTCGCCATCGCTATCCTTTCACTGCGCCGGCCGATAATCCACGGATGATGCGCCGTTGGAAAATCAGCGTGAGGAGCACCAGCGGCAGCGTCGCCATCGTCGAAGCCGCGGCTATTTCACCCCACGGCATGGTGTATTCACCGGGAAAAAGCGCTATCCCGACCGGCAACGTCTGCCGCGCCGGGTTGGTCAAAATGATCAGGGCGAAGAAGAACTCGTTCCATACTTGAATGAAAACGAGGATGGCTCCGGTGAAAAGCCCCGGCGCGGCGATCGGTAACACCACCTTCCAAAGGGCCTGCAGGCGGGAACAGCCGTCGATCAACGCGGCTTCTTCGACCTCGTAGGGCATTTCTTTGAAAAACGTCGCGAGCACCCAGATCGCGAACGGCAGCGATAAGGAGATGTAAGCGGCGACGATCCCGTGATACGTGTTGAGCCAATTCAGGTAATGGAGGATGCGCCAAACCGGCCCGGCGATGGCGACCTGGGGAAACATCGAAATCATGAGCAACAGCATCAAATACCATCGGCTCCAGCGGGATGGAAAGCGGGTAATCGCGTAGGCCGCGGCGGCGGCGATGGTGATGCTGATCGTGGTCGTTGCGCTTGCGATGACGATACTGTTGGTGAGGTAACGTCCCAGGTCATGCTGCTCGAGCGCCGAGCGGTAGAAGCCCCAATGAAACTCGGGAATGATTTCCGGCGGGATCGCTTCGATCTGACTGGCGCTTTTCCATGAGGTCAGGACGAACCAGAGAAAGGGCGCCAGGGTGAAAACGCTTATGAGCGCAACCGATGCGACCAGCAGCGCGCTTGTGGCTCTCATCTCGGCTCCTCGACCAGGGACGATCGCATCACGCGGATGTAGAGCGTGGAGAGCGTCAGAGAAATACAAAAGACCGCCACGGAAATCGCCGAGCCGTATCCAAGCATGCCTTCGGCAAAGGTTTTCTTGTAGCCGTAGAATTGCAGCACGTTGGTTGCGTCCGCAGGACCGCCCTGCGTCATCACGAACACGAGATCGAAGACCCTGAGCGCGTCGATCGTGCGAAAAAGAAGCGCGAGGAGCAGGGCAGGTTTGAGGAGAGGGAGCGTCAGATAACGGAATTTTTGCCAGGGAGTCGCGCCGTCGATGCTGGCGGCTTCGTAGATCTCGTCGGGAATCGTCTGCAGCCCCGCGAGGATGATCAAGGCGGCAAAGGAACTGGTTTTCCAGACGTCGGCGACGATGATGGCTGCAAGCGCGAGCTGCGGGTCCGCGAGTGGCGCCAGATAACGTTCGGTCTGGTTTTGAAAAAGAACATAATTGAAGAGCCCGTATCGATCATTGAAAATAAAGCGCCACATCTGTGACGAAACCACGGTCGGCATCGCCCAGGGAATCAGCACCAGAGCGCGGACAAGGCCGCGGCCCCGGAACGCGGCATTGAGTACCAGCGCCATGCAAAGACCCAGCGCCAGCTCCGCCGATGCGCTGACGATCACGAAAACGAGCGTGGTGATAAAAGAGTCGAGCGCGACGGGATCCGTTACGAGATCCGCGTAGTTTTCCCATCCGACGAACTTCCGGCCGAGCCACGGCAAGGTCAAGATCATCCGGTAAAAGCTCAAGCGAAAGGATTCGCTGATCGGGTAGAGGGAAAAGCAGGCGACGAAAAGGAAGCTCGGCACCAGGAACTGAAGCGCGGTGCGGGTGTCGCGGTCCATTCGAAAAGGGATTTAACCACAAAGAACGCAAAGTCCGCAAAGCAGCACAACACAAGATTACATCACGAAGCGCTCGAAGGACCTAGCGCGGCTAGGCCGGAACCAAAAAATCAAGAGATCACCACGAAGGACACGAAGCACACGAAGAAACACATGAAGTTTATCATGTCAAAAAGCTATATCCGAACTTCGTGACCTTCGCGCTCTTCGTGGTTGAGTGCCCCGTTGATGAATTTTCGATTCTCGGTTATTTCCTTCGTGCTCTTCGCCTCCTTCGTGGTGAATATGGCTGGTTGATTGGTTGCGGATTGAAGCGGGCGATTCATGGCGCGGCGGCGGTGCGGAGGAGGTCCAAGACACGATTCATGTCGCGCGCGGCGAGCGCGGCGAGTTGATCGATGTTGGAGTCGGAGACGGCGATGGCCGAGCTGAAGTAACGCTGCATGATGTTCGAAAGCGGAATGTAAACCGGCGTGCGCGGGCGCGGGACGGCCCGCATGAAGATCTCGAGTTGAAACTTGAACTGGGGATTGTTGCTGACGACCTCGGCGTCATTATAAAGCTCTTTTCGGGTCGGGGCGCGTCCCATTGAGAGGGCCAGCCGTTTCTGGATTCGTTCAGAGGTCAAGAAAGACGCAAATTTCCATGCCAGTTCGGGCTGGCGCGAAAAGCGGCTGATCGCCGCTTGCCACCCGCCCAGCGTCGAGACGCTGCGGTGCCCGGCAAACGCGGGCAAAGGCGCGACTCCGACTCTGCCCGCTACTTTCGACACCGCCGGATCGTTGCTCACGCTCCAGGCGTAGGGCCAATTGCGATGGAAGACCGCTCGCCCCTGCGCAAACAGCGCGAGCGATTCGGATTCCTGATAGGCGAGAACGCCGCGATGCGCAATCGCGCCGATAATCCGGTCGCGAACAAAGCGCACGGCGTCTTTCGCCCGGGGGCGATCGAGAGCGCCCTGAAGCGTTGATTCCTCCCAGAGCGCGCCTCCGTTTCCGAGAACGTACTCCATCATATTGCACACCAGCCCCTCGTACTGCTTGAACTGCGCCGAGAAACCGGTAAGGTGCGGATCGTTTTCCCGCTCCAGGATCGTTTGGGCTTGCTGCACCAACTCCGGCCACAGGCGCGGCGCGGCAAAACCGTACTTTTCGAGCAGGTCCTTACGATAGTAGAGCATCCCCGCATCGACGAACAACGGCACGCCGTAGATCCGCCCGCGATAAGTGTTCGCGAGAACCGGCGGGGCAAGGAATTTTTTCTGCTCGGCGGGCGTAAACCATCGATCGAGCGGCAGGGCCCAACCGGCGGACGCGAACTCCGCGGGCCAGATCACATCCATGAGAAAAACGTCGAGGTTCGGATCGCGGTTTCTCAGTTTTTGACCTACCAGATCGTGCAGATCGGTCGAGGACTGAGGCCCCATTTCGGTCACAACCTTCACCCCCGGGTTCTGGCGCTCGAACTCGGCGATGATCTGCGTCCACATCCACGCCGGCTGCGGTTTCCAGGCGACGAACCGGAGCTGTGACTCCGCCGAAACCGGCCGAACCTGGCCGAAAGAGAGAAACAGGACGATCACGAGGACTCGCGCCCGCGCGAACCCTGCGAATACGGCTCTTGTCCCCCTTCGCGTCGAGAGTCGTTGCGTTCCGAAGCGTTCCCGCAAGGCACACATCCCGCAGAGAGCTTACCGCAGAATCGTCAAGAAGCGTACCTCCCGGCGGGGAGAATCGACGGGCGTTGGGGTTGTGTGTGAACAGGATCAAAGATAACGTGACCGGGAGGAACGCGATGTTTATGACTGCAGCGGTGCTTTCCGGATTTGTCTTGGCCGTGTTCGCGCCGTGGGTTCACCGCGGCGCGGGCAGAGCGTCCGGTTGGCTGTTCGCGCTCTTGCCGGCCGGGTTGACC
>DATMBL010000428.1:0-5307 GCA_035559295.1 Candidatus Eiseniibacteriota bacterium
CCGCCACTCCGGTCACGACGAAGACCTCCCGCGGCCCCTGAATGGTCTGGTAGCCGGCGCGCAGCGACTGGAGATCGACGCCCGATTTCAAGTGATTGTTCTTCAAAACCGAGCTGCCGAGAAACGGGATGTTCTTGAGCAACTGCTCGGAGCTGCCCGGGTGAACGTGGTGAAAGGCCGTCAAAAGCCCGAAGGCGACGATCAAGAGGAAAAACAAGGTGAGATAGGGAACCACCGAAGCCGGCTGCGCCCGATGCGGGTCGAAGGCGAGAACGTTGTCGGCGCCGCGCGGGCCGCGCTCCGGAGCCTGGGGTTCGTCGTCGGCCGGGAAATCACCGTCCTCGGCCGCGGCGAGCGGAGCGGCGTTCGGTTCGTCGCGTGCGGGAAACGCCTCGGCGGGCCCGGTGGAACGCCGGAGCGGATCCTCGGGAGAGGCGGCTTCGGCGGCGTCCGGCGGCTCCCCCTTCGTTTGCTCGGCATGCGGCGGCGGCTCGCTTTCGTGCGCCGGGAACGTGAACGTCAATTCCTCCGGAGCCGTAGCGGGCTGCGGAGGCTCGGGTCTGGCGGCGGCTTTGCCGTCGGCGCGCTCGGTTTGTATTTCGAAGGTGTGCTTGCAGCGCGAGCAGCGGAACGCCGGGGGCGCGCCTCGGACGAGTTCATCGGCGACTTTATAGGTGGTCTTACAGCTCGGGCAACGGACTAGCATAGAACTTCCAATGCGTGCGCGCGTGCAGGGATGAACGGACGAAAAAGCAGGGAAAACCAGGCCATTCTAGTGCAATTCGCGAACATTTCAAGGTTCTGATATTAACTAAGCGTGGGGCTGAATAAAGCGTGCGGCATAACGTCTAACGGGCAGGCTTACGGTGGAGCTTAGCGACTGGGAGCTGGTGCAAAAATCCCAGGCCGGGGACAGAGCTGCCTTTCAGGAACTCGTCTCGCGTTATCACCAAAAGGTCTACATGGTCATTCTCGGGCTGATGCGGAATCGCGATGATGCCATGGAAGTCGCGCAGGAGACCTTTTTTCGCGCTTACCAGAAGCTCGATCGCTTCCAGGGGGACTCCTCGTTTTACACCTGGCTTTACCGGATCGCCGTGAATTTATCGATCGACGCCCAGCGGCGGCAGAAGAGAACGCCGCTCGAGTTTCGCGAGAGCGTGGACGGCCTGCTGGAAAAGCAAAACGAAGTGGCAAAGGATCCGTCGGCGGATCTCGCGAACAAGCAACTCCGGGAAAAGCTGCTCGACGCGATCAATGATTTGACACCCGAGCACAAAGCCGTCATTGTATTGAGAACCATCGAAGGTCTGTCCTACAGAGACATCGGCGAGATCCTGGGTTGCTCCGAAGGAACGGTGATGAGCCGGCTCCACTACGCTCGCAAAAAACTGCAGCAAAAACTCAGAGCGTGGCTATGACCGGTTGCGAGAACGTGCGAGGGTTTTTGGGAGCGTTTCTCGACGGAGAGCTGCCGCCCGGCGAATCGCAATCGGTCGAACGGCACGTGCGACAATGCCCGGTTTGCCGCTCGGAGCGCGAGCGGCTCGACCGGCTGAATACCGCTCTGAGAGAGGCCCTCGGGGCCGGCGGCGAGGTCGCTTGGGATCCTTTTTGGCGGGGTCTCGAACGGCGCCTCGAGGCGAAACGGCGCTGGCCGGCAACGATGGCCGAGTGGCTCGAATCGGCGTTTGCCCCGGCCAAACTCGCCTGGGCGATTCCTCTCGTTCTCGTGGCGCTCATCGGGTTGTTGAGCTTGGAGTCGGTCCCGCCGATCGGGCGGCGCGATCGCAACAGTTTTGCCGCTGTCGAGTCGATCAACGCCTACGGTCAGAACGTCGCGTTGTTCCGCGACAGCGAAACCAGGACCACGGTTATTTGGCTCGAGCAAAACCAAGAGGGTCAAGATGAGGCTCCGACAACTCCCGAGCCAAGCCCTGCTTTTTAGCCTGCTGGTGCTTTTCGGGGCGCATGCCGAGGGGGCCGAGGGATTTTCACAGGCGGTTCGGGTTACGATCGGTACAATCCTGGCGAGCAATCAAAGCGACGAAGTCGATGCCCGCCTGGCGCCGATCAAGCACCAGTTTCGGGCTTTCAAATACCGCTCTTATCGGCTTCTCAAAGAGGAAAGCCAGACGGTCGCTTGGGGCTCCAGCGCGACCTTCGACATTCCCGGCGGGCGCCGGCTCGTGGTTTCGCCGGAAAATTTCCGCGAAAAGCAAATCGCCTTGAAAGTGCGGTTGGAAGGCGGAGAAAAGCTCGACACGACCGTGAAGCTGCAGAACAGGGGACACTTCATGCTCGGCGGGCCGCCGCATGAAGGCGGCGTGCTGATCCTTTCCATCTCCGCCGCCGCCCAGTGAGAAAAGAAGACGCGTACCGAATGCCCGAAGGGTACTTGGCGGTACTCGATCTCCTTTTTTCTCAAATCGAAAACTCGAGGTTGCCCACAGCCATTCGATCGCGCCAGCCGACCCAGAGATTGGTGGTGAGATACTTGTCGCCGAAATCCGGAAAGATCGTCACGATCGTGGCGTTCCGGGTCCGACGCGCCAGTTTGAGGGAAGCGAACATCGCCGCGCCCGAGGACTGGCCGACGAGCACGCCTTCTTCCTGGCTCAACCGATAAACCATCGCGTAGGCGTCCTCGGTTGAAACCGGGATTTTCTCGTCCAGCTCTTCCTCATGGTAGATCCCCGGCACGATCGACGTGGCCATGTGCTTGAGGCCCTCCAGCCCATGCAGCGCGTCGTCGGGTTCGACGGCGATCACTTGGATCTTCGGATTCATTTCCTTTAAATACCGGCCCGCTCCCATGATCGTCCCGCCGGTGCCGATGCCGGCGACCAGATGCGTGACGCGGCCGCGCGTCTGGCGGAAAATCTCCGGCCCGGTGTTCTCGTAGTGGGCCTGCGGGTTCATCGGGTTGAAGTACTGATCGGGCTTGAAGTAGCGTGTTGGATTCTCCTCGAGGATTTTGCGGCACAAGCGAATCGCCCCGTCGGAACCTTCCAGAGGATCGCTGTAGATGACCTTGGCGCCGTAGGCTTTGAGGATCAGCTTCCGTTCGGCGCTGACGTTGGCGGGAACGACCAGCTCCACGGGGTAGCCCAAAACACGGCCGATCATGGCCAACGCAATCCCCGTGTTCCCGGACGTGGAATCGAGGATCGTTTTGCCCGGCTTCAGTTTTCCCGAACGTATTCCGTCTTGAACCATGCGCAGCGCCGCCCGGTCCTTGACCGACCCGCCGGGATTGAAGCCTTCGAGTTTGGCGTAAATCCGCGTCCCGGAGGAGAGCCCGCCGGTGATGCGCGTGATCTCGATCAGCGGCGTGTTGCCGATCAGATCGAGAACCGATTCGACCTTCTTTGGTTCTCGGCCGGGGGCCGAAACCAGCCGGAGATTGGGCGACGCGCGCGTGACCATCGCGAGCTCATTTGCCGCCGGCGATCGCCGGCACGATCGATATGGCGTCCCCGTCTTTCACGTTCGTTTCCAGGTTCTGCAGGAAACGAATGTCGTCGCCGTTGACGTAAACGTTGACGAACCGGCGAATCTTGCCGTTTTCGTCGCAGATGCGATCCTTGATGCCGGGAAACTTTTTCTCGAGGTCCTCGACCAGGCTCCTCACGTTGTTTCCTTCGGCGCTGACTTCATCCAGCCCCTGCGTGAATTTCCGAAGCGGCGTGGGTACGCGAACTCGCACAGACATACCATGACCTCCCTCCCTTGGATACCGGCCCGAAGCACGCGGATTTGTTGGCTTCCGCGAGCAGCCTTCGATTAAAAATAGTCCTTCGTGTCCGGCAACGCAAACAAGAAAGCCCTCTCAGCCCGAGCGAGGCGAAGAACTGCCGCAGGCCTTGCAATTCGGGTCCCGTTTAACCGCCACCTCGCGAAACCTCGTCACCTTCGCGTCGTAAGTGAGCAATCGGTCGAGCAGCAAGCCTTCATCCAATCCGGCGAGCCATTTGATCGCCTCGGTGGCCTGAATCGAACCGATGATTCCGGCCACCGCCCCTAAAATCCCGGCCTGCTGGCAACTCAGGATTTCGCTCGGAGGCGGCGGCTCGCGAAAAACGCAACGGTAACACGCGCTTCTCCTCGGCGCGATCGTCATCGTTTGTCCCTGCAGCCGCACGATCCCGGCGTGCGAATAGGGGATGCCGAGCCGGACCGCAGCGTCGTTGACGGCGAATTTAGTCTCGAAGTTGTCGCTGCCGTCGATAATGAAATCCCATCCGGCAAACAGCGCGGCGGCATTTTCCTCCTCTAACCGTTCGGCATGGGCGACGACCTTCACGTCCGGGTTCAAGCGCTTCAGCGCGTCGGCGGCGGAATCCACCTTGGGGCGGCCGAGGTCGGCAGTGGTGTGGAGGATCTGGCGCTGGAGGTTCGACAACTCGACCTTGTCTGCATCGACCAGACCGAGGGTGCCGACGCCGGCCGCTGCCAGGTACAGCGCCGCGGGCGAACCCAGCCCGCCGGCGCCGATGATGAGCACGCGCGCCTGGAGCAGGCGAATCTGCGCTTTACCGCCGAGATCCGGAACCATGATCTGGCGGCTGTAACGCTCGATCTGATCGGGCGTGAGGCGAATCGTCATCGATGCCAAAAAAAGCCTCTCCTTACCCGGGATAAGGAGAGGCGATAAGCTTGGCAGTAAATTCAAGCGGAAACTAGCCCGCCCCATACCCACTGTCAAGCCGGGCACGAGGAGCGCAGGATTCATATACCGTACTTCACCCGCAAACGCGCTCGAACCCTCAACTGGCGGAAGGATAAGGCCTCCTCCCGCCGAGAGCGCCAAGCGCGCAAAGGAGCATAGTTTTCTTTCCGAAAGCTTGGGCGCGCTTTGCGTTTCCTGAGGAGATTTCCCGGTTGTTTTCGGTTACGGCGCGACCGCGCCGTGCTCTTCGTGACCTCGCGGTGAATGCCCGCTTCTTTGAACCCCCGGGAAGAGGAGCGTATATTGGGCCCGCGGCGGGCCATGAAAGCCGACGGCCTTACCGAAGAAATCGCGCGTTTCGTCGCCGGGACGCGATACCGGGACATTCCGGCGGAAGTCGTCCGGCTCGCGCGCGGTTTCATTCTCGACGGTCTCGGAGTCGCTCTGGCCGGTTCGACCGAAGACGGAGCGCGCATCGTTCGCCGTCACGTGAGCCGACTCGGCGGCCGCCCCGAAGCAACGGTTTTGGGCACGACGCTCAGAGCGCCGGTACCCGAGGCGGCCCTGGCAAACGGCGTTGCCGGTCACGCGATGGACTACGACGACACGCAGCTTTCGACCTCGAAGGACGCCGT
>DATMBL010000429.1:0-3037 GCA_035559295.1 Candidatus Eiseniibacteriota bacterium
CCTGCCGATCGCCGAGGCGGCCGTTCCAGGTGCAAACGAGACATTCGTCCCGCCGCAAACACCGCTCGAGCAAACGCTTGCGCGCATCTGGCGGGACGTGCTGGGGGTCGAGCGCGTGGGCCTCCATGACGATTTCTTCGAAATGGGCGGCCATTCCCTCGCCGCCACACAGGTGTCCTCCCGGCTGCGCGAGCTGTTACGGACCGACGTTCCCATGCGCGCCTTCGTCGAGCATCCGACGCTGAAGGAACTGGCGCTGGCCGTCTTGCATCGGCAGGCCGAGACGGGCGGACAAGCCCTGGAAGATTCCCTGCTGGAGCTGGAACAAATGCCGGAGACCGAAGCCCGGCGGCAGCTCGAAAGTCGAGGGACCGAACCCGCCTGAGAATGAATCGCTGTCGTAAGCCGTAAGCTCGAACCCGTGGATTCTCGGGCGGGACGTATCGCGTTTTCCGATCAAACAGGGGAACCATCGGATATGGAAAGTAGCAGCAAAATCAATCCGGGCACGGATATACCGGAAGACCTGCGAGCGCGGATCGCCAAGCTCTCGCCGGCGAAACGCGCGCTTCTCGAGTTGAAGTTGAAAGAAAGCGCCGGAGTGTCCGCTGAGGCGGCTATTCCGCGACAGCCGAAAGACACCGTGTGCCCGCTGTCTTTTTCGCAGGAACGGCTGTGGTTTCTGGACCAGTTCGAGGCCGGTACCCCGGTTTACAATCAGGCCAGGGCGATGCGTTTGACAGGCCGCCTGTCGCTTGAATTCCTCAAACGTGCCCTGGATGAGGTGGTGGCGCGTCACGAGGCGTTGCGAACGACGGTGGTGCCGAACGATGGCAATCCGATCCAGAAGGTGAACGAGGGCGCGCCCGAGTTGACGATCGTCGATCTGTCGGACCTCGGAGCCGCCGAGCGGAGAGCCGAAGCGGAGCACCTGCTGATCGAAAAGACACGCAGACCGTTCGACCTTTCGCGTGACTTCATGCTTCGGGCAGTGCTGATCCGCCTTCATATCGAGGAGCATATTTTGCTCCTCGTGACCCATCACATCGCGACCGACGCCTGGTCGAGCGGCATTCTCTGGCACGAGCTGACGGAGATTTATCGAGCCCTCGTCTGCGGGGAGCGGCCACGGCTTCGAGATCTGCCGATCCAGTACCGCGACTATGCCGTGTGGCAGCGGAACATCCTGACGGGGGAGAGGCTGAAGGCTCAACTCGCGTACTGGAGCCGGAAACTCGCAAATTGCCCGGTCTTGGAACTGCCGACGGATCGGCCGCGACCGGCCGTTCAAACGTTCGCCGGCGCGTATCGAGCGCGGACCTTGCCGCCCGACGTTTGCGAGGAGTTGCGCGGGCTCAGCCGGCGGCGGGGCGGGACGTTATTCATGACCTTGCTCGCCGCCCTGCAGGTTCTGCTTTCGCGCTACAGCGGGCAAGA
Organism: Candidatus Eiseniibacteriota bacterium; assembly: GCA_035559295.1. GTDB lineage: Bacteria > Desulfobacterota > Binatia > UBA9968 > UBA9968 > DATMBL01. Next base: position 1,438 of record DATMBL010000429.1, read on the forward strand.
GGAGATCGCCGTAGGGTCGCCGATCGCCGGCCGCAATCGGCCCGAAGTTGAAGGCCTGATCGGGTTTTTCGTGAATACGCTGGTCCTCAGGGCGGACCTTTCGAAGAACCCCACGTTCAGCGAGTTTCTCGGTCGCGTGCGGGAAACCGCTCTCGATGCTTATGCTCACCAGGACGTACCCTTCGAGAAAATCGTCGAGGAGCTCAGGGTCGAGCGGAATCTCGGCTATTCCCCGTTGTTCCAGGTGATGTTCGCGCACCAGAACGTGCCGAGAGAGCCCGTCGATATGCCGGGTTTGACGCTCGAGCCGGTTATGGTCGATCACGGCACGGCGAAATTCGATCTCACGCTTTTCACGATCGAGGATCGAGTCGGATTGAAAATGATCATGGAGTACAATCGGGATCTCTTCGATGCCGACACGATCGAGCGCATGTTGGAACACTTCGAAACCCTGCTGCGAGACATCGCGCGCGATCCGGAGCAGCGCCTGTCACGGTTGAATTTGCTTACCGAGCGGGAAAAGCGCGAACTTGCGGCGGAGCGAAACGCAACTCGGACCGATCATCCAGCCGAACGCTGCGTGCATGAGTTGTTCGAAGCCCAGGCGCGGCGTGAGCCTGGGAGGGTGGCGGTGAGTTTTGGTGAGGAGGAGGCGAGTTACGGGGAGTTGGAGGGGCGGTCGAACCAGGTGGCGCGGTATTTGAGGAAGGTGGGTGTCGGGCCTGGGGTTTTGGTGGGTGTTTTCATGGAGCGGTCGGTGGAGATGGTGGTGGGGTTGTTGGGGATATTGAAGGCGGGCGGGGCGTACGTGCCGTTGGATCCGTCGTATCCGAAGGATCGGTTGAGGTTCATGATTGAGGATGCTGGGGTGGGGGTTTTGCTGACGCAGGAGAGGTTGGTTGAGAGTTTACCGGCGCGCGCGGCCCGGGTCGTGAGGGTGGACGCGGAGTGGGAGAGGATCGGCCGGGAGAGTAGGGAGTTGGAGGCGGTGGGGGTTTCGGCGGATCAACTGGCATATGTGATTTACACTTCGGGATCGACCGGGAAGCCCAAGGGGGTGGAGGTCACGCACGGCTCGGTGGTGAATTTTTTGAGTTCGATGCGGCGGGAGCCGGGGCTATGCGAGCGGGACGTGCTGGTGGCGGTGACGACGTTGTCATTCGACATAGCGGGGCTGGAGTTGTTTTTACCGCTTACGGTCGGCGCTCGGGTGGTGCTTGTAAGCCGGGAAGTGGCGAGCGACGGGATGCGGCTGGCGGAAGCGATGGCGGGCGCGGGCGGCACGGTGATGCAGGCGACGCCGGCGACGTGGCAGATGCTCTTGGAAGCGGGATGGCAGGGAAGCAAAGACTTAAAGATCTTTTGCGGCGGGGAGGCGCTGAGCGGGGGTTTGGCGGGAAAGCTTTTGGAGAGGTGTTCTTCGCTTTGGAACCTCTATGGGCCGACCGAGACCACGATCTGGTCGGCGGTCCACAAGATCGACTCGGCGGCGGGAGCGATCCCGATCGGTGGACCAATCGACAACACGCAGATCTATATTTTGGATCGGTATCTCAACCTGGTTCCGGTGGGAGTTCCGGGCGAGCTTTACATCGGC
>DATMBL010000430.1:0-3443 GCA_035559295.1 Candidatus Eiseniibacteriota bacterium
CGGGTACTTCTTTTTGGCTTCCTCGTCGGAGACCGACGTGGGAATGATCACATCCTGCCCCGGTTTCCAGTTGACCGGTGTCGCCACCGCTTCTTTCGCCGTGAGCTGCAGGGAGTCGAGCAGACGCAACACCTCGTCGAAGTTGCGTCCCGTGCTCATCGGATAGACGAGCATCGCCTTGATTTTTTTGTCCGGTCCGATCACAAACACCGACCGAACCGTCTGGTTGTCCACCGGCGTGCGCTTGCCGGGTATCTCACTCGCCGGCAGCATGTCGTAGAGCTTTGCGACGTTCAGGTCGGCATCCCCGATGATCGGATAGTTGGGGGCATGGCCCTGAGTCTCCTGAATGTCCTTGGACCACTCGGTATGATCGGTCACCGGATCGGCACTTAGACCGATGATCTTGCAGTTGCGCTTGTCGAACTCGGGCTTGAGACCGGCCATATAACCGAGTTCGGTCGTGCATACCGGTGTGAAATCCTTGGGGTGCGAGAAGAGGATCGCCCAGCTATCGCCAATCCACTCATGGAACCTGATTTTGCCTTGCGTCGTCTCCGCCGAAAAATCAGGCGCGACATCACCTATCCGAAGGGCCATAATTGGTTTCTCCTTTCCATATCGTTCGTAATGTCTGAGAGCTAGCGCGTGCCCAGGCAAGAGTCAAGGATGCAAAACAGCGCAGGGCCGGCCGACACACGGAGCGAAAGAGATCTCGCCCCAAGCACGCCAAGTACGCAAACCCCCACCCAAGCCCGGGAGAAGTGTTTGATCTTCGAACTTAGCGTCCTTTGTATTCTTTGCGCGAGCGAGGTTTCTCCGCCGGCCTGTGTTCTTCGCATCTCAGCGGTTAGATCCGGAGTTCCGCGGTGGGTGTCATTGCTTGCCGGAACGGCGGTTTTTATGATAGCTGATGCTGCGATGGAGAAGGACATAGCCGAAATCCGCAGGGCGATACGTGACATCCCGAATTTCCCCAAACCCGGAATCGTCTTCAAAGACATAACGCCGCTGTTGAGCAACGGCCGGCTGTTTTCAAAAACGATCGATTTGCTCGCCCGCCGCTACCGCGACCAGCGGATCGACGCGGTTCTCGGCATCGAATCGCGCGGATTCATCGTCGGCGCGGCTCTCGCGTACGAACTCGGCGCCGGGTTCTCGATCGTGCGCAAGCCGGGAAAACTGCCCTACGAGACGCACCGCGCGAGTTATCAACTCGAGTACGGGGTGGACATCCTCGAGATTCACATCGATGCGATGCCGACAAACGCGCGTGTTCTGATTGCCGACGATCTGATCGCGACCGGAGGCACGGCGGCCGCAACCGCCCAACTCGTTTCCAAAGTCGGGGGGACCGTTGTCGAGTGCGCTTTCGTGATCGAATTGTCCTTTCTCAAAGGCAGAGAGCGGCTCAAGCCATATGGCGTTTACTCCCTCCTACAATACGATTCCGAGTGAGAGGTGAAATTCCGAGGCAGATATTTTCGCCACAAAGGGTGACATGAGCTTAGCTCGCCCGGAGAGGATGAAAAGCCCGCACACAAACCTGCTGGTCGTCGGACGATGAACCCTTTCGGGCCGGCGGCCATAGGCCTGTGCCTCGAGGCGTCCTTCAAGTGAGTCATCTTCCGGCGTCTCGGAAAGCAGAAATGGGGCTATCCGTTTCTTGACATCGTTCACCGATGGTCTTAAGGTGAACTTTGCTTCGGAGCGCGAAAGCACGCGATTTGCCAAATCAAAATATCATTCGTGTTGCCGCTCCCAATCTCGCTGGACCAAGCATGAAACGAATCGAAGAAATGGGCCTCTGGGAACGGCTCTACTTCCCGGAGGTCATTCGCGGGCTCACCGTGACCGGCTATCACTTCTGGCGCAACCTGATCATCCATACCCTTCATCTGTTTGGTTTGGCGCGCGACAAGCAGGCGGCGGTTACGATCCAGTATCCCGACGAGCGCGCGCCCTATCCCGACACTTTTCGCGGGCGGCATCGCCTCACATTGAAGCAGGACGGCTCGGTAGCGTGCACGGCGTGTTTTCTTTGCTCGACCGCGTGCCCCGCGGACTGCATTTACATCGAGGCGGGAGAGTATCCAGACAACCCGGTGGAAAAATACCCGGTTCGGTACGAAATTGACACGCTGCGGTGCATCTACTGCGGCTTTTGCGTTGAGGCGTGCCCGTGTGACGCGATTCGGATGGATACGGGAACCCATCCAGGAAACCTGGGGTTCACGCGTAAGGATTTCGTCGAGAACAAGGAAGTCCTCATGCAGCGGTCGCGGGACCTGGCGGAAAAGGGAAAAGAGGGACTGTACGACGAGTATGTCAGACCGTACCGGCGGGTGTGAACCCCCGGTGCCGGTCGTCGAGCGAAGGAGGCGTCTATGTCGAGTTCCAACGCGAGCAACGGATCGAAGCACAAGGGCGTCACGGCCGAACCTCTACCGGCTTCGCAAAAAATCTACGTCACCGGGACCCGGCCGGATATCCAGGTCGCAATGCGCGCGATCGAGGTCGGCGGCGGAACCGGCCACGGCGGTAATGGCGAGCGCGAACGTCGTCAGGTGGTGGTTTATGACACGTCGGGTCCGTACACGGATCCGCGGATACAAACCGATATCCGGAAAGGCCTGAAGCCCGTTCGCTTGGGCTGGATCAAGGCTCGCGGCGACGTCGAGGAGCGGCCGGGGCCCGGCTACCAGCCGGTCAACGGCAAAAACGGATCGGCAACCGAACGTTACCCGGACGCGTCGCGCCGCCCGGTGCTCCGTGCGAAACCCGGGTGTAATGTCACCCAGATGCATTACGCCCGCAAAGGCATCATCACACCCGAGATGGAGTATATCGCCATCCGCGAGAACCTCGGTCGGGAGCGGGCGCACGAAAGCGGCAACGGCGCGCGCACGCACGCCGGAAACAGCTTCGGCGCTTCGATATCGAAATTCGTTACTCCGGAGTTTGTGCGCGATGAAGTTGCTCGAGGCCGGGCGATCATTCCCTCCAACATCAATCATCCTGAAACCGAGCCGATGATCATCGGCCGCAATTTCTTGGTGAAGATCAACGCCAATATCGGCAATTCGGCCGTCGCTTCCTCGATCGAGGAAGAAGTGGAAAAAATGATCTGGGCAACGCGCTGGGGAGCCGATACCGTAATGGACCTTTCCACCGGCGACGACATTCACGAAACGCGCGAGTGGATCCTCCGCAATGCACCCGTGCCGGTCGGTACCGTTCCCATTTATCAGGCGCTGGAAAAGGTCGGCGGCAAAGCGGAGGAGCTAACGTGGGAGATCTATCGCGACACGCTGATCGAACAGGCCGAGCAGGGCGTCGATTACTTCACCATCCACGCGGGCGTGTTGCTTCGCTATGTACCGCTGACGGCCAAGCGCGTCACGGGGATCGTCTCGCGCGGCGGTTCGATTCTCGCCAAGTGG
>DATMBL010000431.1:0-13510 GCA_035559295.1 Candidatus Eiseniibacteriota bacterium
CACCGCATCACGTTTGGCAGGCGGTCGGGCTGAATACGTTCGGAGTCGTGCCCGATCTCAACGCGCTCAACCGCAAGCTCTTCAGCAGTAACGGCGGCAAGCGGCTGCAAGCGCCGAAGCCGCCGGCGCTGGCGTCCCCCTCCAAGACGCTGATTTCGGCGCATCATCCGCTTTCGATCATCGGCGACTCATACCGGACGATCAGGACCGCGCTGTTGTTTTCACAAGCGGAAAAGCCCCCGCAAGTCGTTCTCCTGACGAGTCCTTCGCCCGGCGAAGGAAAAACGGTTTCGACCTTGAACCTCGCAATCGCCCTGGCGCAGGAAGGACGGCGCGTGCTGGTGATCGACGCCGATTTACGCAAGGGCTGCTGCCATACGCGGTTAGGCATGAGGAATCACAACGGGTTATCGAACGTGTTGACCGGACACCTGCCGCTCGAGCAAGGCATTCAAGCGACGTCGATCGAGGGGCTCTCGCTCATCTCGCGGGGCGTCACCCCTCCGAACCCAAGCGACCTTCTCGGATCGAACAAGATGCGGGAGGTACTCAGGCGGGTGCGCGAAACGTTCGATTTCGTTCTCATCGATTCCCCGCCCGCGATCGCCGTTGCCGATGCAGCAATCGTTTCGATCTTGTGTGACGGCGTCATCTTGGTTTTCCACGGAAAGAAAACCACCACTGCGGCGGCGCGCCAGGCGCTCGAACGGCTGGATGCGATCCGCGCCCCGGTCATCGGCGTCATTCTGAACAGCATCAATCTCGACGATCCCGACTACGCTTACTATCGGTCCTATTATGGGTCCGATTACGGCACGGCTGCTCAAGAAATGCACAGAGCTGCGGGAAAGACGATCGATATCGAGCCCCGCGGAAAACCCGCGGCGCCCGGGGTCGTTCCCTCAGCCTTCTTCGACGACCTGATCGCCAAACTCGGCGAGGCGGTCGGGCCGATGGCTCCTCTGATCGTGCGCGACCAAATCGCTTTCCTCGGTGAGACGCGGGAAACGTTTCCGAGAGAAAAGTTGAGCGCCCTCCTCGATCGGGTCTGTAAAGAGATCCTCGACGAAAAGCTCCGGCGGGTCTTCGAGCGGAAAATCCAGGAAAACGTGCAATCGCTGTAGGAAAGACTCACCACAAGATCACGAAGTTCACGAAGGAAAGGCAGCTATCACAAAGAACACAAAGATCATCTCGCGCAAAGCACGCAAAGAACGCCAAGTTTAAGAAGATTATTCTCGCTTCGCGAGCTTGGCGCGAGGACGTTTTTTAGACTTCGTGTTTTTCGTGTTCTTCGCGGTGCAATGGATTTTGCTTTTAACTTCCTGCCCCAGTGATACGTAGATGACGACAAGCCAGGCGCAAAAGAATGCCAACGTGCTCTACATCCGGCCGACCAACGGCAGGCTGCAGATCAATTTCGATGAGCTGTGGCAGTACCGGGAGCTTCTCTATTTCCTGATTTGGCGCGATATCAAGATCCGCTACAAGCAAACCGTCATCGGCGCCGGCTGGGCGATCCTGCAGCCGGTCATTAGCATGGTGATCTTTTCGGCGATCTTCGGCAACTTCGCGAAATTGCCGAGTGACGGCGTGCCCTATCCGGTATTCTCATACGCTGCGCTCTTGCCGTGGACCTACTTTTCCCAGGCGATCCAGCGAAGCAGCGCCAGTCTCGTATCCAACGGAAACATGATCAAAAAAGTTTATTTTCCGCGCCTCATCGCGCCGCTTTCGGCCGCCCTGGCACCCCTGGTTGATTTTGCCATTGCCTTCGTCGTGCTGATCGGCATGATGTCCTGGTACGGCACGACCCCGACATGGGGCGTTTTTCTGCTGCCCGTATTTCTCTTGCTGAGTTTCCTCACCGCCTTGGGAGTCGGGCTTTTCTCGTCCGCGTTGAACGTCAAGTACCGAGACGTCGGCCATGCCATGCCCTTTGTCATGCAGGTCTGGATGTTCGCTTCACCGGTCGTCTATTCCGTGAGTATCGTGCCCGAGCAATGGCGGCTCCTCTACGGATTGAATCCAATGGCCGGGGTCATCGAAGGGTTCCGCTGGGGTTTATTGGGCACCGAGCGCCCTGACTTCGGCGTCATGATGATGAGCGGCATCGTCGTGGTCGCCCTGGTGGTTTGGGGCCTTGCCTATTTCAGGAAAGTGGAACGCTCCTTCGCCGACGTAATCTAAGCGCCGCGCGCGGCAGTTTTCACCGCACGCAGAGTTCGCAGAAAAAGATTTCACCACCTGAGATCACGGGTCAGGTTTCCGGGAGAATTTTCGCAGCTTGCGCAAACTCGCTCGAACCCGCAACTGTCGGAACGATAAGGCTCTCTCGCGCCAGGAGCGCCAAAAGCGGCAAGCGCGCAAAGGAGCATAATTCTTTTCTCCAAAACCTTGGCGTCCTTTGCGCGAGATCTCCCGGTTATTTTTGGTTGCGGCTCTGCCACGCCACGGTCTTTGTGGTCTCCTTCGTGGTCTTCGTGTCCTTCGTGGTGCAATCTCCGGGTCTCTTAGCTTTTGCTCTGGCTCCATGCTCCTTGCTCGATGCTCCATGCTTCTAGCGCTGCCATGAACATTCTCGGCATCTCGGCGTTTTATCATGACTCCGCAGCCTGCTTGGTTCGCGACGGCGACATCATCGCCGCGGCACAAGAGGAGCGGTTCACCAGGCGCAAGGGAGACGCCGGTTTTCCGCGACATGCCGTCGCCTACTGCCTAAACGAAGGCGGAATAGATGTTTCGCAGCTCGACTACGCCGTCTTCTACGAAAATCCCGGGCTCAAGTTCGACCGTTTGCTCGAGACCTATCTCGCCTACGCTCCGGAAGGTTTTCCGTCCTTCTGCCAGTCCTTTCCGCGCTGGGCAAGCCACAGGCTGCGACTGCCGGAAGTGATTCGCTCCGAACTGGGCGCCAGGTTCAACGGCCGCCTTTGCTTTGCCAATCACCACGAATCGCACGGCGCCAGCGCTTTCTTCCCCTCCCCCTTCGATGAAGCGGCTATTTTAACGCTTGACGCCGTCGGCGAATGGACCACCAGCTCGATCGGCGTGGGAAAGGGAAACCGAATCACGTTGACGCACGAGCTGCGCTTTCCTCATTCGTTGGGAATGCTCTATTCGGCGTTTACCTACTACACGGGGTTTCAGGTCAACTCAGGCGAATACAAGCTGATGGGCCTGGCGCCGTACGGCCAGCCGAAATACGTCGATCTGATTCTCGAGCGCGTCGTCCGCGTGCATGAGGACGGATCGCTGTGGCTCGACATGTCGTACTTCAACTATTGCCAGGGTCTCACGATGACGTCCGAGAAGTTCCACGCGCTTTTCGGCGGTCCGCCGCGAAAACCCGAGTCCTTCATCACCCAAAAGGAAATGGATTTGGCGGCGTCGATCCAACGCGTTTGCGAGCGAGTCGTCTTGAATGCCGGGCGGCATGCCCATCGCATGACCGGAATGAGCAACCTGGTCATGGCGGGCGGCGTCGCGTTGAACTGCGTGGCGAACGGCAGGCTGCTGCGCGAAGGCCCGTTCACGGACATCTGGGTACAACCGGCAGCCGGCGATGCCGGCGGGGCGCTCGGAGCCGCCATGCTCGCATGGCATCAGTGGCTGGGACAGCCGCGAAAACCGGCGGAGCGGGATCGGCAGAAGGGTTCCTTTCTCGGTCCGGCCTTTACCAATGACGAGATTGAGCTGTTCCTCGGCTCCGTCGGCGCCGACTACGAGCGCGTCGACGACGAGACCGAGCTGCTCGAGCGGATCGCGCGCCTGCTCGCGGAGGAAAAGATCATCGGTTGGTTTCACGGACGGATGGAGTACGGCCCGCGCGCCCTCGGCGCGCGCAGCATCATCGGCGACGCCCGCTCTCCGACGATGCAGCAAAACATGAACCTCAAGATCAAATTCCGCGAGTCGTTTCGCCCCTTCGCCCCTTGCGTGCTCAAAGAATTCGCGCATCAGATCTTCGAAACGCGACCCGACGAAGACAGCCCTTTCATGCTCTTTGTCGCCCCGGTCCGTCCCGAGTGGCGGACGCCGCTGAGCGCCGAGGACCTCGAGAAAATGAAGGATCCGGACCTGAGAATCCGGGTTTCGGTTCCGCGGTCCAAAGTTCCGGCGATCACGCACGTCGATTACTCCGCTCGCATTCAGACCGTTGACGCCGAACGACACGGCCGATTCTATCGCCTGATGCGGCGCTTTTACGACCTGACCGGGTGCCCTGTGATCGTCAACACCAGTTTCAACATACGCGGCGAGCCGATTCTGTGCACGCCGGAGCAGGCGTACCGTTGTTTCATGGCGACCGACATCGATTGCTTGGTGTTGGAGAACTGCCTGCTTCTCAAGGAGTCACAACCCGCCGCGCTCCTCGAAGACGCCGAAGCCTACAAAGCCCAGTACGCTCTCGACTAGCGCTCGACATCGAGCCGAAGCGGAAACGAAACATCGGAAGCATAAAGAGGACGAGCCAATGAAACCCGCGAAGGCATGCCTCGTTCTGGCGATTGTCCTGCTGAGTGCCTATGGCCCCAATAGCGCCGCGGCTCAGGCACTCGATGCTCCACGGCCCATCGCCGCGATCGACAGCGTCTTTTTGGAAGAACTTACCTGGATGGAGATTCGGGACGCGATCAAAAGCGGCAAAACCACGGTCATCGTGGGGACCGGCGGCATCGAACAAAACGGCCCATACGTCGCGACCGGGAAACACAACTACGTCCTCCGAGCTACGACCGACGCGATCGCCAGAAAGCTTGGAAACGCTCTGGTGGCTCCGATCGTTCCGTTCGTCCCGGAAGGAGATATCGAGCCCCCGTCGGGCCACATGAAATATCCGGGCACGATTAGCGTCACGGAGGAGACCTTCCGGAGGCTCCTCACGGATATCTGCATGAGCCTGAAACAACACGGCTTTCGAGACATCATCCTCCTTGGGGATAGCGGCGATAACCAGGAGGGCATGAGGCATGTCGCCGCCGCCTTGAACGTAAGGTGGCGCAAAGAATCGACGGCGGTTCATTACGTCCCGGAATACTACACACAGGATATGTGGAGTTTCGAATATTTGAAAAAAATCGGCGTGCGCCAAAAACCCGACGTGCGTTCGGCGAGCCGCGCCGGAATCCACAGCGACTATCACTACGAAGCCATCCTCGCCGCGGTCGACCCGAAATTAATTCGTACGGAGCAGAGAATCGCCGCCGGACAGTACAGCGTCAACGGGTTCGACATGAATCCGCCGGCAAGAACCGTCGAGAATGGAAGGAAGCTGATCGAGTATCGCGCAAACCTTACGGTTGCCGCAATCCGTAAGTTGACCTCGCAAAAAGGGTCCAAGCAAGCGCGGAAATCCGAGAACGGTTGAGCCCTCTGTTGTAATGATCACACTACCCTTATCTCCACTCCGCCGCGCGTGGCTCGTCAGCTTCTGGCTCGTCGTGAGCCCCGTTGCCGGCTTCGGACTCGCGCTCGCCCTGGCGCCGGCGATCTCGATTCCATGGCCTTCGGCGGGAGCCCCGTTAACTGCCGTGCTGCTGCTCACCGGTTTTGCGTTTCCCGATCTGGTCCGGCACGCCTACCGCGTGTGGAACAAGCTGGCGCGAGAGTTTTCAGGGGTGGCTTCCGCGTGGCTGAGCGCCATCGCTTTTTACGTCGTCTTTTTCGTCGTGGGGCGCGGCGGCTCGCGTCTTCCGCTCGCTCCTCCTCCACAGGAGAGTTCGGGTTGGATACCGCGGAAAGCCGAATCGCCGGGCCGCGACACCGTCGATGGTCCCCGTAGCTCGCAAGCCGGCGCTTGGATTTTCGATTACATCCGCTGGTGTCGCGGGTCGGGAAATCTCTGGGCTCTTTGCCTCCTCCCCTTCATTCTAGGCCTGGCCGCCTTGCATGAGGACCGGGAACACAGCGAAATTCCGGAAAACCTGTACACACTGTTTTGATAGGTTGCCTGCTACCCCAAAGCTCACCTTATAAATAAAACAGCGGATTTTTCGACAAAACTACTTGACCGGCTGGATGAGAGTGGTACGCTCGATTCAAAGACCAAACCCGGCCACCTCTGAGCCTCGAAGGAGGAACAGGTGTGTTTGTCTTCCCGGGTCGGCATTCATCCATGCTCGCGGCACCTGTGGTATTCATCATCTTCAATCGCCCGGAGGCGACTTCACAGGTATTTCGCGAGATCGCTCGTGCTCGGCCCAAGAAACTCTTCATCATCGCCGATGGTCCGCGCAACGGCGACGCACGCGATGCCGCGCTCTGCGCGCAAACGCGAGCGGTGGTCGAGCGGATCGACTGGAAATGTGAGGTATTCAAGAAATATTCGTCCACGAACGTCGGGCTGACACGCAGTATTCTAGCCGGCATTGACTGGGTCTTTGATCAGGTTGAAGAGGCGATTATTCTCGAAGACGATTGCCTGCCGCACCCCACCTTCTTTCCTTACTGCGCCGAGCTGTTGGAAAAATATCGAGCCGATGAACGGGTGATGATGATCGCCGGTCGAAACAGGTTTCGGCTGCCGACACCCTACAGCTACTGCTTCACCTACAATCATTCCAACTGGGGTTGGGCCACCTGGCGCCGAGCATGGCGTCACCACGATCTGACCATGGAGTCGTGGCCCAGGCTGAAGAAGAGCCGCTGGCTGTCGAGCATAATCCATCGTGAGAGCCTTGCGAGCGATTGGGAGCGCATTTTCGACGAGATGCATGCCACGTCAAGCAATCCGCGAACGTGGGACTATCAATGGACCTATGCGGTATGGTCCCGCAACGGCCTGGCGGTCACGCCGAGCGTGAACCTCATCAAGAATATCGGGTTCGGTGAAGGCGCAACCAACACGACTTCCCTCGACGATACACGGGCAACCGTGCCGGCCAAACCGATATCTTTCCCGCTCATTCACCCTCCGGCCGTCGCGAGGGATGCGTTGGCGGATCACATCGTCTTCGAGCGTATGGCTGCCGAGTGGGGCTCGGAAGACACGGAACTTTCTCTCAGACGTAGAATTTCTCGCCGGATCCCCGAGCGCATCAAGGCGCCGCTCCGGCGCATTCGAAGGTACAGCCTCCGGCGCTATACGGCCGGCGCCGCCATCCCCGAAGGCGTTTTGCCGGAGAGCAGCGGCTTCACGCAGTTCGTAGAGTCGGTTTTACACCTGGCACGATAGCTCGACCCCGAGGGGTCGCTTCGACCCGAGCCGACGGATCGTCAAACCCAAGCTTCCCGCCTGCATTCGCTTTCGTCCACGGTTTGAATTTCATCGGCTACCCGGGCCAGGTCGGCATATGAGTTTCCGCGGCAACCCGCAAGCGAGTAAGAAACTGGTCGCCATTACCGTCCCGCTTTCAACCCGAAAGGAGTTGACCGAGGACGAGCAAATTTCGCTGCGGCACCTGGTCCATTATCTCGGTAAATACGACAAGTACCTGGTCGTGCCGGACAACATGACGGTCGCGTATCCCGGGTTCATGGTCAAACCGTTCAGCCGGCGGTTTTTCGGGAGTGTGGAGGCGCACACTCGGTTGATGTTGTCGCCGAGGTTTTACGAAGCTTTCGCCGAGTACAAGTACATTTTGATGTATCATCCCGATGCCCTCGTGTTTTCCGATCAACTCCTCGAGTGGTGCGCAACCGATCTCGACTATATCGGCGCGCCATGGCTCGTGTGTGACGACGCGCCATGGGTCAAGAGGTCACAGGTCGGCAATGGCGGGTTTTCTCTCCGCAAGGTCGAAAGTTTTTTGAAGGTTCTTTATTCGCGCGCCTACGCCATCGATCCAGCGAGGTATTGGCAAGAAACCTACGCCTCCAAGCCCCGAAGCGTTCGATATCTCAACTGGCCGAAGAGGTACTTGAAGCGCTTGAGAGCCTTTAACGGGGTACGTTGGCAAACCTTCAGATGGCAAGCCGTCACCGGCCGACATGACGATCATTTTTGGTCCTGGCGGGGACCCCATTACTACCCGGAGTTCAAAATAGCCGATGTGCCCACCGGCCTGCGGTTTGCTTTTGAGATGGTGCCGAGACTTTGCTTCGAGCTGAACAATCGACGGCTCCCTTTCGGCTGCCACGCCTGGCCGGTTTATGATCGGGAATTCTGGGAACCGTACCTATTGAAATAATTACTCACCGCAGAGGCGCGGAGCACGCAGAGACGAGAAAACCAGCTCCCACCACGAAGGACACGAAGACCACGAAGTCGAAGGATCTTTATTTTGAATTCTCTGCGTGAACTTCGTGGCCTCTCTGGTAACATTCCTCTTTCCTTCGTGAACTTCGTGACCTCTGTGGTCAAAAGATCCTGACGTTATGGCCGAGCCCGTTATTCGCGTAGAGAATCTGTCGAAGCAGTACACCATCGGGGCTTCGAATTCCAAAAGATACGAGACGTTACGCGACCGTATCGTCGAGGGTCTCGCATACGTCGTCGGCCGCAACGGCCGCGGCGGATGTGAAGCCAACACGATCTGGGCGCTGAAGAACGTCTCGTTCGAGGCGCACCACGGCGAAGTCCTCGCGGTCATTGGGCGCAACGGCGCGGGCAAAAGCACGCTGCTGAAGATCCTTTCGCGGATTACCGAGCCGACCACGGGTAGCGCCATGATCCAGGGCCGCGTGGGCTCTTTACTCGAGGTAGGAACCGGCTTTCACGGCGAGCTTACGGGGCGGGAAAATATCTATTTAAACGGCGCGATCCTGGGCATGAAGAATACCGAGATCAGGGCCAAATTCGACGAGATTGTCGCCTTCGCCGAAGTGGAAAAGTTCATCGACACGCCGGTCAAGCACTACTCGAGCGGCATGTACATGCGTCTGGCATTCGCCGTGGCAGCCCATCTCGAGCCGGAGATTCTCCTGGTCGATGAAGTCCTGGCCGTGGGCGACGCGAGTTTCCAGCGCAAGTGTTTGGGCAAGATGGAAACCGTCGCGCATCGCGAAGGACGGACGGTATTGTTCGTCAGCCACAACATGGCGGCTGTCGAGAACCTGTGCGAGAGAGCCGTCCTGCTCAAGGACGGCGCGATCACGTCGATCGGGGCAACGCGTGAGGTTTTGGACGCCTATCTCTCCGAAATCAGAGGGCTGGCCGCCACGCCGCTCGTCGAGCGACGCGATCGAGAAGGGGAAGGCGAGATTTTGGCCGCGCGCATCGAACTGCTTGACGGCGCCGAGAAGCCGGCCCAGTATCAGATCTCCGGGCAGCCGCTGATTATTCGGTTCCACTACACGAGCAACAACAAGGATACCTTGTTCAGGAATTGCCGCGTCAGTGTCTCCGTTAACAAGAGCGGTCGCTGCTACTTTTTATTATCGACCGATCTGGTTGACACACGCCTGCTCGATCTTCAAGGGGAGGGTTTTATCGACTTTATCGTGCCCGAGTTGCCCCTCAGCGGCGGCACCTACAGCCTCGGAGCTTACATCGAAAGCAATAAGGTGATTCAGGACTGGATCGACGACGCGGCGGAGATGACGGTCGTTGACGGCGACTTCTATGGAACCGGCAGACTCTACCCTCCGAGCTGGCAGGGAAAATCCGTGCTCGTCAAACACTCCTGGAAACTCCACACGAATTAACGCATCTGATCAGCGGCCCAGTTAACCACGAAGAGCACGAAGGTCACGAAGTTCGGATATAATTTTTCTTGATAAGTGTCATGTGTTTCCTTCGTGTTCTTCGTGTCCTTCGTGGTGATCTTTTGCGTCTTTTCTAACTGCGGCGTAGCCGCGCTAGGTGCTCTGTGTTGCACCTTCCTTCTCCTTGGCGAGTTCCAGAAATCATCATCCGGAGACGGAAAGTCCTTGCCACGCGTTTCTCGGTAAACGAGCCCATTGCCGCCCTCACGTTCGATGACGGCCCGGATCCTGCCTCGACCCCGCTCGTGCTCGATCTGCTGAAGACCTATCGAGTCCGCGCGACGTTCTTCATGTTGGGCAAAAGCGCGCAACGATATCCGGATCTACTCAAAAGAGTCGCTGCCGAAGGGCATGTGGTTGGAAATCACTCCTGGAATCATACCTCTTTCGCAACGATGGCCGGACGAGAGCGCCGGGCGCAGCTGCGCCGATGCCAGGAAGCGCTCTCGCCTTACGGGCGGCGCATTTTCCGTCCGCCGTGGGGCAAGCACACAACTGCGTCGCTGTGGGATGCGTATTGCCTGCGATACCGAGTGATTCTTTGGGATGTTGATGTTGACGACTGGTGCGATCGCGACAGCGATCGCATGGCAGGGCGGTTACTCGATGAGACACGTCCCGGCTCGATCATTCTCCTGCACGATGCGGTGTTCAACAACACCGGAAATGGCAAAGGGCCGGCTCCTTGTCTCGACCGCACGCCAATGTTATTGGCGCTCGAAATGTTCCTCGAGCAGGCGCCGGCACGATTCCGATTTGTCACGATTCCGGAGATGTTCGATCTGGGCCGGCCGATGAACGACTAATTCGCCGAACTCCCATGCTAACTACCCCTATTGCACTCATTATTTTCAACCGTCCCGACAAGCTCAGACGTGTTATCGAGCAAGTCTCTCTCGTCAAGCCCGCCAAGCTCCTCGTCATAGCCGACGGCCCGCGGCCAAACCACCCCTCGGACGTACAGCGCTGCGCCGAGGCACGCGCGGTGATCGAGCAGGTGGACTGGGAGTGCCAGGTGCTGACGAACTACTCGGATACGAATCTGGGCTGCGGCCGCCGTCCCGCTACCGGCATCAGTTGGGTGTTCGGCCAGGTGGAGCAGGCGATCATTCTCGAAGATGACTGCGTCCCCCATCCGACGTTCTTCCACTTTTGCCAGGAGCTTTTGGAGAAGTATCGCGACGATGAGCGCATTATGCACATCGGCGGGATCAATCTTTACCCGAGCGCGGCGCCCTACAGTTACTACTTTTCCAGAATACCGGCTTGCGTCGGAGGGTGGGCCACGTGGCGCCGGGCGTGGCAGTACTTCGATATGGACATCAACTTGTGGCCGTTGCTCCGCGGCACCGACTGGCTCGAGGACGCCTTTGTAGAGCCTCGAGCCGTCGAGCTGTATCGCAACATCTTCGACGAAGCGCATATCGAAGGAAGCAATGCCGACTATTGGGATTATCAGTGGGTGTTCGCATGTTTGGCCAATCACGGGCTGGCGATTCTGCCAGCGAAGACGAACTTGATATCCAACATCGGGTTCGACGCGGACGCGACGCACACGACGTCGAGCTCGGACCGACGCGCGAACCTGCCGCTTGCCGAAATGGTTTTTCCCCTGCGCCACCCCCCGCACATGGTGCGCGACCGGGCAACGGACCAGCTGCGGATCAAATGGATGCTCGGGGCCGCCGGAAGAAAGAATCGTTCGTTGTTCCGGTCCCCCCGTAAGATCATTGCCGCTGTTCCCGCTTCCTTACGCAGAGAAATCCGCCACTTGTTGGCAAGTCAAAATAGAAGGAGGGAAAGGGTTTAAACTTGGAGGGCCGGAAAGATGGACAAGCTCGTGAAGGAATTCCTGCTAACTGAACAGATCGTCGAACAGATCAAACAGTTTCTGCAGGATTTTCCGCTCGTCTACTGGTTCGCGAGAAACTTCTACTATAATCTACTTGCGCTATTGAAGTTCCCGGTCAACCCCAATCACCGGTTGTACTACGGCTATCTGATCGCGTTCGTAGTGATGTCGGCGATCGGTTACCTTTACTTCTACCATACCGAACACGGCCGGCGGTTTAGCTTCAGAAAGTTTCTTGAGTTTTGCTTCCCCAAGAGTATTTATCTCCACCCTTCGGCCGTGATGGATTACAAGCTGTTCATCGCCAACCACTTCATAGGCGTTCAGGCTTTTTTGGCGATGTTCTCGATCGAGATCGTGGTCATCGACATGGTCAACCACCAGTTGAACCAGTGGCTCGGACCGAGAACCGAGGGATTGCCCCAAACCTGGTGGACGATGACGATCCTCGTCATTCTCGTGACGATGGTCAAAGACTTCGGTCAGTTCATCGATCACGTAATGGAGCACTATATTGCGGTCTTATGGCCGATTCACATGGTCCATCACTCGGCGGAAGTTCTGACCCCCGTCACGACTTACCGCACCCATCCTCTGAGCGGCGCCGCATCGTTTCCGATTCAAGTCGTCCTGAACGCCTCCGTGCAATCCGTGTTGTTCTACCTGTTCCTCGGCGATCCGGCTCTCCTGACCATCGCCGGCTATAACGCGGTCGAAGTGTTTTTCAACGTCTTTGGCAGCAACCTGCGACATTCGCACGTCTGGTTCTCTTTCGGCCCCGTACTCAGTCGAGTTTTCATCAGCCCGGCTCAGCATCAAATTCATCACAGCGTCGATCCGAAACACTGGAACAAGAATTTTGGCGTCACCTTCGCTCTTTGGGACTGGATGTTCGGGACACTTTACATCCCCAAAGAACGCGAGGATCTGGTCTTCGGCATCAACCCGAACGCCCCGCAACCGCACCCGACGTTGTTCAAAGCCTACCTGGCTCCCTTACAGGAAATCGTCCTGATGATGAGTTTTCACCGGCGGCGATTATCCGCCTGAGATCGCCGGATTCTGAAGAAACGATCATGAGAATCGAAAATCTTCGCCTGGAAGAGCGGGGAGCGCGAACCAGGTCCGTCGCGACCGTCGTTTGGGAGGATTGCGCGCGGCCGCCGCAAGACGTCTATTTCGAGACTGAAAGCGTTTTTGCCGAGGGTCTCTGGCCCAACCCCGACGCTTTTCTGACGGTCTGCCTCATGCCCGCGCTGTGGCACGGAGAAACCCGCGTCCGGGTGGACGGTCGTATCTGCCCGGAGTTGCGTAGCGGGCTGCTCACCGTGATGGGCGTGATGCGCTCCTGGAACGGCATTACCCGGCCTCCGGTGCGCATTGAAGCCGAACCACGACCGCCTGCGTTTTCAGACCGCGCGGCGCGCGCCGGCTTTTTCTTCTCGGCGGGAGTGGATTCACTCGCCACGTTGCGGTTGAATCACCTGAACTTCTCGGCGGATCATCCGGGATATTTCAAGGACGGCCTGTTGGTTTACGGAATGGAAGTGGACCGTCCAGATGCCTTCGAGCATGTCTTGAAAACCGCCTCGGTGATCGCCGAAGCGGCCGCAATCACGATGATCCCGGTATACACAAACGCGCGTTCGCTCGAAGAGGAGTGGGACTTCTGGATCGACTTGGGTCAGGGCGCCGTGTTCGCGGCCGCCGCCCATTCGCTAAGCCGGCGGTTGACCACCGTTTCGATCGCATCGAGCTACGATGTCCCTCACCTGCACCACACATCCACTCACCCGCTGATCGATCCGAATTACAGCAGCTGGGATCTCCGGATCAAGCATGATGCGGTCGAAATGCCGCGCGTGGATAAAATTAGGCTCCTGGCCGATTGGGACGTGGCCATCGACAACGTTCGGGTGTGCAACCAAGCGCATCTCTACAACGCGGAACGCCTGAATTGCGGGAAGTGCGAGAAGTGCGTCCGAACAATGATCGGCTTTTTGATCGCCG
>DATMBL010000432.1:0-16311 GCA_035559295.1 Candidatus Eiseniibacteriota bacterium
TGGCCGAGACCGGAGCAGCCGTAACACGGGATGGCGCGCGCGCCGACCGCTTCCACCGCGGCGCGTTTGGCCTCGGTCAAAGCCTCTCCGCTGACGACGAACCTCGCGCCTTCCAAAAGCACGCCCACATCCTGCGCCGCCAGAGGCAAGATTCTTCCCCTCCACATCGCCCACCTTAATCGCGCCCCCCAAGCTGAGACCGTGTCGGATCGCTAAGCTAGCGCTCCCCGAGGCGCGTTCCCAGCCTGAACTCGGGCTCACCCCCTTCTTCTCTACACTCTCATGAACGTGCTCGTCACGAATACCTTGAACCCGCAGAGCTACGTGATCATCACGGCGCTCCGGCCCTACGCGAAGAAAATCGTCGCCACGATGGAGTCGAGCAGCCGGTTGGCGGCGCGATCGTGTCAGGCGGCCAACTCCCGTTTCGTGGATCGCCGTTACTGGCTCCCCTCGCCCGTGGGCGATTGGCGGGAGGGAAGAATCGGGCGCGAAAACACGGAACAGGAGGAGTCTTTCATTCGGTCGATTGAAGCGATCTGCGAGAAAGAGAAAATCGACGTTGTCTTTCCCTCCTGGGACCCGTACGTCTACCTGTTTTCCAAGAACAAGGAGCGCTTCAGAGAAAACGGAGTGACGATTCCTGTACCGTGTTACGACACGGCCTTGAAAGCCTTGGACAAGTTCCAGACGGTTCAGGCGGCCGTGGCGGCCGGCTTCCCGTGCCCGCGCAGCTACGTCTACACCGCCCGCGAAGAGTTGGAATCGCTCCTCTCGCGAGAAACCTTTCCGCTCGTAATCAAGCCGCGCTTCGGCTCGGGGGGCCGCGGGCTGGCGATCGTTCGAAATAGATCCGAGTTGTTTGCAACGCTTCCCGAGATCGAGAAGAGCCACGGCAAGCCCATGATTCAAGAGTACATCCCGGGCCGAGACCGGGTTAGTTTCCCGATTCTTCTCGACCGCAGCGGCGAAGTGAAATTCGCCTTCCACAAGAGGATCGTGCGTAATTTTCGCGTTACCGCTCGCTTCGGAACGGTCGAAGAATCGGTGCGTCTCGACAGCGAGTTATTGAACAACGCAGCTAAGCTCCTGAAGTGGATCGGGTGGTGGGGATCGGTATCAGTCGGCACGCTGCGCGATCCGCGCGACAACCAATACAAGCTGATGGAAATCAACCCGCGCTTTTCGCGCAACATGTGGCACCGGGCCGCGCTCGGCATCAATGAACCTTTGATGTGCATTAAAATGGCGCAGGGCGAGACGATCGAGAGCGCCAACGATTATCCCGTGGGAGCCCTGTTCGTATGCCCCGTTGAAGACTTTCAGTTGCTCCTGCTGCAGGCGCTCGATGCTATCGCCTACCGATTCCGCACCGGCGTGCTCAGGCGGGCTCCTCTCGACCCGCTCAGCAGGCCGAAGACGATATTATCGCAGCTCCGCTGTTACATCGAAACCTACACAGGCGGCCGGCAAAAACTGTTCGATCCTCATTTCCGCTATTTCTTCCGCGATCCGCTGGTATCGCTTCTATGGTGGTTTCGCTTCTCCTCGTGGGTAGTCGGCGCGCTGAAGCACGTAGGGCGGTAAGGCCCACCATTATGGCTGGAACGGTTGGAACGGAGCGTAGCGGTCGAACGGTTGGAACAGATGCCACCGTTTAGGGGGCGTTCCACTTCACGACTCTACTGCCGACGAGTCCCAAACTGATGCTGAAAGTCGAAAGCGATGATTATGGCGTGCTCGAGATGCGATCGTGCGGCTGCCCGCTCGAAGCATACGGCTATACGGAACACCTGCGCCAGATTCGAAGCTTCAGCAAGTTCGCCGGCGAAGGCGTCACCTTGATCGGCGGCGAAACGATCCGAATTCTCGAAGAGGTGTTGCCCGCTCGCTTCGGCGGCGGCCCTTTGGATTATCAGTTGCTCGAGGAGGAGGACGATCGAGGCTTCACGAGACTAAGCCTCGTCGACAATCCCAGCGTGGCGATCGTCCGAGACCAGGACGTCGTCGAATGTGTGCTGGCGGCAATCAAAGAACATGCCGAGGACGAGATGATCCCGGCGATCTGGAAACAAGCTGAAAGGCTACGGATCAAGCGCATACCGCCGCTCTTGACCGAGCGTGGAAAAATGATCCCGCTGCGGCGATTGCTGCACCCCAGCCGTTCGACTGCTACAGCTGCTGTGTAAGTCGGATTCTATGTCTAGCGCGCTGCCGGTTTTAACGTTTCACGCCATCGACGAGCGGCCGGAAGTGATCTCCTTTCCGCCCCGATTATTCGAGCGGGCGATGGCGGAGTTGCACCAAAGCGGCTATCGCACCCTCGATCTGGCCGACGTGGCGGAACGCCTCAAACGGCGCGCGCCTCTCCCCCAGCGCTCCTTTGTCATCACGTTCGATGACGGCTACGAGTCGGTTTACGGTCGCGCCTTTCCGGTTCTGCAGCGTTACGGCTTTTCCGCCACGGTCTTTCTCACGGTCGGCGAGAACGTCGAGCGCTTTGATAGAAGCCGACTGCCATCCATGTGCGAGCGGCCGATGCTCAGCTGGGGCGAGATCAAGGAGATGCAGCGGGCCGGCATCGCTTTCGGCGGCCATACCTTGACCCACCCTGACCTCACCCGCGTCGCACCGGAACGAATCACGATAGAAATCGTCGGCGGAAAGAAGGTCATCGAAGACGCGCTTGGGGTTCCGGTCCTTACGTTCGCCTACCCGTTTGGCCGGTACGACCGGAGATCCCGGGAAATTGCCAGCCGTCACTTCGCTTGCGCTTGCTCCGACAAACTCGGCTTTACCCGCCAAGCCAGCGATCTCTACGCGCTCGAACGCGTCGATATGTACTATCTCGCGAACGAGCGCTGGCTTTCCCTGATGCCGACGCGGTTATTTCCATGGTACGTGCGCGCCCGCAATATCCCGCGCCGCCTCCGCCGGGTCGTGGGCTGATTACGATGATTCACCTCGGAGGTTACCTAGCGCGGCACAGCCGCAATCAACGACAACGGGAAGCTCGCGCAAAGCGTGCAAAGACCGCCAAGGCAAACATTCATTTATCCGGGCCTGGGCTGCGGGGCGTTTGCGACCTTGGCGCGCTTGGCGCGAGGTAAATCTTATTCAATCCGTTATGACTTCTGATCTTCACCGCGAAATCGAACAAAAAATCAAACACATCCTCGCCGGCGAACTGCACGTGGATCCAGAGGTCCTTGCCGGCAGCGATTCCGCGACGCCGCTTTTGGGCCGCGGCATCGCCCTCGACTCGGTGGAGACCACCGCGCTCGTTCTCGGGCTCGAGGAAGCCTTCCGCATCTCGATTCCCGATTCCGAGATGACCGCGTCGGTTTTCGACACGATCGGCACCCTGACCGACTACGTGGCCGGCAAGATCGACAACGGAAACGCCGTGGGCGAAACCGCAAAAGATCGACGGTGATCGCCTCCGAATGTTCGTTCGCGCCCATTCAATGGCGGAAACAGCTTCAACAGAGCCTGACGGTGTTCTTGCCTTCGACCCCCAGGAGGTCGAAGGCTCGATTCCCGCTCGCTTTGAAACGATCGTACGATTGCATCCGGAGCGACTGGCGATCAAAGACAACGACCGGTCGCTCACCTATACGAGCCTCAATGGATTTGCCAATCGAATCGCGCGCACTGTTCTGCGCCGGGGTCGGCGAGAGCGACCGGTAGCGGTGCTGCTCGAAAACGGCATCGAGGCGGTCGCGTCGATTCTGGGAGTGTTAAAGGCAGGGAGATTTTACGTTTTTCTCGATCCCTCTTTTGCTTTGGAGAGACTCACCTACATGCTCGAAGACTCCGAAGCCGGTTCGATCTTGACGCATAGCGGCAACATCCAGCTCGCGCACCAGCTGACCCGTGATTCCGCCTCCATCATGAATATCGACGAAATCGACGATTCGGCCTCTGCGGGCGATCTCGGCTTGGCCGTGTCGCCCGATGATTTGACGACCCTCACTTACACTTCCGGATCGTCCGGCAAACCGAAGGGCGTAATCGAAACGCACCGCTACCGGTTGCATGACACGATGATCCATACCAGGGCGATCGGCGGCGTTTCGATTGACGACAGATTGAGCCTGTTGCACTCCCTCAGCTTCGCATCCGCGCAAATTCAGTTGACTCGGAGCCTCCTGAACGGCGCGTCTCTGTTCCCGTTCGCGCTCCGATCCGAAGGCGTCCGCGACCTGGCGCGCTGGATCGCAAATGAACGAATCACGATCCTGCACACGCCGGTCGCGCTTTTCCGCCAACTGGCGGATGTGCTGCCGCCGCCGCGAGAGATTCCCGGGCTGCGGGTCATTCATCTCTCGGGCGCGCCGGTGACGCACGCGGATTTTGAACGATACAGGAGCCGCTGTTCGTCGCAGACGACGCTGGTCATCCATATGGGCGCGACCGAAACGGGCGGCATCTGTTCACTCGCCGCAAACCAAGATTTCTCGTTTCCGAGAGAAGGCGCGCCGGTCGGTTACGCCTGTGCGGACAAACAGATCTGCCTGCTCGATCGCAATGGCCGCGAGGTCGGACCGAATGGGACGGGCGAGATCGCCGTAAAAAGCCGCTATCTCACCTCGGGTTATTGGCGCAATCCAGAGCTTACGCAGCTGAAGTTCTTGTCTGATCCGAACGGCGGAAACGAGCGTCTTTACTTGACGGGTGATTTGGGTCGAATGGCGCCCGGCGGCGTGTTGGTTCATGTCGGGCGTAAGGATTTCATGGTCAAGATTCGGGGCCATCGCGTGGAGCCCAGCGAGATCGAAAGGACACTGCTTTCACATCCCGAGATCAACGAAGCCGCCGTGGCCGCGTGGGATCGAGAAGACGGCGAAAAATATTTAGCCGCCTACATTGTCGCAAGACATGAGCCGCCGCCGACGGTCAGCCGGCTCCATGACTTTCTCAGGCGGAAGTTGCCCTCGTATATGATTCCGTCGGCTTTTGTCTTTGTGGAATCGCTTCCTTTGATAAACGGCAAGCTCGACAGGCGGGCGTTGCCGATTCCCGGCAACAGCCGTCCTCGGCTGGAGCACGCCTTTGCCGCTCCGCGCAATGCGATAGAGCAACTCCTGGCGGATATCTGGGCCGACGTACTCAACCTGAGGCAGATCGGCGTCCATGACAATTTCTACGAATTGGGCGGGGACTCCGTCCGTGCCGCGCAGATTCTCGCCAGAGCGGCGCAGGCAGGGTTGCAGCTGACCGCCAGGGACGTCTTCGAGCGGCAAAATATCGCCGAGTTGGCTGCCGTTGCTCGTCTCGAATCGGCCGTCGGACGGCCGCGGGCGCATGCGTCGACCGCATGCGAGCCGGGCCGCGCTGGATCCGGATCTCGGGCGGCGGCCGACTTTCCGTTGCCGAAGCCCGATGAACAACGGCTCCTTAAGATTATCGCCCGCCTGGCGCGATCCAAACCGGCAGCCGATCAGACGTTGCTTCAGGATATCGAGGACATCTATCCGCTCACGCCGGCGCAGCGAACGATTCTATTCTATAGCCTTTCCCGCCCCGCCGATCGCGCGGTCTATCATCACCAGTTCTGTTACACCCTGCACGGCGAACTCGATGTCGCTTCGTTTGAGCGCAGTTGGCGCCACGTGCTGCAGCGCCATTCGATCTTTCGGACCGCTTTCGTTCCCGATGACTTCCAGATACTGAAGCGCCGCGCTCAGGTCCGTTTCGTCTACCGAGACCGCCGCGGTTTGGCTCCGGACGAGCAGGAAAAGGAGTTCGAAGCGTTCGTCGAAAGCGACCGGACCGAGCCCTTTGACCTCAGCGAGCCGCCGCTCATGCGTCTGGCGCTTTTTCGGTTATCCGAAACGACGTATCGATTCGTCCGTACTTTTCATCACGTGATCCTGGACGGCTGGTCTTCATCGATTCTGTGGAACGAAGTCCTGGGGTGTTACGAAGCCTTTTACTGCGGCCGGGTGCCCGAGCAGTCTCCGGCCCCGGTCTTCAGGAGCTATGTGGCTTGGATCGAACAGCAGCAGGCGAGGAACCCGGAAGCCGAAGCGTTCTGGCGGGGATTGCTCAACGGCTTTTCGCGCCCGACCTCCCTGGAACGGGCCGGCTTCAGCGCCGGATCGGGGCGGAGGAAAACGAGCTACGGCCGCATCCGTGCTCAACTCTCGCGCGATGAGACCGCCGCATTGAAGGCGTTCGCGCAAGAGCATCGACTGACGATGAGCGCCCTGGCGCAAGCCGCCTGGGGATTGGCGCTTGCGCGCACCGGCGGGCAATCCGACGTGACCTTCGGCACCGTACTCTGCGTACGCCCTGCGGCCGTGCCGGGCGTGGAATCGATCATCGGGCCGCTTATTAATGCCTTACCGTTCCGAGTCCGCCTTGCCCCAGCGGAATCCGTCCGGGCGTTGCTCCAGAGACTGCACAGAGAGCAGGTCGAAATCAGCCACTATGCTTACAGTTCGCCGGCAAAGGTGCACGAGTGGAGCGGCATCCCTCCCGGCGTGAATTTGTTCAGCGGCATATTTCTCTTTCAAAACTATCCCGAGAGCCCGACTGAAGAGCACACCGGCCGCTTTGCACTACGTCTGGACCGTGTGTTTGGACGGACGATCAGTCCCCTTGCGACCGTGGTCAGGCCCGGGCCGGAATTGTCGCTTGCCATCGGCTTCGACGAAGGTCGCTTCGACCAACGTACGATCGCGGCGTTGTTGAGCGATTTTCAAACGTTCCTCAGGGCGGTCGTTGCCCGGCCCGAGTGTTCGGTTGCCGAGTTGCTCGCTGCAGGCGCCCGCAGCCACTGCGTCTAAGAACGCAAGACGTCGGGCCTTTTCCTTCGGGTTTCGCCGAAACCAACAGCATGACTCGAGACGCGTTACCTTCGACTTCACGGACGGCCCCGCCGGGCGTTCCGCGCGAGCTGGTTTCGCGCGCCGCCCGCGACCCGCTCGCCTTTCTCTTGCGGATCACCCGCGAATACGGCGACGTGGCGCAGTTTCCGACCGCGTTCG
The DNA here is from genome assembly GCA_035559295.1 of Candidatus Eiseniibacteriota bacterium. GTDB lineage: Bacteria > Desulfobacterota > Binatia > UBA9968 > UBA9968 > DATMBL01. The sequence goes on from DATMBL010000432.1 coordinate 6,996, forward strand.
GGCCGCTTTATCTGGTCAATCATCCCGAGTACGTACGCGCCGTGTTGCACAGCAGCACCTCCGTGCGCGTATCGATGTTGAAAATGGGGCTCGGCGAGGGACTCCTCACGAGCGAAGGATCCTATTGGCGCTCGCAACGCCGGCGCATGCAGCCGGCCTTTCACCAGCAATGCATGGAATCGTTCGCTTCGATCATCAGCGATACGACAAAAGAGCTGCTGCAACAATGGGAACCGGCGGCCGACTCGGGCGATGTGATCGATGTCGCCGCGGAAATGAACCGCTTGACGCTTCGCATCATCGGCAAGGCTCTCTTCGGTGTCGATTTCGCACCCGTCGCCGAAAAACTCAGCACGGCGATTACGACGATGCTGGCGCATTTGAAACAGCTTTCGTTCTTCGCTCCTTCGAACACGATCAGCGGGTCCCGGCAACGTCTGTTCCAGAAGGGGATGAAAACGATCGACGACGTGGTTTACGGGATCATTGCCGAGCGCCGGAAAGGAGAAGAACGGCGCGATTTTCTCGGGCTGTTGCTCGATGCCGACGGCGCGCAGAACGTTCTCAGTGACCGCCAGGTCCGGGATGAAGTCGTGACCATGTTCATTGCAGGACACGAAACCACCGCGAACATGCTCGCCTGGACCTGGTACCTGCTCGCGCGACATCCCGAGGTGGAAAGGCGTCTGTACCGCGAAATCGACGGGCTGCTCGCCGGTCGCATGCCGGGCTTTCAAGACGTGCCGAAGCTGCCATACACGAAGATGGTCATTCAAGAATCGATGCGCATCTACCCGCCCGTCGTGCTGCTCTACCGCAAAGTGTTCGCGGACCGCGAGTTCGGCGGCTTTTTCATTCCCTCCGGCTCGACGATCGCGGTAAGCCCTTACACGACGCACCGCCATCCCGATTTCTGGGAAGACGCGGAGCGCTTCGATCCGGAGCGGTTTACTCCCGAGCGCCACGCGAACCGGCCCCACTACGCCTATTTTCCGTTCGGCGGCGGACCGCATCTCTGCATGGGGAACGTCTTTGCGATGATGGAGGGCGCGGTTATTTTGAGCGCGATCGCCGCGCGCTATTCGCTCCGTCTCGAGCCCGGAGAGCCGGTCGAGCCCGACCCCTTTATCACGCTCAGGCTGCGTAGCGGCCTTCGCATGTCCCTGGAGCGCCGATGACGCGCGGCTTCGCCTCTCCATCGAGCGGTCGATTCACGGTTCGATGAGCCCCGAGTTTTCCACTCTCGTCCAGATCCTGCGGTGGAGAGCCGCGCGGCAGCCCGATCGGAAAGCCTACACGTTTCTCATCGACGGCGACGAGCGCACAGCTTCGCTCACGTACGCTGAACTGGATCGCCGGGCTCGAACCGTGGCGGCATGGCTGCAATCGTCGGGGGCGCCCGGCAAGCGCGTCCTGCTCCTGCTGCCCCCCGGCCTCGAAAACATTGCGGCTTTCTTCGGCTGCCTGTATTCCGGCGCTGTCGCGGTGCCGACTTCCCCGCCGCGGCCGAACGGAAGGATCCATCGTCTGAAAGCCGTTGCAAGCGACGCTCGAGCCGATTTTGCGGTCACGACATCGACACTCTTCGCGCGCCTGGAATCGACGATCTCACGCGAGCGCGAGCTCGGCGCGTTGCGCTGGCTCGCCGTGGATCGCTTGGATCCGGCCCTGTGCGCGGACTGGCGAGAACCCGAAATTCACAGTGACGGCATCGCCTTCCTCCAGTACACCTCCGGCTCTACTTCGGAACCCAAGGGCGTGATCGTGACGCACGGCAATCTCCTTTGCAATTCCGCGATCATCCATCGAAGCTTCGGGCACAACCCGCTCAGCAGAGGCGTCATTTGGTTGCCGCCCTATCACGACATGGGCCTGATCGGCGGGATCGTCCAGCCTCTCTACGGCGGGTTCGAGGTGACGCTGATGAGCCCGACGGCGTTTCTCATGCGTCCCGTTCGCTGGCTGCGCGCGATCTCACGGACGCGCGCGACCACCAGCGGCGGACCGAATTTTGCCTACGAGCTCTGCGCCCGCAGGATTTCGCCGGAGCAGCGCGTCGGGCTGGATCTCAGCTCCTGGCAAGTGGCTTTCAGCGGCGCCGAGCCGGTGCGTCGCGAGACCATGGAGCGCTTTACGGCGGCGTTTGCCGCGGCCGGCTTCCGACCCGAGGCGTTTTATCCCTGCTATGGGCTCGCCGAAGCCACGCTTTTCGTCGCCGGCGGGCCAAGAACGTCTCGCCCCGTTACTTGCAAAGTGGACGCCCAAGGGCTCGAGCGACACCACGTGCGTCTCTCGAACGGCAACGGTCACCGACGTGAGTTGGTGTCGTGCGGCAAACCGGCGCCTGAATTCGAGGTCGCGATCGTCGATCCGGAGCGCTTGACGCGTTGTCCGGAGAATCGAGTCGGCGAGATCTGGCTCTCCGGGCGAAGCGTCGCGCGCGGTTACTGGAACCGCGCCGAGGATACCGAGAAAACGTTTCGCGCTTGCCTGGCCGACACCGGCGAGGGGCCGTTTCTCCGGACCGGCGATCTGGGTTTCCTTCTCGACGGTGGTCTGGTGCTCGCCGGGCGGTTGAAGGAAATGATGATTTTCGCCGGGCGGAATCACTATCCCCACGACATCGAGCAAACGACGCTCGAGGCGTGTCGGGCACTGCAGCCGGGAAACTGCGCGGCATTTTCCGTCGATCTAGCCGGCGAGGAAAAGCTCGTGCTTTTCATCGAGCTGGACGACCGAAAAAGGAACCGTCTCGGCATTGATCGAGACGAGCTGCTGGCGTCCATTCGGCGCGCCGTCAGCGAACATCACGATCTCAGCGTTCACGACATCGTCCTGCTCGCCCCGGGTGGCATTCCCAAAACGACCAGCGGCAAGATCCAGCGCCATATCTGTCGATCGCGTTTCATGGCAATGAGTATGAGTTCACATGACCCCGAACCGTCCGACGAGAGGGACTATCGATGAATAAAGAGCGCAGCAGAACCGAAGAGCCCATGGGTACGCCGGCCGGCGCGCCGGAAGACATTCAGGCGTGGATTATTGCCCGGCTGGCTGAGGAGTTGAAGGTTCCGCCGGGCGATATAGACGTCAGGCTGCCCTTTACGCAATTCGGCTTGGATTCGATTGTGGCTTTTATGCTTACCGGTGAATTGGCCGATCGTCTCGGGTGTGACCTGCCGGCCACGCTTTTTTGGGAGTACCCTACTCTCGAGTCCCTCGCGCAGTATCTCCATCGAGAGTTCAACGATCGGCCGACGCCCCGTACCGCATAACGGTTTCACAATGGAGCGCGGCCGCCTACGCGAGACTCCCCCCGCGTTTCGGACGCGGCGCCTCCACCAGCGCCAGTTTCGCTGCCCACGGCAATGATTCCTCGACGCTCGAGCAATGGACCCGTGCCGCTCTCTTCCGGCCAGCAGCGGCTGTGGCTCATCGACCGGCTGGCGCCGCGGAGCCCGGAATACAATTTGTCGTACGCCGCGCGACTGAAAGGTCGCTTGGACATCGCCGCTCTCGAAAAAACCTTGACCGAAATCATCCGGCGCCACGAATCTTTACGGACGACGTTCGTAGCCGACGGCGGCGTTCCCTATCAGGTCATTCGCTCGGCGTCGCCGTTTACCTTGCCGTTGATCGATCTTACGGACCTGACGCCGGCGGAACGCGAACACGCGCTTTATGCGTCGGCTGTCGAAGAGGCCCTCAAGGGCTTCGATCTCGAACGGGATCTGCTCTTCCGTGCCAAGCTTTTGCGGTTGGGCGAGCAGGAGCACGTGTTGTCGTATACCTTCCATCATATTGCTTCCGACGGCTGGTCGCTCGGGGTGTTCTATCGGGAGCTGGACGTACTTTACAAAGCGTTTTCGGCGGGATGGCATTCGCCGCTGCCGGAGTTGGCGCTCCAGTACGCGGATTACGCGCTCTGGCAGAGGCAATGGTTGGAAACTCCCGCTCGCGACACCCAGCTCGTTTATTGGAAACGGCACCTGGAGCATCTTTCGATGCTCGAGCTGCCGACGCGGGGCCCGCGACCGCCGCTGCGGACGTTCCGCGGCGTCAAGCGTTCGATGGCTTTGGGAAAACCGCTTACCGACAGCCTGCAGGCGCTGGGTCGGGCGGAAGGAGCAACGTCGTTCATGATCTTTCTCGCGGCCTTTGCGGTTTTGCTCCATCGCTATACGGGGCAGGCCGATGTCGTGGTCGGAAGCCCCATAGCCGGCCGCCAGCGTCCGGAGCTCAGGAGTTTGATCGGTTTTTTCGTCAACACGTTGATCATGCGCGTGGACCTCTCGGGCGATCCCGTGTTTCGAGAGTTGCTGCGCCAGGCTCGTGAGGTTTGCCTCGGAGCCTATCGCAATCAGGATCTGCCGTTCGATTACTTGTTGAACGAGATGCACCCGGACCGAAACCTCAGTCACAACCCGTTGTTTCAAGTCATGCTCGCCGTGCAGAACGCGCCGGTTTCACTGCCGCATCTTCCTGGACTAACCATCGAGCCGGTCCGGTTCGAGCGCGGCAATACCCGGTTCGACCTCGAGGTGCACATCGTCGATCGGCCGGAAGGTCTGGCGTCCCTGTTCGTTCACAATCCCGATCTGTTCGACGATAACATGATCGCGCGGATGCAAAGAGAGTTTCATGCCTTGTTGGAGGAGGTCGCGCGCCGGCCGGAGCGCCGCGTTTCGGAGCTCGCGCGGGATGGAGGGCCGGAAAGGCGGTTATCGCTCGACTGGAGCCGCAGCCATGCGGATTCTGTTATTTGGCGTTCCGTTCGCGAACTCTTCGAGGCGCAAGTCGAGCGAACGCCGGAGTTGCCGGCAGCTGTTTTCAATGCGCAGCCACTCACGTACCGCGAGCTGAACCACCGGGCGAATCGCCTCGCCTGGCGTCTCCGTTCCTTGGGAGCCGGACCCGAAGTTCTTGTCGGCATCTATATGGAGCGAGGGTTCGACTTGCTGGTCGGGATCCTCGGCGCGCTGAAGAGCGGTGCCGCCTGTCTTCCGCTCGATCCCGCGCTGCCCGATGGACGCCTGGCCTACATGCTGGAGGATGCGAAAGCGCCGCTCTTACTGACCCTCGAGCGAAGCTTGGAGCGGTTGCTCGAACATAGAGGCTCGGGCACACAACCCGGCGATTCTCGATCATCAATCGTCGGTTCTCGAGAGGTGTTGTTGCTGGACGCGGACTCGGAGCGGTCGGACCGGCTGCGCGAGGATAACCCGCCCGGTTCGATTACCGCCGACAACCTGGCCTACGTGATCTACACGTCGGGATCGACGGGCAGGCCCAAGGGCGTCGGTATGTCTCATGGCCCGCTTTCAAACCTGATCGCTTGGCAAATACGAAACTCCGTCACGGCCGCGCCGACCCGGACGCTCCAGTTCGCTGCCCCGGCATTCGACGTTTCGTTCCAAGAGATCTTTTCCACGTTGTGCGCCGGAGGAACTCTCGTCCTGATCGCTGACGAGGCGCGCCGGGACGTGAAATCGCTTTTACAGGTGATGCGGGAGAACGAAGTGGACCGCGCGTTTCTGCCGCCGGCCGCACTCCAGGAACTCGCCTGGGCGAGCGCCGCGCTCGGCGTTTCGGTCCCGACGCTCCGCGACATCATTGCCGCCGGCGAACAGCTGCACGTCACACCCGAGATCCGCCGTTTTTTGAGTGGGCTCGACGGCTGTTCGCTCCGCAACCAGTACGGTCCTTCCGAAACGCACGTCGTGACCGAGTTCACACTCAAGGGTTCCGTAGCCGATTGGCCCGCCCTTCCGGCAATTGGCCGGCCTATCGCCAATACGGAAATCTACATCTTGGATTCCTCGCTTCGTCCTGTTCCCGTCGGCGTGACGGGCGAGCTGCACGTCGCCGGCGCCGGATTGTCGCGAGGCTACGTGCATGCCCCAAGTCTGACCGCCGAGAAATTCATTCCCAATCCCTTCGACGAGACCCCTGGCGCGCGGCTCTATAAGACCGGCGACCTCGCTCGTTATTTGCCTGACGGCAACATTCAGTTCTTGGGCCGGCGCGACGATCAGCTCAAGATTCGCGGCTTTCGTGTCGAGCCAGGCGAAGTCGAGGCGGCCCTGAAGCGCCATCCCGGAGTTGCAAACGCAGCCGTCATAGGGCGACAAGATGAGACCGAGGATCGAGAATCGAAACTACTCGCTTCAATAAACCCAGCAAAGCCTCCGGGGAAAGTCGAAGAGATTGAGAATCGAAAATCCAAAATTCCTACCGAGGCCGGTCGAGGTATCAAGTACTTGGTGGCATACATCGAAGCCGCGCAAAATCCGCCGCCCGATTCGATCGAGCTGAGGCGTTTTCTGCGAACCAAGCTCCCGGATTACATGATCCCCTCCCGATTCGTTCTTTTGGAAAGCTTACCGCTGAGCGCAAACGGCAAAATCGATCGCCGGGCGCTCCCGTTGTCGGATCGCGCGATGCATCCTGCGGCGCCGCCAGAGGCCGAGCCGCGAAATGCCGTCGAGTCCGCGGTCGCGTCAATTTGGGCGGACATCCTCGACCTCCGCCGTGTATCGATTCATGATAACTTCTTCGACTTGGGCGGGCATTCTCTGCTGGCGACCAGGGTGATCTCGCGGTTGGCGGACGCGTTCGGGGTCGAGCTTCCGCTCCGCGCCATATTTGAAAATCCAACCGTTGCGTCGTTGGCCGAGGCCGTTTCGACCGCCGGGGCGCAAGGGCGAGGCGCCGTTGAGGCGCCGGCGGATGGAGGCGCATTCGACGGCGCGGCGCGCGCGAAAGCGCCGGAGAACTTCCAAGCGGTTTCCGCGGAACATATGACAACGATCCTCGACGAGCTCGAATCGTTGACCGAGGAACAGGCCGACGCCATCGTCTCGCCCGAGCGGCCGAAGAAAAAGGCTTGACAGGCCTCGTCGATGAGCAGAGACAACGACATGACGAATCAGCCGTCCGATAGTCGCGAGCGCACCGCGGCGAGTGTACCGCCCGCCTCCGATCTGAACGATCGCATCGCGGCCTTATCACCGGTCAAGCGCGCGCTCCTAGAGCAGCGATTGCGAAACTATCGCGCAAACGGGCTGAAACCGACGATTCGACCGCGAAACGATCGCCAAAAACCGATGCCGTTGTCATTCGGCCAGCAACGCCTCTGGTTTCTCGACCAACTGGAACCGAACAGTTCCCTCTACAACATCGCCAAAGCAGCCCGTTTGCGAGGCCCGCTCGAAATCGAGGCGTTGCGTCTTGCGCTCGCCGACCTGGCGAGACGCCACGAGGTGCTGCGCACGACGTTCATTGCTCTTGACGGCGAACCGGCGCAGATCGTTCACGACGACCGTTCCGTCGAGCTCGCGGTCGTGGATCTGAGCGCACGGTCGCAAGCCGAACGGGAGCAAATAGCCGAGCATTCCCTGCACACCGAAGCGAAACGGCCCTTCGATTTGTCACACGATTCGCTGCTTCGCGCCACGCTCGTCCGGCTCGCCGACGAGGACCATCTCTTGCTCCTTGTGATGCATCACATCGCCTCGGACGGCTGGTCGATGAGTATCCTCAGCCGCGAGCTGAGCGCGCTTTACAACGCGCGGCGGAACGGCGGCCCCCCGCAACTCCCTCCGCTACCGATCCAGTACGCCGATTTTGCCGCCTGGCAACGCGCCGAGCTGGAAGGGGACAAGTTGCTGGCCCAGCTGGCGTACTGGAAAACCCAGCTCGCGGGATGCGCCGCCACTTTGAACTTGCCCTGCGACCGGCCGCGACCGGTTGCACCGAGTCACCGCGGCGCCAACCGCTCGTTTGTTGTTCCGCCGGATCTCAGCGAAAAACTGCACGCGCTCAGCCGGATGCGAGAGACCACCGTTTTTATGACGCTTCTGGCCGCGTTCAACGTGTTTCTCTGGCGTCAAACCGGCCAAGAAGATCTGCTGGTGGCTACGCCGGTTGCCGGCCGTAATCGATCCGAGCTCGAACCTCTGATCGGGTTCTTCGTCAACACGCTCGTTCTTCGCACCAAACTCTCCGGGGACCTCACGTTCAACGAGCTGCTGGGCCGCGCCCGCGAGACCGTAGTCGGGGCGCTCGCACACCAGGATCTACCGTTCGAAAAACTCGTCGAGGCCTTGAATCCGAAAAGAGACGGAACCAGCCGCGCCCTCGCACAGGTGGCGTTTGCCTTTCAAAACGTGCCGCGGGAACCGCTTAATTTGTCCGGGATCGAACTTACTCCGGTTCAAATCGATTCGGCGCAAGCGAAGCTCGACCTGACGCTTTTCATGTGGGAATCCGGAGCCGGTCTCGCCGGAACGTTGAACTACAGCACCGATCTTTTCGACGCGTCCACGATCGAACGCATGCTCGGAGACTTCCAGCGGGTGCTCGAAAGGGCCGCGAGCCACCCCGAGCGAGCGATCGCGGATCTCGCCCCAAGCCCGGCGACTCGAGCGGCGCCGATTTCCCCGGTCGGATCGGAGTCGCCGGCAGTCGCCGACTTCGCGCAGTCCAATCTCTCGGCCAATCAACTGTTGATCTGGGCCGGCCAGAAGCTTCAACCCGAAACGCCCCTCTACAACGGAGCATACGCTTTTACTCTGCACGGAGCGGTCGATAGAGCTCATTTCGAGAACGCTTTCCAAACCGTCGTGAACTCGGCCGACGCGTTGCGCACGGTGATCGATGAAATCGAGGGCGTGCCTCAACAGCGTGTCCAAGCGAGCATGCGCTGTGCGCTCGAGCACCTGGACTTTTCCGACCGGCCCGATCCCGGGGAGGCTTTCGACGCGTGGCTCGAAAACCGGCGCCGGCTCCGCTTCGACCTCAGCGAGCGGCTACTCGATTCCGCCTTGGTCAAAATCGGCGACGCGACTTTCGTTTGGTACCTGAACCTGCACCACATCATCGTCGATGGCTGGTCGATCGGGCTGATCTTCCGGCGTGTCGCCGACCTCTACGCGCTTTCACTGCAGGGACGGTTGCCCGAACGGATCGATCTCCCGCCGTACCGCGATTACCTCGAGTACGAGCGCAAGCACCGGCAATCGCGTGCATACGCGGAAGCGAAAGCGCACTGGCGACGCAAGCTCGCGCAGCCGGGCGAGCCCATCCGATTTTACGGCCAACCGGCCGTCAAGCGGACCAGTCGGATCCGCCGCATCTCGCGGGTTCTCGAAGGCGCCCGGAGTAACGCGTTCAGGCGCATCCTCGCCCACCCGCAAATGGCGGCGGTGACTTCCCGCGCCTCGGCTTTCAACGCCTTTGCCGCGCTGCTGTTCACCTACCTCCACCGCGCCAGCGGCAACCGGCAGTTGACCGTCGGCACCCCCGTCCATAACCG